>CALCIB010000112.1 GCA_937907525.1 uncultured Planctomycetales bacterium | reverse complement strand
GGGGAAGACAGACGCCGAAGGCGTCAGATGAGGGGGACGACGCGACCGGAAGCCGCCGAAACGTCGAAAGAAGCCCGGCCAGCCGGCTTGGGATTCCCACGGCCTTCTTGCCCGCCTCCCCCTCATCCGGCCCTTCGGGCCACCTTCCCCCGCGAGGGGGGAAGGCCGTTCGTCGCTCCCGACAGGCGCGGTTTCAATGGACGCCGATCGATCAGAACAACGTGTAGATGAACGGCGTGGCGGCGGTGCCGGAGAGGTAGATCAGGACGCCCAGAAGGAGCATCACGATCACGATCGGCAAGAGCCACCACTTCTTGTTCTCTTTGAGGAAGGCCAGGAACTCGGCGGCGAGGCCCTCGTCGCCGGCCTCGGCGGCGGCCTTCTCGAACTCGGTGCGGGGGTCGGGTTCGCTCATGGACGGATTCCGATGGAATATGGAGGTCAGAATTGCTTGAAGTAGCGCCGGGGGTCCGATGGGGTCGTCTTGGGCGTCCAGTAGGTTTCGGCGTCGGGTTGGAGCCTCCGGTCCAGGACGTCGCGGCCGATCAGGCGGAAGACCAGGCCGATGGGCGTGAACAGGCCGTAGAACATCACGGCCGTCACGATCAGCGAGATCGTCCAGCCGATCGGGAACGCGGCGATCATCCAGCCGACGAAGACCGGCCGCAAGATCCCCGGCGCGAGCGTCCCCAGCAGGCCGCCGACGACCGCCAGCGCCCCCAGGACCGTCGCGGCCGTCGCGTGGCCGCGGTGGAGGCCCTCGTAAAGCGCCAGCGCGCCGAAGACCGCCAGGCAGAGCAGGCCGAACTCCCGGAGCGTTTTACGGGAGGGGTCGAAGGGGATGTCGGACCACTGCATCGCGGTCGTCCTCGGCTCGGCTTAGTCGAGTTGGAACTGGGACAGGTGGCGTTCGCGGACGTCGGCGGCGGCCCTGGTCTTCTCGTCCTTGATCAGGAGGTGGTCCTCCAGGACCAGGGCGTCCATGTCGGTCGCCAGGAAGCAGCGGTAGGCGTCCTCGGGGGTGCAAACGATGGGCTCGCCCCGGACGTTGAAGCTGGTGTTGACCAGGATCGGGCAGCCGGTGAGCCGCTCGAAGGCCGAGATCAGGCCGTGGAACCGCGGGTTGCGCTCCGCGTCGACGGTCTGGAGCCGGGCCGAGTAGTCGACGTGGGTGATCGCGGGGACTTCCGAGCGGACGACGTTGACGCGGCGGCGGAGGTCGGGGTCGTCCGCCATCGTCCGGAGCGTCTCGGGGTCGATCGGCGTCCGCTTCTCCTCGCGGACGGGGGCGACCAGGAGCATGTAGGGGCTTTCGTGGTCGGGGTCGATCTCGAACCAGTCGGAGGCGCGTTCGCGGAGGACGGCCGGGGCGAAGGGGCGGAAGCTCTCGCGAAACTTGATCTTGAGGTTCATCGTCGCCTGGGTCGTCGGCGAGCGGGGGTCGCCGAGGATGCTGCGGGCGCCCAGGGAGCGGGGGCCGAACTCCATCCGGCCCTGGAACCAGCCGACGATCTTGCCGTCGGCCAGCAGCCCGGCGACCCGCTCGTCGAGCTCGGCGGCCGACTCGCAAGGGACGGACTCGACGCCTCGCGTCGCCAGGAAGCGGGCGATTTCGTCGTTCGAATGGCTGGGGCCGAGGAAACTCCCCCGTTGGGAGTCGCGGCCGCCGGGATTCCGAGGCTTTTCCAGGAGTTGATGCCAGACGAACAGGGCCGCGCCCAGCGCGCCGCCGGCGTCGCCGGCCGCGGGCTGGATCCAGACGTCCTTGAAGGGGCCCTCGCGAAGCAGCCGGCCGTTGGCGACGCAGTTGAGGGCCACGCCGCCGGCCATCACCAGGTTTTCGGCGCCGGTCTTGCGCGCGGCGTGGCGGCCGATCCGCAGGACCACCTCCTCGGTCACGTCCTGGATGCTGGCGGCCAGGTCCATGTGGCGCTGTTCCAGGTCCGACTCGGGGGCGCGGGGGGGGCCGCCGAAGAGGTCGTGGAACCGGCGGCCGGTCATGGTCAGTCCCTGGCAGTACTGGAAGTAGTCCATGTCCAGCCGGAAGCTGCCGTCGGGCTTCAAATCCATCAGGCGGCCCAGGATCGCGTCCCTGTGGACGGGACGACCGTAGGGCGCCAGGCCCATCAGCTTGTATTCGCCGCTGTTGACCTTGAAGCCGCAGTAATAGGTGAACGCGGAGTAGAGCAGCCCCAGCGAGTGCGGGAAGGCGACGTGCTCCAGAAGCTCGATCCGCGAGCCCTCGCCGACGCCGACGGTGGTGGTGCTCCATTCGCCGACGCCGTCGAGGGTGAGGATGGCGGCGCGATCGAAGGGGCTCGGGAAAAACGCGCTGGCGGCGTGGCTTTCGTGGTGGTCGGTGAAGACGATTTTGGCGCGGCAGCGCTCGCCGAGGGCGCGGCGGATCGTCCGCCGCATGTGGAGCTTGTCCTTGAGCCAGAGCGGGACGGCCAGGCGGAAGCTCCGGAAGCCGACGGGGGCGAACGCCAGATAGGTTTCCAGGAGGCGTTCGAATTTGGTCAGGGGCTTGTCGTAAAAGGCGACGTGGTCGACGTCTTGGGGTCGGAGCCCGGCCTCGGCGAGGCAGTAGTCGACGGCCCTGGCGGGGAAGGCGGCGTCGTGCTTGACGCGGGTGAAGCGTTCCTCCTGGGCGGCGGCGGCGATCCGGCCGTCGACGACCAGGGCGGCGGCGCTATCGTGGTAGAAGGCGGAGACGCCCAGGATCGCCGTCATGCTCGTCCTCGTCCCCGTCGATTCGCGAGCCGGCCGGCCCTCGCGTCCCGGTCTTCCGTCGCCGACGAGCCTCAAGGTAACACGACGCCCGGCGGGAAGCCAGTCGAGCGGCCGCGGCCGACTGGACTCGGGACCGTTCCCAAGCTAGATGATTTTTATAGACGCGCGCGAGACTTTCATCGTCGGACCTTGAAGAACGGGACTTGACGATGGCATAATCGACGACGGCGCATCCACGGGCGTCGTCGCAATCCGCCCGGTTCTCCCGGCCGCCCAGGAAGACCCATCATGGAACACGCTCTGCTCGACCAGACGGACGCCCCCGGCCAGGGCGAGGCGAGGCGCGACGATTCGAAGGCGGAGGCGGAGGCGGCGCGGAAGCCGGCCCGTCGGCGGATCGAGGTCCGCAACCTGATCTTGATCGGTCTTTTACTGGGGGGATCCGGCGGCTACCGCTACTGGCGGGACCACCAGTTCGCGACCCTGGAGGTCCAAAGCCGCGAATCCCCCTTCCCCATCAAGGACGTCGCGACGCTCCTGGGGGGCTGGCGGATGGTGGACGGGGCGGAGACGACGCTCGACCCCCGGATCGCGCGGATCGCCGGCTCGACCGATCACGTCATCCGAACCTACCAGAACGAAGCCACCGGCGACCGGGTCACGGCGCTGGTCCTTTACGGTCCGGCCCTGCTGGTCTTCGGACACACTCCCGACGTCTGCTATCCGTCGAGCGGCTACGCCCCGCTGGCGGCGCCCGACGACGTGACGATCGCCGGGATCGACGGCGCGCCCGACGCCCTGTTCCGCCACGCCCTGTACGGTCGAACCGAGGGGGGGGCGTCGCAGGTGAACGAGGCGTTCCACTCGTTCCGCAACGCGGGCGTCTGGGTCCCCGACATGGGGAGCCGCTGGAAGCAGTTCCGCTACAATCCGGGGATGTTCAAGATCCAGATCGACCGCGTCGCGCGGGATTCCAAGTCCCGGGGCGAGGACGTCCATGACTTGCTCGCCGCCCTGGTGGCCGACGTCGAGAACCGCGTCCGGGCCGCGGCGGCGCCCTGAGCCCGGCGGGCCGGCGGGGCTCGATTTCCGGGCGCGTCCGCGACACGCCTCGCGTTCCGTTCCGTACATCGACGGGGGTTTCGTCCTGGAACGCGGGGGGGCCGCGGGAGGGGGTCGAATCGGTTTGACGGTTTCGACGGCCTTGGATTACAGTTTCCCGAGGGCCGCCTCGGGGGCGGGCGAAAGCGATCGGGTCGGCCTCCTCGCGACCCCACCTTCTCCGAGTACCGAACCGATGGACACCTCCGACAGGCGCGATTCGATGTTGCCGGTTCGGCCGGGCCCGCCCGCGCCGCCGGCGCCGTTCCGAGGCGCGGCGTCGCCCGGGACGTTGGCGCGGCGGCCGGCCCCGACGGCGGACGCCGGGACGCTTCAGGTCGATCCGGTGGGCGTCCTCCGGGGTCTGTTGCGGAGTTGGTGGAAGATCCTCGGGCTCTGGCTGGTCGTCTCGGCGCCGTTGGTCTACGCGATCCACACCCAGGTGAAGGCGAAATTCACGGCGTACAGCCGGCTTCTGGTGCAGCCCACCCAGCCGGACCTCTTCGGCGGCGCGAAGGCGATGGGCCTGGTGGACGACCGCACCATCGCGATCGAGACCGAGATGGGCCGGATGCGGACCAACCAGGTGCTCGACAAGGCGCTGGGCGACCCCACGATCGCGTCGCTGTCGTTCGTCAAGGGCTCGACCTCGCCGGTGACGGACCTGGAGAAGCAGCTCCGCATCACCAACCTGAAGAACACCAACTACGTGACCGTCGCGCTGGAGCTGGACGACCCGGTGCAGGCCGCGGCGATCGTCAACGCGGTGGTGGCCGCGTACCTCGACGCCTACAACGACTACCAATCGGGCGCGGACGAGGTCTTGAAGCGGAACTTCCAGACCAAGCTGGCCCAGATGCGGTCGGAGCGCAAGGAGAGGGAGGACCAGCTCTCCGCGCTGATCGACGGCGGGGTGGACGCCGGCAGCCTCCAGGCCCCGAGGGCGCCCCTCGCGGCCGAGGAACCGGGCGACGGGGCCGCGGGGACGACGACGCGGAACGTGTCGCTGGAGCAGTTGGCGCGGCTCAAGTCGCAACTTTTGGAGCTCGACATCGAGTTGATCACCGCCAAGTCCCGCCTGGAGGGGCGGACCCGGGACTTCCAGGACGCGACCCAGGTGGACCCGACCGCGGCCGACGGGTCGACGCTCTCGAAGGAGGAGGTGGAGCGTCGCGTCGAGTTCGAGTTCCGCAACGACCCGGCGATCGCCGAGCTCTACGCCCAGAAGGACGAGATCGAACGCCGGGTGGAGTACATCCAGAAGGGGACGAGGCGCCGGAACGACCCCGCGCTGGTCGCCAACGTCTCCCGGAAGAAAGAGTTGGAGACGGAGATCGCCGCGCGCTGGCGGGAGAGCTACCACGCGATCCGGAACATGGTCCTGGCCGCGGGGGACGCCCCGGTCGAGGACGTCGCGGCGGCGGGCGCGTCGCGGCGGAAGACGGTCCAGGAGCTGCGGGACGAGGTGGAGGACCTGGAGCGCAGGCGGACGTCGCTCCAGACGCTGCTGGCCAACGTCGAGGTCGAGAGCCAGCAGTCGAACTCGGCCACGTACCGGGCCCAGTTCCTGCAGAACGAGATCCAGAGGATGTCCTCGGACGAGACGGTCGTCTCCCGGAAGCTCCAGGACCTGACGTTCAGCACCAACCGGGATCTGGTGCGCGTCGAGCTGACCGACCCGGCCGTGGTCCCCAAGCAGCCGACGGACAAGAACAAGCGGTTGAAGCTGATGGCCGCGGCGCCGATGGGCGTGCTCGCCCTGCTCGTCGGCCTCTTCGCCCTGCTGGAGATCAAGGCCGAGCGGGTCGGCGACCCGGACGCGTTGTCGACGCGGGTGCAGTCCGAGGTCTACTCGCTGCCGCCGATCCCGATGACGCGGACGCCCAGGAGGCTGGGGGCGCCGGGGGAGGGGGACCAGATCGACCGCTTCATCCAACGGCTCGACCACCTGCGGTTCGCCGTCTGCGGCGACGCGCCCGAGGCCGGCCTGGGCCGCTGCGTCCTGATCAGCAGCGCCGTCAGCGGCGAGGGGAAGACGACCCTGGCCGCCCAGTTGGCGGCCCGCTGCGGCCACGCCGGCCACGCCACGCTCCTGATCGACGCCGACCTGCGGCGGGCCTCGCTCTGCCCGCTGTTGGACGTCCCCGAGGGCCCGGGGCTCAGCGACGCCCTGGCCGACGACGGCCTGAACGTCGAGGACCTGGCGATCCCCGTGCAGGGGGGGACGTTCCACCTGCTCGGCGCCGGCACGCCGATCTCCGACACCGCCCGGATCTTCCAGAGCCGGAACTTCGGCATCCTGATCGCCCGGCTGCGGCAGCTTTACGACATGATCATCATCGATTCGCCGCCGGTCCTGCCGGTCCCCGACGCCCTGATCATGGGCCGCTGGACCGACGGCGTGGTGCTGGCCGCGCGGTTCGAGATCAGCCGGGCGCCCCAGGTGGAACGCGCCCGCCGCCAGCTCGACCTGGCCGGGATCCCCGTGCTGGGGACGGTGATCAACGGCATGCGGACCTCGGACTCCTACTACGGACATTACGCCTTCAGCCGGCAACAGCCCGACCCCGAGGGCTCGGCCGACGCGACCTCCGCCGGCTGACCGCGGATCGATCCGGACCCGACCCGCGAACCCCCGAGTTCCGGGCCGCCGACGATCGGCGTCGGCGACCGCCTCCCCGCGAACCCCCAAGCCAAGGGGCCCATCGTTGTCACAATCCCCGGCCTACCCCCCTTCCGCCGGTCCCGCGCCGTCGGCGTCGCTGGGCCGACTCCGCGAGGCGCCCTGGCTCCCCTCGGCGCTGGCGGGGGCGGCCTTGCTGGCCTTCGCCTACGCGCCGAACGTCCTCGACCTGGCGACGATCTGGGAGAACGAGCCGAACTACTCCCACGGCTTCCTCGTGGTCCCGATCGCCGCGGTCATCCTCTGGCGACGGTTGGTCGATCATCCGTTCGAGTGGTCGCCGCCGCGCGTCTCCTGGCTCGCCTGGGGGGCGCTGGCCGCGATCCTGGCGGCGCGGATCCTCGCCTACGAGCGCGGCATGTCCTGGATGGAGAACGCCACGCTGATCCCGGCCGCGATGCTGATCGTCCACGTCCTCGGCGGGTGGGAATTGCTGAAGCGGGCGTGGCCGGCGATCCTGTTCCTGGTGTTCATGCTGCCGTTGCCGAGGGCGGTCAACACGATGGTCGCCCTCCCCTTGCAGCGGATCGCCACGATCGGCAGTTCCTTCATGCTTCAACTCACCGGCCTGTGGGTGGTCGCCACGGGCAACGTGATCACCCTGGCGACCCCTCGGGGGCCGCAGCAATTGGAGGTGGCCCAGGCCTGCAACGGCCTCTCCATGCTGATGACGCTGGCCGCCACCGTCACCGCGACGGTGACCCTGGTCCCGATGCCGACCTGGAAGCGCCTCGTCGTGCTGGCGAGCGCGCTGCCCATCGCCCTGATCAGCAACGTCTGCCGGATCGTCGCCACCGGCTGGCTCTACTACCTGTTGGAGGGCGAGTTGGCCCACGAACGGGCGCACGACTGGTCGGGATACCTGATGATGCCCCTGGCGCTGGTCCTGGTGGGCTCGGAGTTGTGGCTGCTCTCCTGGCTCTTCGACGACGAGGAGGCGACCGCCGCCCGTCCCATCGGCCCCGTCGCGGCCCCGAGGCGCGCGTGACCGCCCCCGCTCCCGTTTCCGCCTCCGATCCGGTCCCGCCGCCGGTCTGGGTCTGGGGGGTCCCCTTCGCCCCGTTGACGCTCGACCAGACGGTCGACGCGGTCGACGCCCTGATCGAGCGCGGCGAGCCGTCGTTCCTGATCTCGGCCAATCTGCATTACGTGATGCTGACGCACCGGACCCCGGGCCAGACCGCGATCAACCGCGCCGCCGCCTTCGTCATGGCCGACGGCTGGCCGATCGTGCGGGCCTCCCGCGAACTCCCCAGGCCGCTGCCGGAGCGGGTGGCGGGCTCGGACCTGATCTTCCGCCTCTGCGAGATGGCGGCGCGGACGGGGCGCCGGGTCCTCCTCTTGGGCGCGCCGCCGGGCGTCGCCGAGCAGGCCGCCGCGGCGCTGACGGCGAGGTATCCCGGCCTGACGATCGCCGGCGCCGTCTGCCCGCCGCATCGCGAGCTTTCCGACCGGGAGCACGAGGCGATTCTGGACGAGATCCGCGCCGCCAAACCCGATCTGATCATCGCCGCGTTCAGCCAGCCCCGAGGCGAGCGCTGGATGGTGGAGAACGTCCCGCGGATCGGAGCGCCGATGACGGTCCAACTGGGCGCCTCGATGGAGTTCGCCGCCGGCCGCTTCGTCCGCGCCCCGCTGTGGATGCAACGGGCGAACCTGGAATGGCTCTTCCGAATGCTTCAGGAGCCGCGGCGGCTGACGTCCCGATACATGGCCAACGCGGCGTTCCTGGGCCGGATGAAGCTCCGACGCCTCCTCCGCGGCCTCGACGCCGTCCATGAGCCGCCCCGGGCCGGCCACGCCCCGACCCCCGCCCCCCAAGAGGCGGGCCGTGAACGTTGAACCGACCGCGCCGCCCCGCCTCCGCCGCGCCGTCTTCCTGGACCGCGACGACACGCTGGTCGCCGACGTCCCCTACCTGACCGACCCCGCCGGACTCCGCCTCCTCCCCGGAGCGGCCCGCGCCCTGGTCGAGCTTCGCCGCGCCGGCTTCGCCCTGGCGCTGGCGACCAACCAGTCGGCGGTGGGCCGCGGCCTGCTCTCCGAGGCCGGCCTCCGCGCGATCCACGACGAGCTGGAGCGCCTCCTCGCCGCCGAGGGCGCCGCGCTGGACGCGATCTATCACTGTCCCCACGCCCCGGACGGCCCGGAAGCCGAGCACCCCGACCGCAAGCCGAGACCCGGAATGCTCCTTCGCGCCGCCGAGGAATTGGGGCTGGACCTTTCGCGGTCGTGGATGGTCGGCGACCGAATCAGCGACGTCCTCGCCGGCCTGGGCGCCGGGTGTCGTGGCGTCCTCGTGGGCGCGAACGCGGCTCTCGACCAGTTGCCGACGCCGGTCGACGCCGGCCGGGCCTTCGCCGCGGCCGACCTGGCCGCCGCCGCCGCCTTGATCCTCGACGACCTGGAGACGCCGTGAACGCCGACCCGCCGCGGATCGCCTATCTCGTCAACATCTACCCCATGACCAGCGCCAGCTTCATCCGCCGGGAGTTGCTCGGCGTGGAGGCGGCGGGGGCCGACGTCGTCCGCGTCACGCTTCGGCGCTGGGCGACGCCCCTGGTGGACCCGGACGACCTGGCGGAGGACCGGCGGACGCGGGCCATCCTGGAGGTCGGCGCCGTCGGTCTGGCGACGGGGCTGGTCAAGACGGCGGCGGTTCGCCCGCGACGGTTCCTGTCGGCCCTGGCGAGCGCGGTCAAGCTGGGCCGCCGAGGCGCGTCGACCGGCGCCGGGATCCTCCGCCACCTGGTTTATCTGGCGGAGGCGTGCGTGCTGCTCGACTGGCTCCGCCAGGCCCGCGTCGAGCACGTCCATGCGCACTACGGGACCAACGGGACCGCGGTCGCCCTGCTCTGCCGGGCGCTGGGGGGCCCGCCGTTCAGCTTCACGACCCACGGCCCGGAGGAGTTCGACGGCCCGCGCGCCCTGGGGCTCGACCTCAAGATCGCGGCCTCGGCGTTCGCCGTGGCGATCAGCGAGTTCGGCCGGAGCCAGCTTCGCCGCTGGGTCCCCCACGACCAATGGACCAAGATCCGCGTCGTCCGCTGCGGCCTGGATCCGACGTTCCTCAAGGTCGATCCCGTCCCGATCCCGGAGGCGCCCCGCCTGGTCTGCGTCGGCCGGTTCGCCGAACAGAAGGGGCTGCCGGTCCTCGTCGAGGCGGCCGGGGCGCTCAAGGACCGGGGCGTCGACTTCGAGTTGACCCTCGTCGGCGGCGGGCCGCTGCAAGGCGAGATCGAGGCGATGATCGACCGCCTGGACCTTCGCGACCGGGTCCGCCTGGCGGGGTGGCGGAGCAACGCCGAGGTGCGCGATTACATCTTGAACTCCCGCGCCCTGGTGCTGCCCAGCTTCGCCGAGGGTCTGCCGGTGGTCTTGATGGAGGCCCTGGCCCTGGGCCGCCCCGCGGTCACGACCTGGGTCGCCGGGATTCCGGAGTTGGTCCGACCGGGCGAGAACGGCTGGCTCGTCCCCCCCTCCTCCGTCGAGGCCCTGACCGTCGCCCTCCGCGAAGTCCTCGCCGCGTCCCCGGCCGATCTGGAGGCGATGGGCCGTCGCGGCGCCGCCCGAGTCGCCGAGCGCCACGACGTCGCGATCGAGGCCGACAAGCTCCTCGCCATGATCCGCGAAAGCCTGGCGCGCGAGCCTCGCGACGCCCGCGAACCTCAAGCCGCCCGCGCGTGACTGATCGGCGGCGCCCGTCCCGCCGTCGTCCCTTGGAGGCCCGGTCATGGCCAAGGTCCGCCCCGATTTCTCCTTCGTCCGCGAAGGCCGGCCGCTGTCGGCCTGGCTGACGGACCTGGTCGCCGACGACCGGCCGACCCGCGAGAAGGCCGGCGACGTCCTGCAAGGGATGTCGTTCGGCGTCGCCTACGCCCATACCGAACTGAGCGACCTGGACTGGGAGGAGTACGACCGGGACTCCGGTCAGAGCGAGCGATTCGCCGCGGCCGTCCGCGACGCCGTCGCCCGACCGGAGTTCCCGACGGCGGACTTCGTCCGCCGGCTGATCCTCTACCGGATGGCGATCCACGACGAGTGGTTGCGGCGGGCCGACGAATCGCGGCGCCGATCCGAGGCGGAACCGGACGAGTACGTCAAGCGGATCGGCCGGCGCCTGGAGGCGGCCGGCGACGACGCCGAGCGGGCGGAGGCCGCCAAACGCCTCTGCCGATGGTTTCGCGCGACCCTGAGCCGAGGCATGAAGGCCGATGGCGAGATCTTCGCCGGCGCCGAGGCGATGAGCCCGGCTGGCCTGGCTTCGTACATAATCTTCACGGCCCTCGACGTGGCCTTGCTGGCCGACCGTCCCGGCCTGCGATTAATGCTCGACCGCGATTCGAGCCAGCGAGGAGACGCGCTGGAGGCCCTGGAGCGGATCGGCCCGCCGGCCGCGGACTTCGCTCCGGGACTCCTCGCGAGTCTCGACGCCCAGACCGCCGATTCCTGGTTCGACGCGGCGCGCGCCCTGGGGTCGATCGGCCGCGACGACCCGGCGGTGGTCGACGCGCTCATCACGCGGTTGGGCTCGCGATCCGAGACGGCGCGCGCCGGCGCGGCCCGATGCCTGGCCCGAGCGGGTCCGCCCCTCGCGGGACGCGCGGACGAGGCCGCGGACCTCCTTATGGAGCGGGCCCGACAGCCGAACACCTGGGGAACGGTCGAGGCCCTCGCGGCCGTCGGCGCGGGCCGGGAGGACGTTCTGGACTTCATCCTGGAGATGGCTTCGCCGAAGCCTCCGCGGTGGATCCCGCTGGAATACCACCCGGGCCGCGTCGATGAAGTCATGTACGAGCGGGGTGAGGCGATCGTCGCGCTGAGGCATTTCCCCGCCTTCGCCGATCGGATCGTCCCGACGTTGATCGAGGCGATGGACTCCTTCGAGGAGTACGACCCGGACTGGTCCCACGACGGCGCCCACGAACGAGTCTGCCGGACGCTCGCCGCGCTGGGCCCCGGGGCGGCCCCGGCGACGGGTCCGCTCGTCGTCTACCTGGAAGGCCACCTGAAGCGTCGGGGAGCCGCGACGGAGGATACCGACGATTGGCCCAAGACCGTGTTCGACGCCCTGGCCGGCATCGGTCCCGCCGCCGCCGCGGCCCTGCCGGTCCTGGAGGCGCTTCGGCGTTACGAATGGGACGAAGACCCGCCGCCGCCTTTGGACCGCGACGTCGAACTCGACCGGGCGATCCTGGCGATCCGCGGCGAGATCGACCGGCCGACGTTCCCGCCGGCCGGCCGGTAGCCGCGGCGGGCTCAGGCCGGGGCCCAGGAGCGCCGGAGGGCGTCGAGCGTCTCCAGGACGGCGATCGAGTCGTCGAGGGTCATGAGGGGGCTTTCGCGCTCGCCGGCGCGGATTCGGCGCATGACCTCGACGGCCTCGAACTGGTAGCCGCCGCCGGGGACGCGCGCGGCGAAGGTCTCGCCGTCGCGCTTGAGCGTCCGGACGATCGGCTTGACGACGTCGCCGACGATCCGACGCGCCAGGGGGCTTCGCCTGAGCTTCGCCCTCCAACCGCCGGGGCCGCCGGCCGCCTCCGGGATCGGGCCGACGGGCTCGACGTGGCCGGTCAACGTCACCCGGGTCGGGACGAAGAACGGCTCGTGGATCCGGACGGTCCCCTCGGTCCCGACGATGACGGCCTCGTTGCGCAGTCGGCTCCGCAGCGACGACGTCAAGACGGCCTGGGCGCCGGAGTCGTAAGTCAGGATCGCCGTCTCCTGCTCGTCGACGCCCGTGGGCGCGAACGCCGCGCGGCCGACGATCCCGGACGGCCGACCGAGGAGCATATGAGCCAGCGAGACCGTGTAGACGCCGCGATCCAGCAGCGTCCCGCCCCCCAGCGCGGGGTTGAAGAAGCGGGACGCGGGATCGTAGGACGTCGGATAGCCGAAGTCTGCGACGAGGAGCCGAATCCGACCGATCCGACCGGCGGCGACCAGGTCGCGGACCTTGACGATCAGGGGATGAAAGCGCGTCCACATCGCCTCCATGCAGAAGGCCCCGGCGCGACGGGCGGCGGCGGCGACGGCGCGGGCCTCGTCGGCGTCGACGGCGAACGGCTTCTCGCAAAGGACGGCCCGGCCTCCTTCGAGAAGGGCGACGCAGTCGTCCTCGTGGCGGACGTGGGGCGTGGCGACGTAGACGACGTCGACGTCCGGGTCGCGCGCCAGTTCCTCGGTCGATCCGTAAACCCGGCCGCGGCCGGGGGCGCCGAAGGCGTCGAGGAACGCGCGGGCCCGCTCCGGACGTCGCGAGCCGACGGCGACGAGCGCGGCGTCGGGAAGGAGCCGCAGGTCCGCCGCGAAGGCGCGGGCGATCGCGCCGGTCCCCAGGACGGCCCATCGGATCGGCTTGGCGTCGGCGGTGGTCACGGGGCGGTCCTCCGTCGGATCGCGGGCGATCACTCGGCCCAGGGCATCGGCGCGACCGGGTCGAACGTGGTGGTCATCTCGTAGGCGGACGAGTCGGCGCCGGCCTTGCTGATGGCGACGACCATCTCGTTGACGTGCAAGCCATAGCGGGCGCCGACCCGGTTGGGCCGGCCATGGGCGATCGCCTCGGCCGTCTCGGCCACGCCGCGGGCGAAGTCCATTTGCTGGGACCCCCGGTACTTGTATCGGCCCATGTTCGGCCCCACGAGGGGGTAACGCATCTTCGGCGACATGAGGGTCCGACGGCGGATCCGAAACGGCCGCTGGATCCGAACCGGCGATCGATAATACCAGCAGTCGCGCGTGCTCAGGACGCCGTCGTCGCCGACGATCCGCAGCGAATGGTCGTGAGGCGCGACGATGGAGCAGGTCAGCCGCGCGACCACGCCGGACTCGAACGCGACGCAGGCGACCGAGAAGTCGGGGGCGTTGACGTCAAGCGGCTCGTCGGTCTGCTTGTCGGGCAGGAGGGTCGCCGAGAACGCCGTGACGGTCCGCGCCGGGCCGAAGAAGGCGGGGAACCACGTCAGGTAGTAGCCGGCGTGCTCGAAGGTGCAGCCGACCTCGAATTCGTCCTTCGCCGGCCAGGGGATTCCCGAGGCGCTTTTCCAGCTTCGATAGGCCATCCTGGGGACCATGCCGTCGTCCATCTCGGCGTAGACGAGCCGGGGCGTTCCGATCCGGCCTTCGCGGAGGGCCTTCCAGACGGTCTGGGCCGTCTCGCCCAGCAGGCCGCACGGGGCCGAGGCCAGTTGCAGCCCTCTCGCCTCGGCCAGATCGACCAGTTCGCGGGCCTGGTCCGTCTCCATCGCCAACGGCTTCTCGCTGTAGACGTGCTTGCCGGCCGAGAGCGCCGCCCTGGAGACCTCGTAATGGCTCCCGGGGTTGGTCAGGTTGAGGACCAGCTCGACGCGGTCGTCGGACAGGAGGGCGTCGAGCGAATCAAACCGTGGTAGACCGTGGAAGCGCGCGAAGTGGTCCGTTCGCGCCGGGTCGCGGTCGAAGACGCCGACGACCTTGAGATCGGGATAGGCGGCGAGCGTGGCGACGTAGTAATCGGCGACGAACCCGCAGCCGACGATGGCGATGTTCATGGGTCGTCCTCGATCGGCCGGGGCGGTCAGCCGAGTCGGCCCTTCCGGTAGTATTCGGCCATGCCGTCCCAGGCGGCCGACTCGTCCCAGCCGAGGGCGTCGTGGTCGAGGACGTCGACGTTGATCCGAACGCGGGGCTCGGGGAAGTCGGTCTGCTTCAGGAGGTCGACCTCGCACGGCAGGTCGAGCCGCTTCCGCATCTCCGCGGCCAGTCGGAGGGTGAACGTCCCCTGGCTCTCGGCGTAGCCGACGGGGCCCAGCTTCGTGAAGCCGGGTTCGTCGGAAAGGCCGCCCACGAAGGCGGCGTAAGCCCTCGCCAGAAGCGAGACGGGGATGTTGTCGCGGACGTAGGCCGGGCTGGAGCAGGCGGCCTTCTCGCCGGCGAGCCACTTCTTCATCAGGTAGGCGGTGAACCGCGGCTCCTCGAAGGGGCCGAACGGATTGGGGATCACGAACTTGCCCAGCGACAACCCGTCGCGGCGGCAATAGTACCGGAACGTCTCGGCCGTCAGCCGCTTGGAGAGGCCGTAGGGGGAGAAGTCGGGCAAACCGTCGGAGCCGGCGCCCTCACCCCCCTCGAAGACGGAGCCGGTCAACACGATCCGCCGCCCCCCGCCCCGCTTGAACGCGGACAGGACGGCCGGCAGGTTATGGCAGTTGTTGGCCGCGGCGGCGACGGCGTCGAAGTCGGGGCTCTTGTAGTCGGTGACGTCGGCCGCGTGGTGGCAGAGGACGTCGAAGCGGCCGTCGCGAAGCAGATTCAAAAACGCCTCGTCGCCGAACGACGCGCCGTAAGCCGGCGTCGCGACCTTGACGACGGCCTCGGCCCGCGCGCGGCGGACGGCGTCGGGGTATTCCTCCGGTTTCTTGCGAAGCACGGCCGTGACGTCGTGGCCGGCCGCGGCCAGCTCGCGGACGAACCGGGAACCCGTGAACGAACTGGCGCCCGTGAAAAGTATCTTCATGATGCCTTGAGGCTCGACGTCCAGGGTTCAGGAGGCGGCCAGGTGCCAGGCCGGGTCGAAGTCGCGCTGGTTGGCGTCCTTCTCGGAGAGGACGACCGGCGGGATCGGCCACGCGATGGCGAATTTCGGATCGTTCCAGCGGACCCCGCGCTCGTGGGAGGGGGAATAGGGCTCGTCGACGAAGTAGAACGCCTCGGCGTCGTCGGAGAGGGTGATGAAGCCGTGGGCGAAGCCCTTGGGGACGTACATCATCCGGCGGTTCTCGGCCGAGAGTTCGGCGCCGAAGCTCTCGCCGAAGGTCGGCGAGCCCTCGCGCAAGTCCAGGATCACGTCGTACAGCGAGCCCCGGATGCAGCGGACGAGCTTGGTCTCGGCGGCGGGGGCGAGCTGGTAGTGCATCCCGCGGAGCGTCCCCTTCTGGGCGCTCAGCGAGTTGTTGACCTGGACGAAGCGGTCGACCAATCCGGCCCTGGCGAATTCCTTCTCGCAGAAGGCTCGCGCGAAGAAGCCGCGGTCGTCGCCCCGTTTCTCCAGGTCGATCAGGAACGCGCCCTTGACGGGCGTCTCGGTGAAGATCATCGGCGGGTCTCTCGAAGGTTCGCGTCGGGGGTTCGGATCAAGCCAATCGGTCCAGGCGGTGCTTGAGGGTGCGGAGCCGGACGAACTGGTCGCCTTCGAAGTCCTTCTTGGAGAACCCGTGCTCGACCATCTTGCGGTGCAGTTCCTCCATGCCGGAGGTCAGGTCGTATTCGAGCTTGAAGTCGGGAAGCAGCGAATAGAGCAGGTCGAACTTGACGCGGTAGTTGCGGGGGTCGTGGCCGACCTCGCCGGTGTACGTGACCTTGGCGTCGGGGATGAGCTTCTGGACCCGGTCGCCGACGTCCTTGACCTGGTAGTTCTCGGCGTTGGCGCCGACGTTGATCGCCTTGCCGCCGACGACCTCCCGGGGCGCCTGGGCCAGGGCCAGGAAGGCGTTGGCGATGTCGCGGCAGTGGATGAGCGGCCTCCAGGGTGAGCCGTCGGACATGATCCGGATCTCGCCGTAGGCGAGCGCCGAGCCCAGCAGGTTGTTGACGACCAGGTCGATCCGCAAGACCGGCGAATGGCCGTAGGCGGTGGCGTTGCGGAGGAACGTGGGGGCGAAGTTTTCGTCGGCGAGCTTGGAGACTTCGGTTTCGGTGTCGATCTTGGACTTGGCGTAGGCGGTCAGGGGGTTGAGCGGGTCGGACTCCTCCAGGTCGAGCTTGTCGCCCTGGCCGTAGACCGAGCAGGAGCCGGCGAAGAGGAAGCGGGGGACGCCGGCCTCCTTGGCGATCCGGGCCAGGCGGATGGAGGCGTCGCGGTTGACGTCGAAGGTGAGTTGGGCGTCAAGGTCGCCCATGGGGTCGTTGGAGATGGCCGCCAGGTGCATGACGGCGTCGCAGCCGGCCAGGTCGGCGTGCTCGACCTTGCGGACGTCCTTGACCAGGTCGACGTCGGCGGGGACGATCGGCTCCCACTCGCAGCCGTCGAAGAGGCGGACGTCGCAGCCGACGACCCGGTGCCCCTCCCGCTTCAGGACGTCGACCAGATGGGAACCGATGTAGCCTCTGTGACCCGTGACGAAGACTTTCATGATGCGTCGAGCGCTCTTTCGTTGGCGTGACTCGGGTGCGGTGCGGGAAGGCCGGCGGGCCGGGACGAGGATGATACGGACGGCGGCGGCCGGCGTGTCAGGGGACGGCCCAGGGGGCGTTTCCGGCGGCCCAGAGCTTGTTGAGCTGCTCCAGGTCGCGCTGGGTGTCCATGCAGGCCCAGTAGCCCCGGTGGCGGCGCATGGAGAGCTTGCCGTCGCGGGCGAGCTTGACCAGGGGCTCGCGTTCCAGGACGCAGCCCTCCTCGGCGCTCAGGTAGGGGAGGAAGTCGCGTTCGAAGAAGAAGTAGCCGCCGTTGATCCAGTCGTCGGCGAACTCGGGCTTCTCGGCGAACTCGACGACGCGGTCGCCCTGGAGCTTCAGCTCGCCGAAGCGCGAGGGGGGGTTGACCCCCAGGACGGTGCCGAGCAGGCCGCGCTCGCGATGGAAGCGGTACTCGGCGGCGAGGTCGGCGTCGGTGACGCCGTCGCCGTAGGTGACGGCGAAGCGGGGGGCGTCGCCCAGGTACTTGGCCGCGGCGCGGGCGACCCGGGCGCCGGTCATGGTCAACTCGCCGGTGAACGCCAGCGTCACCTCCCAGTCCTGCTCGTGGTCGACGGAATGCACCGTGACGTTGTTGCTCTTGAGCTCGACGGTGAAGTCGCTGTTCATCGAGGCGTAGTTGAGGAAGTACGACTTGACGACCTCGGCCTTGTACCCCAGGCAGAGGACGAACCGCCGGAACCCGTGGTGGGCGTAGGTCCGCATGATGTGCCAGACGATGGGGCGGTTGCCGACGGGGACCATGGGTTTGGGCCGGGCCTCGGTCTCCTCGCGAAGCCTGGTCCCCAGGCCGCCGCAGAGCACGAACACGGGCACGTCCGCGAGTCGATCGTCCACCTACCCCCCCTCGCGAGCCGACGCTCGACGCCGATCCGTCCCTCCCCGGCGGGCCGCCCTTGTCCTGGCGCGTCGCCGAGGCTTCAATGAATACGCCGTCCGGCCTTCCTCGCCGCCGGATCCCGCCCGATGGTCGCTCGTCGGCGGGGCCGCGCGCGGCGTCCCCCGTCACGGCGGCCACGAAACACCATACTAAACCGACGGCCGATCCGCCAATTCCCCTTCCGCATTCCAAGCGTCCGCCCCATGAAACTGCTCGTCGTCGTGCTTTGCTACAAGGTCCCCGATCTGACGATCGACTGCCTGCGCTCGCTGGGACCGGAGATCGCCCGGGTCCCCGGCGCGCGGGTGGCCGTCTGCGAGAACGGCACCGGACCCGAGGCCGCCGAGACGCTCCGCCGGGCGATCGCCGAGAACGGCTGGGAGTCGTGGGTCGACCTGACGGTCCTGGAGGTCAACCAGGGCTTCTGCGGCGGCAACAACGCGGCGATCCGCCCGGCGCTGGCGTCCGCCGACCGCCCGGAGTACGTCCTGCTCCTGAACGCCGACACGATCGTCCGCGAGGACTCCGTAAAGGCGCTGGTCGACTTCATGGACGCCCACCCGCGGGCCGGGATCGCCGGCAGCCAGCTTCTCTCCCCGGAGGGGGAGATCCAGGCGTCGCCGTTTCGGACCTTCGGGATCGGCACGGAACTGGATCGGGGGTTGCGCCTGGGGCTGCTGACCGGCCTGCTCGGCGGCCGGTTGAAGGTCGACCACTCGAAGCCCGGCCGCTACGACTGGGTCTCCGGCGCGAGCATGATCCTGCGGTCGTCGACGCTCGACGAGATCGGCGTCCTGGACGACGGGCTCTACACCTACTTCGACGACGTCGACATGGGGTTGCGCGCCCGCCGCGCCGGCTGGGAGGTTTGGTACGTTCCGGCGAGCAAGGTGGTCCACCTGGAGGGGCGGTCGACGGGGGTTTTCGGGGCCGCTCCGACGAGGCCCAAGCGACGGCCGGCGTACTGGTTCCAGGCCCGTCGGCGGTTCTTCCTGAAGAACCACGGCGCGGCGTACGCGGCCCTCGCCGACGCGGCGTTCTTGGCCGGCTACGCGAGCTGGCGGCTGCGGCGGCGGCTGCAAGCCAAGCCCGACCCGGATCCGGATCGGTTCCTGGCCGACTCGTTCCGCCACAGCGTCTTTCGAACCGGGTTCGCCGTCCGCGAGGTCGAGAACCCGGCGTTGGCGCCGCGTCCGGCGGAGCCCGCGGGACGCGGCTAAGAGTCTGTCCCATAAGGGTGAACGACGATCATTACGGTCTTCCCCCCTCGCGGGGGAAGACAGACCGCGAAGCGGTCGGATGAGGGGGACGACGCGCCAGACGACCGTTGACGTTCGCAAAAGACCGCCCGACCCGCTTGGGATCCCAACGGTGGTCTTGCTCGCCTCCCCCTCATCCGGCCCTTCGGGCCACCTTCCCCCGCGAGGGGG
>CALCIB010000111.1 GCA_937907525.1 uncultured Planctomycetales bacterium | reverse complement strand
CGTCGTCCCCCTCATCTGACCGCTTCGCGGTCTGTCTTCCCCCGCGAGGGGGGAAGACTCGTTCAGGCCCCCGAAATCCGTGACGGTCAGGAAAACCGAACGCCCGTTCGGAAAAACGAACCGGCGTCGCGGTCCCACGCGCTCGCGACGATTCGCGGCATTTCCCCGCTCGGCTCGAAAAACCTGAAATCCCGCGGCGACGGCCGCGGATCATGGAGGGTGGCGGTCTCTCTTTGACAATTGAGAAGACGGAATCGAGGAGGTTCGGAAGACCCCGCGCTGGTGAAGGCGGTTCGACCGCGGACGATCGCGGCGACGGGCGGGCGAAAGGGCTTCGCGAGCGTCTCCAGTCACGCGGATTCACAATGCGACTTCGACGTTCGAAGCCAATTCCGCGAGCGATATTAAGACATCAAACCGTTGACCGTAAATAATTTGCGTCAACTATAAACCCCGGAGACGCCCGCGCGAACGGAGCCGATCGAAGCCGGGGCTCGCCGGCGCGGGAGCCGACGTCGGTTCATGCTTGGCGAAGCGTCCCGCGCGATTTTCTGGACCACGGCCGCCGCCTCGTCCGATCGTTCCCCCAGGCGCCCCCGCGCCCGAACCGATCGGAGGAGCCATGCGTTCGAGGAAGCCGAGCTACGCGCCCCGCGTCGAGTCCCTGGAGGGGCGGCGGCTGTTCCGCGTCGGCGCCGTCTCGCCCGCGATCGCCAGGGCGACTCCGGCCCGGATCGCCACGATCCCGCCCGAGACGTTCGGGGCCCACGACACCGTCGGAGCGCTGCGGAACTTCACCGACGCCTACGTCAGCTTCGCCGGCGGGCCGCGGTTCAACCCGGTCTTCGACCTCGACCACAACGGCATGATCGGCCAGGGCGACGGCCGGATCCTGCTTCGAGTCCTGCCGGCGGTCGCGCCGCCGCGGCCGTTGAACCTTCGGATCAACCTGATCCCTCAAGACCAGGCGCGCGGATCGTTGCCGGCCAATAGCGGCGGCGTCACCTTCAACCCCCAGCCGACGGTCGTCGGCCGCACCGTCCCCGGCGCGTTGATCTTCTCCGGAACGGGGGAGACCGACTGGAAGCTCCGCGGCCCGGCCGCCGTCTCCGACGAGCGCGGGTTCTTCACGTTCACGCCCACGCTGGACGCCGGCATCAACCAGTTCGACGTCCAGGTCGTCGACCGCTACGGCCACCAGCTACCGCGCAGCCTGCCGATCCGATGGCTGGGCTTCAACCCCGACGCGCCGGCACGCTCCTGACGCCGACGGCCGGGGCTCGGCTCAGTTGACCGGATGGTCGGCTTGAAGATCGCCGTAGGCGAGAACGGGATCGTGAAGCGGCGGCGTGCGGCGGTCGGCCATCAGGCCGCGGTGCCAGGAGCGCCAGGCGCGGTCGAGTTCGCGGACGTCGGCCAGGCCGTAGTGGTCGAGGGTCGCCTGGTCCCAGCCGGAGCGGAGGCCGTCGCGGACGAACCGGAGGAAGCGCGGCCGGCCGCCGATCTCGACCAGGAACCGGGAGATCGAGTAACCCTGGCCGTAAAACGCCATCAGATCCTTGGGGTACTCGTCGATGACGAACAGTTCCGCGAGGCTGATCTCGCCGCGACGGGCGACGAGGTCGGCGGCGATCTGGTCGTGTCGGCCCAACTCGCGGCGGTCCTCGCTCAAGAGCGAGGCGCCCTCGTCGGCCCAGCGCGGCATGGGACCGCCGAAGAAGGCGGCGAAGATCGTGTGGGTGATCTCGTGGGGCAGCGACGAGGCGAGGATGCGGTCGAGCCGGCCCTCGACGGTCATGCTCTGGTCGCTGACCCGACCGCGGTCGAAGCCGAAGCTGGTGACGCCGCCGGCCTCGCCGCCGGTGATCTTGACCTGGATCGGGCAAGGGCGGGCCCAGTCGTCAAGCTCCCGGCCGAGCCAGGCGACGGCGATCGTCCGCCGACACTCCTCGGCGTGGTCGCCGACCTTTCTGGCGGCCTCGGCGGTCGGGGCCTTGACCTCGAAATTGGTCGTCCGGTAGCTCGCGGCGAGGCAGACCGGGGAGACGAACGAAACGACCAGGGCCGCCCCGAGGCGAACCGACGACCAGGCGCGGCGGGCATCCATGCGGCGCACTCCTCCGTGAGCGTTCGCGAGTCGTCCATGATCCGACGACGGCCGGGGCCAGGCCCCGTCCGATCGGCCGAGGGACTTTAGCAGAAACCGGCCGGCGCGTCGCCCCGTGTTTTCCGGCGGACGCAAGCCGCGCCGGGTCCTGGAATTCGGGAGTGCCGCCAGGGGGGCGATCGGTTAGAATCCCAATCGAAACCCCAGGGCGTCGACGACTCGACGTCCCCGTCGTCCCTGTTCCGAGGCATCCCGCGGCACGCAATGGAAACGTCGCACGTCCTGATCATCGCCGGCTTGATCCTGATCAACGCCTTCTTCGTCGCCGCCGAGTTCGCGCTGGTGAAGGTCAGGACCGTCCAGATCGAGCGACTCGCCGAGCAGGGCAACTGGGCCGCTAGGCTCACCAACAAGGCGCTCGAGCATCTGGACCTGTACCTCTCGGCCTCGCAGATCGGGATCACGGTGGCGAGCCTGGCCCTGGGGCGGACCATCGACGAATGGATCAACCCGATCGTCGAGCGCGCCCTGGAGTGGATCGGGCTGTCGCACGCGCCGATCGCCGTCGGCGGGCTGTCGCTGGCGGTGGTGCCGATCATCTCGTTGTCGCTGGTGACGTTCTTGCACATGGCGCTCGGGGAACAGGCCCCCAAGACGCTGGCGATCCGGGCGCCTCGGGTCGTGGCCCTGATCACGGCCCCTCCCCTGGTGCTCCTGGCCTACGTCTTCTGGCCGGCGATCTGGCTTTTGAACGCCGCCAGCCACCTGACGCTTCGGGTCATGGGCCTGGGAGGCGCCAACGCGGAGGAGATCGCCCACACCGACGAGGAACTCCGCCACATCCTCGCCGAGAGCGTCGAGGGGGGCCAACTGACCCGCTCCGAGCGGAAGATGATCGAAAACGTGCTGGCGCTGGAATACAAGTCGGCCCGCCGGGTCATGATCCCCAGGCCGGACATCGTCTACCTCAGCCTGTCGCGACCGCTGGAGGAGAACCTGCGGCTCGCCCGCCAGGCCGGCCACACCCGCTACCCGCTCTGCGAGGACGACCTGACGACCGCCATCGGCATGATCCACGTCAAGGACGTCTTCCGCAACGGCGGCCCCCCCGACGCCCGCGTCGACCTCCGCGCGATCGTCCGCCCCGCCCCCTACCTGCCGGCGACCCTCCCCCTGGACAAGCTGCTTTTGGAGTTCCAGCGCAACAAGATCCACCTGGCGATGCTGCTGGACGAATACGGCAGCCTGGTGGGGATGGTCACGCTCGAAAACGTCCTTGAGGAGCTGGTCGGGCCGATCCAGGACGAGTTCGACCGCGAGGCCCCGGAGGTCGACGACAAGGGCGACGGCGTCTTCGAGGTCCTGGCCTCCTGCCCGCTCGACCGCCTCGGCGAGGCCCTGAACGTGAAGCTCCCGGAGACCGACGCGGAGACCACCGGCGGCCTGATCCTCGACCTCCTGGGCCGCCTCGCCCGCGTGGGCGACCAGGTGGACGTGGCCGGCCGCCGCTTCACCGTCCTGAAGGCCGATCCCACCCGAATCCGCAAGGTCCGCGTCGAGCCGATCCCCGTCGAGGAAGACCGCGACGGCGAATGAATAAGGACGCGAAGCAGATCGGGGAGCCGCCTCCGCTTCCGCCGCCGTCGATCCCGCGCGGGGGCCGGCCTCGCGACGATATGGACTTGCAAGGAGCGCGGCCTCTTGGCGATCGGGGAGGCGTCGGCGCCGCCCCCCTCGATTCAGGATCGGTCGCGAGGGACGGTCGAGGGCGATCGCCCCACGCGGCGGTTCGCGCGACCCCGCCACCGATATCGAGCGGGGCGCGAGTCGACGCGGGCCCGAAGGGGCGCCTCAGGGACGATCCGGATCCCGGCGAGGGGTCTCGATCTCTACGACGCCGCGCTCGCCCGCCACGAATCGTTCGACGCGGACCTTGGGTTCGGGCTCGCCGCGCTGGACGGCCCGGTACTCGAACACGTCCTGGACGACGTCCCTGGCCTGCTCCCAGGGCAACTGGGCGGCATGCGCGCCGCGCTCCCATCCCGCCCTCAACTCCGGCTCCACCTCGAGGAACGGCCGACCCTCGAAGAGCGGCTCGACCTCGCGGGCGTAGGCGTAGGCGGGCTTGTAGGCGTCGATGTTCTGCTCGTCGGGGTCGTGGCGGGTGGCGAACTTGTCGCGGAGCCATTCCTCCTCGGCGGTCGGGCCGGCCCACTCCTCCACGCCTCGCGCGATGTAGGCGCCCGCGACGGCGCCGACGACGGCGCCCACCGCCGCGCCCACGGGCCCGGCCACCCCGCCGCCGATCGCGCCGGTGGTGACGGCGCCCGCCGCGGTCCCCATCCCCGTCGCGAAGACGTGCGACGACTGCTGATCGGCGGCCGGGTCCGGGTCGTGGCTGCCGGTGGGATGAATCTGGACCGGTTTCTCGGGATCTTCTCGCGGCGTCATGACGTACTCTCCATGGGATGGTGACGGGATCGACGGGGGCGCCGACGCCGGCGTCCTCCCCAGGCGCGTCCGACGCGCCCTCCTCCCGCGGGAGACGTGTCATCGATCGCAAACCGCGCGCCGGCGCGCGCCCCGCGGCGACGACGGCGCCACGTTCGCTTCCCGAAACCACGCCAAGAGATGATTTCTTCTTAACGAAACCAGGAGGCCGGCCCCCGGTGGCCGGCGCGGGAGGACGCCATGGCGGACGACGGAGACGAGGGCGCGACGGCCCGGGCGGCGACGCGAAGCGGACTGGCCGCGAAACTCAGGGAGCGCTTCGGCTTTCGAGCGTTCCGGCCCGGCCAGGAACGAGTCGTCCGCGCGGCCATGCGCGGCCGCGACACGGTGGTCGTCATGCCCACCGGCTCGGGGAAGAGCCTCTGCTTCCAGCTTCCAGCCCTGGAGCTTCCCGGCGCGACGATCGTCGTCAGCCCCCTCATCGCGCTGATGAAGGACCAGACCGAGGCCCTCCGCGAGCGCGGCCACGACGCCCTGACGATCAATAGCACGTTGACCGACTCGGCCCGCGCCGAGGCCGAGGCGCGGATCCGCGACGGCTTCGAGGGCTTCGTGTACACGACCCCGGAACAACTCGCCGACCCCGAGTTCCGCGCGCTGCTTCGGGAGGCGGCGCTCGACCTGTTCGTCATCGACGAGGCCCACTGCGTCAGCAAATGGGGGCACGACTTCCGCCCCGACTATCTGGCCCTCGGCTCCGTGATCGAGGACCTGGGACGGCCGACGGTCCTGGCGCTGACGGCCACCGCGACGGCCGACGTCGTCGAGGACATGCTCGACGGGCTCGGCATCCCCGACGCCGAGATCGTCCATACCGGCTTCTTCCGGCCCAACATCCATCTCGCGGCCGAGAACGTCGCGGACGCGGGTCGGAAGGCGGAACGCTTGATCGAATTCCTCCACGGCCAGGCCGGCGGGTCGGGCGTCGTCTACTCGGCGACCGTCAAGGGCGTCGCCGAGATCGCCGCGACCCTGGCGGCCGAGGGGATGGAGGCGGCGACGTACCACGGCCGGATGAAACGCGCCGACCGCGACGCCAACCAGGACCGCTTCATGAGCGGCGAGGTCCCGATCATGGTCGCCACCAACGCCTTCGGCATGGGGATCGACAAGCCCGACGTCCGCTTCGTGGTCCACTTCCACCCCCCCGGAAACATCGAGGCCTTCTATCAGGAATTCGGCCGCGCCGGCCGCGACGGCGAGCCGGCCCGTTCCCTCCTGCTCCACCAGGAGAGCGATTGGAAGCTCCAGAACTTCTTCCAGGGGGGCCGCTACCCCTCCGCCGAGGACCTCGTCAACGCCCACCACGCCCTGAAGCGCTTCGGCGCGGAACCTCCCTCCTTCGACCGACTCGTCGAGTCTTGCCCCCTACCCCGCGCGAAGCTGAAGGCGACCCTGAACTTCTTCCGCGCCCGTCGGCTGATCAAGGAAGACCTGACCGGCCGGATCTTCCTGCTTCGCGACGACCTGGACCGCGACGACCTGACGCGGATGGCCCGCGTCTACGAGGACAGGGAGGCGCGCGATCGCATGAACCTCCAGCGCCTCGTCGACTACGCCGAGACCCGCGGCTGCCGCTGGGCCGCGCTTCTGGACTATTTCGGCGACGAAACGCCGCTGGGCGACGGCGGCTGCGGCCTCTGCGACAACTGCCGCCCGATCCCCCTCGACGACGTCGCCTGACACGCCTCGGGGCTCGCCGGGCTTGCATCCTCGAGCCCCGATACGCGAAGACCCCGCCGGGCCTTCCGCGGAAGGGCGGAAGGAGGCGGGGCCTGGAGGCCGGTCGATCAAGGGGGCTCAACGATGCGACGCCCCCTTGCCGCGACCGTCCTTGACCTTGACGTCGCCGCGCTCGTCGACCTTGAGTTCCTCCTTGCGGAGGGTGGCGCCGGCCTTCTCGGTGTCGTGGACCTTGCGCTTGCGGACGTCGACCTCGCCCGCCTCGACGGTCTCCGTCGTCACGTCAACCTCTTCGGCGCGCACGGGGATGCGCATCTCCTCGCGGCCGGTGTCGCCGACGTCGCCGGCGACGGCGCGGCCGGAGCCCGGCCGGCGCTCGATGACGACCTCCTCGCGCTCGACGGGGACGGTGATCGTCTTGTCCTCGGTGACGATCTCCTTGCGGACGTCGACCTCGCCGGCCTTCACGGGCCGCTTGCTGACCTTCAGCCGCTCCTCGCGGAGCTTGATGGTCTGATCGTAGGCGCCGCGCACGACATCCTTGGCCCTGTCCCAGGTCATGCCCGCGGCGTGCTTGGTCTTACCCCAGCCGGACTTCAGGTCGGCCTCGACCTCGGCGAAGGACTTGCCGGCGTAACGGTCGCCGGCCTCGCCGCCATAGCGCCGGGCGTGGCGGTAATCGTACACGTCCCTCACGGCGGGCTTCGCCTTGCTCCACGGCAGGGAGGCGGCGTGCTCGGTCTTCTCCCAGCCGCTCTTCAGGTCGCCCTCGACGTCCTGATACAGCCGACCCTCCGACCTCGCGTCGGCTTCGCGGGCGTAATCGTAGGCGGGCTCGTAGGTCTCGTACGTCGCCCCCTCGGCGTAGCCGCGGTCGGGGAAGGTCTGACGGAGCCATTCGTCCTCGACCGTCGGGTCGATCCACTCGCCCACGCCGCTGCCGATGAGTCCTCCCGCGACCGCGCCGATCGCCGCGCCCACGGCCGTGCCGACCGGCCCGGCCACGGTCCCGACGGCGGCGCCGACCGCGACGCCTCCGGCCGCCGCGCCGACTCCCGTCTCGATCGGGTGCGCGCCCGCCTCGCCGGTGATCGGATCGGCGTTGCGGTCGCCGGTCGGCGGCAGGTCGACGGCCTTCTCCTTCTCGTGACTCTTACGCATGGCCATGACGTGTTCTCCCTTTACATGTACCATCGACCCATGCGGGTCGTCACCGGCGGCGGGGCTCGGGGAGACGCCCCCGACCCGTGTCGTTTCCGTCCCGGCGGGTCTGGATTCAGCGACGCAAAACAAGTGCCGGTGGCGGTCGAACGGATCGCCGTCGACCGGCCCGAAGACGTCGGCGCGGCGTTTGCGAGACGGGCGGCGCTATCGATCAATGATTCCAGAAGCGCATGCGCGTCAAGGGGAGGACGTCGCGATGGGCCCGCCGGACCTGCCCCCCTACGCCGACATGATGGCCGCCTACCACGAAGCCTTTCGTGACGAATTGCGCGACGCCGTCGCGGCCGCGGGCGCGGGGCCCGGCGACGTGGTCGTGGACGTGGCGTGCGGCGACGGCTCGTACTCGCGGTGGCTGGCCGAGCGCGTCGGACCTGCCGGGCGCGTCGTCGCCGTGGACCTCTGTCCGAGCTTCCTGGATCTCGCCCGCCGCGGGGTCGTCGCGGCGGGGCTGGCCGACCGCGTCCGGTTCGTCCGCATGGACGCCCGGCATTCCGCGATCGCCGACGCCGCGGCCGACCTCGCCTGGTGCGCCCAGAGCCTGTACAGCCTACCCGACCCCGTCCTCGCGGCGCGCGGGCTGAGCCGACTCGTCCGCGACGGCGGCCGGATCGCCGTATTTGAAAGCGACGGGCTCCATCATCTGAGCATGCCGTGGCCCGCGGACGTCGAGCTGGCGCTCCGCGCCGCGGAACTCGCCGCGTTCCAGGCCCGGTCGGATCGGCCGTCGAAATTCTACGTCGCCCGCGACCTCCCGCGGGTCTTCCGCGAGGCGGGCCTCCCCCGTTGCGACGTCCTCGCGACGGCGTCCTCCCGACGCGCCCCGTTTGACGCGCCGACGCGACGCTTCCTGACGGCCTACCTCGCCAACCTCCTCGACCGCTCGTCGCCGTTCCTGAGCCCCGAGATCCGAAGCCGCGTCGAGGCCCTGGTCGACCCCGACGCCCCCGCCTCGCTCCTGAACGACCCCGACTCGCTGCTCGTCCGCGTCGACCTCCTGGCGACCTCCCCCGTCGCCCGCGCGTGAACGAGGGAACGAGGGCCGCCGCGCCCCGACGACGCGCGGCCCCGACGACGCGATCCGGCCGAGAACCTCAGCGGGTCAGCGACCTGTACTTGATCCGATGCGGCTGATCCGCCTCCACCCCCAGCCGCTCGCGACGCTGGGATTCGTAGGTCTCGAAGTTGCCGTCGCACCAGACGACCTTGCTGTCCCCCTCGAACGCCAGGACGTGGGTCGCCACCCGATCGAGGAACCAGCGGTCGTGGCTGATGACCACGGCGCAACCGCCGAAGTCCAACAGCGCCTCCTCAAGCGCCCGCAGCATGTCCACGTCCAGATCGTTGGTCGGCTCGTCGAGCAACAGCAGGTTGCCGCCGCTCTTGAGCAGCTTGGCCAGGTGGACGCGGTTGCGCTCGCCGCCGGAGAGCTTGCCGACGAGCTTCTCCTGGTCCGGCCCCCTGAAATTGAACGCCGCGACGTAGGCCCGCGCCGGCATCTTGCGACGCCCCAGCGTCACCTGGTCGAGTCCGCCGGTGATCTCCTGGAAGATCGTGTTCTCGGGACTCAGCGCGTCGCGGTTCTGGTCGACGTAGGAGGGGACCACCGAATCGCCGACCCGAAGCGCCCCGGCGTCGGGCTTCTCCTGACCCATGATCATCCTGAAGAGGGTCGTCTTGCCGGCCCCGTTGGCGCCGATGACTCCGACGATCGCCCCCGGCGGCAGTCGGAACGACATGTCCTCGAACAGGAGCCGGTCGCCGAACCCCTTGGCGACCCCCTCCGCCTCCACCACCAGCGAGCCCAGGTGCGGGCCGGGCGGGATTTGCAGGGCGACCGCCTCCTCGCGCTTCTCGTAATCCTGCGCGGCGAGTTGCTCGTAGCGCTGCAACCGCGCCCGGTTCTTGGCGACCCGCGCCCGCGGCGACATCCGCACCCACTCCAGCTCGCGCGCCAGTTGCTTGCGGCGGGTGCTTTCCTGCTTCTCCTCCAGGGCCAGCCGCTGTTGCTTCTGCTCCAGCCACGAGGAGTAGTTGCCCTCCCAGGGGATCCCCTGGCCCCGGTCGAGTTCGAGGATCCACTTGACCACGTTGTCGAGGAAGTAGCGGTCGTGGGTGACGAGGATGACCGTGCCGGGATGCTCGGAGAGGTGGCGCTCCAGCCAGGCGACGCTCTCGGCGTCGAGGTGGTTGGTCGGCTCGTCCAGCAGCAGGATGTCGTGGTGTTCCAGGAGGAGTTTGCAAAGCGCCACCCGCCTGCGCTCTCCGCCGGAGAGGGTGGCGACGTCGGCGTCGCCGGGGGGGAGGCGCATGGCGTCCATGGCGATTTCGAGCTTGCGGTCAAGGTCCCAGCCGCCGGCGGTCTCGATGGCGTCCTGGACCTTCTCCAGTTCGGCCAGGAGGGCGTCCATCTCGTCGGCGTCGGGCCCCTCGCCCAGTCGGGCGTTGATGGCGTCGAAGCGCGCGAGCAGGTCGCGAACCGGTTTGACGGCCAGCTCGACGTTGCCGCGGACGTCGAAGGCGGGGTCGAGGGTCGGCTCCTGGGGAAGGTAGCCGATGGAGATCCCCGAGGCCGGCTTCGCCGTGCCCACGAAGTCCTTGTCGAGTCCGGCCATGATCCGCAGCAGGGTGCTTTTGCCCGAGCCGTTGCCGCCGATGACGCCGATCTTGGCTCCGGGATAGAACGAGAGCCGGATGTTCTTGAGGACCTCTTTTTTACCGTGGGCCTTGGACAGTTTTTCGATCTGGAAGATGTACTGCGGAGGCATGAGTCGGGGTCGTCCCTGGAGCGTCGTGGTGGTGGCGGGTCGCGGCCTGGGGGCGCGGATCCGCCTTCGCGCGGCGTCCTCGCCTCTTGCACCGGACCCGACGGTCTGCTAGCTTATTATCCTTCAGGCCGCGCGGGGCGACAAGACGCCCTTCCCGCGACCCGACGAGCCGGGGTAGCTCAGCTGGCTAGAGCGGCGGTCTCATAATCCGCAGGTCTGGGGTTCGAGTCCCCACCCCGGTACTCACGTTCATTTCTTATTCCGATCGACGCAGACCCTTCCCCTTCACGGGGTTCAATGCATCGGCCGCGGTCACTTCACGTCCAGCTCGGTAACGACGACGACCTCCAGCGTGCGGGGGCCGTGGACCCCCTCGACCCGGTTGAGCTCGATGTCGGAGGTGGCCGAGGGGCCGGAGATGAACGTGATCGGCCGGTCGGGCGACTCGGCCGCGCGTTGGAGCTTCACGACGGCCTCGGGGATCAGACCGACCACCTGGTCCTGGAAGACCACGCAGAGGTGGTAGTCCGGGATCAACGTGATCGCCCGGCGACCCTGGCCGGGGCCGCTGTCCAGGACGACCGTCCCGGTCTGGGCGATCCCCAAGGCCGCGGCGGTCAAGACGCCGTCGCAGCCGTCGAGTTGCTCGTTGGAAAGTCCCGGCTCGCGGACCAGTTCGACGCCCGGCGGGGCCCAGCCGTCGGGGAGGTCGGCGGGGACGGCCAACCGCTTCACGCCCCTCGCGGCGCACGACTCGGCGATCGCCTCGGTCAGGCCGTCGGGGCGGGCGATCCTCACGATCGCCTTGTACTCTCGGACCCGTTCGATGAATCGCTCCAGCCGCTCCCGCTCCGGCGACTCGTCGACGTGCAGGTAGCCGCGGTCGACGACCACGTCCTCGGGCTTCTCGGAGGGCGGCACGTCCTTCAGGGAGGCTCGGATCCGGTTCAGCACGGTCTCGCGCGACGAGGTCACGGGCGGGGCTCCCGGCTGGAGGGTTGGTCCTGGTTGACGCGGCCGGCCCGCTCGCGCTGGGCCCACCACTCGCGGAACGTCTGGGGGGCGACGGGAAAGACGTCGCGGACGCTCGTCCAGCCGCCGAGTTCCCCCGGCAGGCGTTGGATGACGCCTTCCTTCATCAGCAGCTTCTGCCCCTGGCGTCCGAGCCGTTGCGCGGCTCGGAAGCGTCGGGGGGAGGCGAAGACCTTGGCCATGGCTCGCATCGCCAGGTTCTCGGGGGCGAGCCTGCCGAGCAGCTTCTCCTGCTTGCGGCGGACGACCTTGCCCCGGAGGTGGACCAGGACCTCCGGGATGTTGATCTTCACCGGGCAGGCTTCGTAGCAGGCGCCGCAGAGCGAGGAGGCGTAGGGGAGCGAGCCGGCGTTGTCGACCCCCACCAGTTGCGGGGTGAGGATCGCGCCTATGGGTCCGGGGTAGACCGAGCTGTAGGCGTGGCCGCCGGTGTTCTCGTAGACCGGGCAGACGTTCAGGCAGGCCGAGCATCGGATGCACCGAAGCGCCTGGCGGCCCTCGCGGTCGTCGAGGACCCTGGTCCGGCCGTCGTCGAGCAGGATCAGATGGAACTCCTCGGGGCCGTCCCCCTCGGGGGCCAGGCCGGTCCAGAACGAGGTGTAGGGGTTCATCCGCTCGGCGGTGCTGGAGCGAGGGAGCAGTTGCAGGTAGACCTCCAGGTCGCGCCAGGTGGGGACGAGTTTCTCGATCCCCATGACCGAGACGAGCGTTTTGGGGAGGGTCAGGCACATCCGGCCGTTCCCCTCGGACTCGAAGATGGCGACGGTCCCGGTCTCGGCCACGCCGAAGTTGACGCCGCTGACGGCCACCGGGACGGTGAGGAACTTCTCGCGAAGGTGGGCCCGGGCCGCCTCGGCCAGTCGCCTGGGTTCGTCGGTCAGGTCGCCGGCGTTCTTCAGGGTCCGGCGGAAGACCTCGCGGATCTCGGCGCGGCTTTTGTGGATCGCCGGCACCAGGATGTGCGACGACCGCTCGTCGGCCAGCTGGATGATCAACTCGGCCAGGTCGGTCTCGTGGGCCTTGATCCCCTCGCGAGCCAGCGCGTCGTTGAGGCCGATCTCGTCGGTGGTCAGCGACTTGATCTTGACGACCTCGCCGGCGCCCTTGGCCTTGACGATCCCGGCGACGATCCGGTTGGCCTCCTCGCCGTCCGCCGCCCAGTGGACCCGGCCGCCGACCCGCGTCACCGACTCCTCGAACTGGATCAGGTACTTGTCCAGGTGGCGGAGGGTCCGGTCCTTGATGGCGCGGCCGGCCTCGCGAAGGGCCTCCCAGTCGGGGAGTTCGCCCACGGCCCTGAGCCGCTTGGCGCGGATGGTCGTGGTGGCCTTGGCCATGTTGTAGCGGAGCTGCGAGTCGGCCAGCGACAGCTTGGCCGCGTCCTGGAACGGCATCGCCGGCCGCGACGCCGGCAAAGGCGGCACGACCTCGCGGGACATCAACTCGGCGCTCGTGGTCGGATCGTTGCGGGCCATGGTCAGGCGGTCCTCGCGTCGCGGGCGGCGTCGTCCTCGGTGGCGGCCAGGATCTCGGCGAAGTGGATCGGCACGACGCCGGTCCGCTGGCGGTGCAGGCCGCCGCCGATGTGCATCAGGCAGGAGTTGTCGGCCGAGGCGCAGTACTCGGCCCGGGTGTCCAGGACGCAGCGGATCTTGTCCGAAAGCATCGCGGCGGAGGTGTCGGCGTTCTTGACGGCGAAGGTGCCGCCGAAGCCGCAGCATTCCTCCCAGCGCTCCAGTTCCACCAGGTCGATCCCCTTGACCTTGCGAAGCAGGCGCTGGGGGGCGTCGCCGACCTTGAGCGCCCGCAACGAGTGGCAGGTGACGTGGAAGGTGACCCGGTGGGGGAAGTAGGCGCCGACGTCCTCGACCCCCAGGACGTTGGTCAGGAACATCGAAAGCTCGTGGACCCTGGGGACGAGCGCGGCGACGTCGCGCCTGAGTTTCTCGTCGCCGTACTCCTCGGCGATCTTGGGGTACATGTCCTGGATCATGCCGACGCAGGAGGCCGAGGGGGAGACGACGGCCTCGGCGTCGCCGAAGACCTCGACGAACCGTCGCGCCAGCGGGACGGCCTCGCGATGATAGCCGGTGTTGTAGTGCATCTGCCCGCAGCACGTCTGCTCCATCGGGAATTCGACCCGGTGGCCGAGCCGTTCCAGCAGGGTCACCATCGCCTTGCCGGTCTGGGGGAACAGGGTGTCGTTGAAGCAGGTGATGAACAACGCAACGCGCATGACCGACCCCGTGATGACTGCTCCGTGGCGGGCGAGCGGGAGCCGTCATCGCCTCCCGCGGATCGCGGACGGGTCGGATTCTATCGCGCCCGACGGGGAAACGACAGGGCGCCCCCCTGGCCCGGCCGCGGTCGCCGCGAGCCTGGGCGGCCGCGCGAAGCGGCGTCGGCCCGCTTCATCACCCAGGAACCGACGCCGATTCCCGCGCCGACGAGTCCCGGCTTCGATCGGCTCCGTTCGCGCGGAGGCCGACGAAATAGATAGGTGTCGTAAAATCCTTGTATTCAAGGACTTGAAATTTTGCCGCCGCCCGTGAAATTGGCTTCGAACGTCGAAGTCGCATTGTGAATTCGCTGACTCTACCGGATTGCAGGTTCAGGGTTTCTGAGGCCCAACAGTGATGTAGAC
>CALCIB010000110.1 GCA_937907525.1 uncultured Planctomycetales bacterium | reverse complement strand
TCATCCGGCCCTTCGGGCCACCTTCCCCCGCGAGGGGGGAAGGCCGTTATTCCGGCCGCGACGCCCTTATGGGACGGACTCGAAGCCGTCCCCCGGTCGACCGCGGGCCCCGGCCGACCCGAGCGATTCACGAGCATCGATTCGATCATTCAAGCAGACGAGAAGGAAACGGACATGGCGAAGCTGACGATCCGCCCCCTGGAAGACCGCGTCGTGATCAAGCAGATCGAGGCCGAGGCGAAGACGGCCGGGGGCATCGTGCTGCCGGACACCGCCAAAGAGAAGCCCCAGCGCGGCGAGGTGCTGGCCGTGGGCCCCGGCAAGCTGCTGGACTCCGGCGAGCGGAGCCCGATCGGCGTGGCGGTCGGCGACGAGGTCCTCTTCGGCAAGTATTCGGGGACCGAGATCAAGGTGGAGGGCGAGGAGGTGAAGATCCTCCGCGAGTCCGACATCCTGGCCAAGGTCGTGAAGTGAGCCGGGGCGCGTCGCTCTGACGGACATCCGACATCCAACCTCGCGCGAGGAGCCTTAGATACCGTGGCGAAGCAATTGCTCTTTTCCGACGCCGCCCGCCGCAAGCTGCTGGAAGGCGTCGACGTGCTGGCCCAGGCCGTGGGTTCGACCCTCGGCCCCACCGGGCGGAACGTGATCCTCAGCAAGTCGTTCGGCGGCCCGCTGGTCACCAAGGACGGCGTGACGGTCTCCAAGGAGATCGAGCTGCCCGACCCGTTCGAGAACATGGGCGCGAAGCTGGTCAACGTGGTGGCGTCCAAGACGTCCGACGTCGCCGGCGACGGCACCACCACCGCGACCATCCTGGCCCGCGCGCTGTACCGCGAGGGGCTCAAGAACGTCACCGCCGGCGCCAACCCCTCGGCCCTGCGCCGGGGGATCGAGAAGGCCGTCGCGGCGGCCGTGACCGAGCTGCACGAGAAGATCTCCCGACCGGTGTCGAAGAAGGAGGAGATCGCCCAGGTCGGCGCCGTCTCCGCCAACAACGACCCCGAGATCGGCCAGATGCTCGCCGACGCCGTCGAGAAGGTCGGCCGCGACGGCGTCATCACCGTCGAGGAGGGGAAGACCGCCAGCACCACGCTGGAGTTCGTCGAGGGGATGCAGTTCGACAAGGGCTACCTCAGCCCCTACTTCGTCACCTCCCCCACGACGATGGAGGTGGTCTTCGAGGACGCCTACATCCTCCTGCACGAAAAGAAGATCGGCAGCCTCCGCGATCTGATCCCGCTGCTTGAGAAGGTGGCGCAGTCCGGCAAGCCGCTGTTGATCGTGGCCGAGGACGTCGAGGGCGAGGCGCTGGCGACCCTGGTCGTCAACAAGCTCCGCGGCATCCTCAACATCGCCGCGGTGAAGGCCCCCGGCTTCGGCGACCGCCGCAAGGCGATGCTCGGCGACATGGCCGTGCTGACCGGCGGCACCGTCATCAGCGAGGATCTGGGGCTGAAGCTGGAGAACCTCCAGCTCAACCAGCTCGGCCAGGCCAGGCAGGTGAAGGTCGACAAGGACAGCGCCACGATCATCCAGGGCGCCGGCAAGCGCGAGGAGATCCAGCGTCGGATCGACCAGCTCCGCCGCCAGATCGAGGAGACCGACAGCGAGTACGACAAGGAGAAGTTCCAGGAGCGGCTGGCGAAGCTCTCCGGGGGCGTCGCCCTGATCCGCGTCGGCGCGCCGACCGAGGCCGACATGAAGCAAACCAAGGCCCGCATCGAGGACGCCTTGCACGCCACCCGCGCCGCGGCCGAGGAAGGCGTGGTCCCCGGCGGCGGCACCGCGCTGTTGCGGGTGATCCCGGCGGTCGAGAAGCTGATCGAGACCCTGGAGGGGGACGAGAAGCTCGGCGCCCGGATCGTGCTCCGCGGCCTGGAGGAGCCGGCCCGTTACATCGCCCAGAACGCCGGCCGCGACGGCGGCGTCGTCGCCGACGAGGTCAAGGAGGCCGGCGGCCCCAAGGGCTACGACGCCGACAAGGGCGAAATCGTCGACATGTTCGCGGCCGGCGTCATCGACCCGACCAAGGTCACCCGCACCGCGCTTCAGAACGCCGCGTCGATCGCCGGCCTCCTGCTGACGACCGACACGCTCATCACCAACATCAAGGACGACGAGCCCAAGGGCGCCCGCGTCGAGGGCTCCGTCCGCTGATCTCCGGATCGTCGCGAACCGACCCGGGCCGGGGCGGCCGCTCTCGCGAGCGCCGCCCCGGTCGTTCGCGCCCTTCGCGAGGCCCCTCCCCTTCCCCGCCGGGCCGACCCGGCTGGGAAGAGGGGGGACCCGGATGCTAAGATATTAATCCTGGACAGGGGATCCCGCGCGGCCCGAGGAAGGCCGCGGCGACGCGCCCAGGAACCTTCGATCCGCCGAGACCCCGCGCCGATGGCGACCATCAAACGCGACCTGTACGAAGTCCTGGAGATCCAACGCGGCGCCTCCGGCGAGGAGGTCAAGCGCGCCTACCGCCAGATGGCGCTGAAGTTCCACCCCGACCGCAACCCCGGCGACAAGGAGGCCGAGAAGCGGTTCCGCGAGGCGGCCGAGGCCTACGACGTCCTGTCCGACGACCAAAAGCGCCAGCGCTACGACCGCTACGGCCACGCCGGGCTCGACGGCTCGGCGTTCCACGACTTCCGCTCCGCCGACGACATCATGTCGACGTTCGGCGACATCTTCGGCGGCGGCCTCTTCGGCGACATCTTCGGCGGCGGCGGCCGTCGCGGCCCCCGCCAGGGGCCCGACCTTCTAATGCGGCTGGAGATCTCGCTGGGCGAGGCCGCCCGAGGCGCGACCCGCGAGGTCGAGGTCGACCGCCAGGAGTTCTGCGGCGAATGCCAGGGGTCCGGGGCCCGCAAGGGGACCGTCGCCTCCACCTGCAACTACTGCGGCGGCCGCGGCCAGGTCGTCCAGACCCGCGGCTTCTTCCAGGTCGCCACCGCCTGCCCCTCCTGCGGCGGCGAGGGGGTCAAGATCACCGACCCCTGCCCGAGCTGCCGCGGCGCCGGCCGCGTCCCCTCCCGCGCCAAGCTCCGCGTCGACGTCCCTCCGGGCGTCGAGACCAACATGCGGCTGCAACTCCGCGGCCAGGGGGAGCTGGGCGACCCCGGCGCCCCCCGCGGCAACCTCCAAATCCAGATCCTGGTGCGCAAGCACGAGTTCTTCGAACGCCGCCGCAACGACCTTCACTGCCAGGTCCCCATCAGCTTCGCCCAGGCCGCCCTGGGCGCGGAGGTCGAGATCCCCACGCTCGACGGCCCCGACAAGATCCAGGTCCCCCGCGGCTCCCAAAGCGGCGACCACGTCCGGATGCGCGGCCGCGGCATGCCCGACCTCTCCGGCCGCGGCCGCGGCGACGAGATCGTCGAGGTCGTCGTCGAGACGCCCCGCAACCTCACCCCGCGCCAGGAAGAACTGCTCCGCGAGTTCGCCGAGATCGAACACGAACAGGTCAGCCCCCGCCGCAAGAGTTTCTTCGAGAAGCTCCGCGACTACTTCACCGAGGAGGCCGAGCCCGAGGACCGCGACGACGCCTGACGCCGCCTTCGCGACCGGGAGACCCGCCATGTCCGACCACGACCGCCCCCAGACCCCCGACGCCGATCCGGAGACGCCGGCCGATCCCCCCGCCGGCTCGTCCGCCGCCCTCGCCGCCCTGACCAGGGAACGCGACGAGGCCCGCGACCAGACCCTCCGCGCCCGCGCCGAATTCGTCAACTACCAGAAGCGCGCCAGGCAACAGGCCGAGGCCGACCGCCTCTACGCCATCGGCGATCTCGGCCACGACCTCCTGGACGTGCTCGACAACCTCGACCGCGCCGCCGACGCCCTCCGCGCCGAGGGCCGCGAAGGGGTCGCCGACGGGCTCGACCTGGTCCACAAGCAGTTCCTCGCCGTGATGGCCAAGTACGGCGTCGAGCCGATCGAGGCCCTGGGCGTCCCCTTCGACCCCAACTTCCACGAGGCCCTGATGCGACAGCCCACCGCCGACGCCCCCGAGGGGATCGTCGTCGCCGAACTGGGCAAGGGCTACAAGCTCCACGACCGCGTTTTAAGGCCCAGCAAGGTCGCCGTCTCGGTCAAACCCTGACCGGCCGATCCGCGCGACCGGAGGAACCCATGCCCACCTACGACTACGTCTGCGACGATTGCGGCCACGAGTTCGAGGCGTTCGAATCCATCAAGGCCGACCCCCAGACCGACTGCCCCGCCTGCGCCAAGCCCAAGCTCCGCCGCAAGATCGGCCCCGGCGCGGCCATCCTCTTCAAGGGCTCCGGCTTCTACCAGACCGACTACCGCAGCGACTCCTACAAGAAGGCCGCCAAGGCCGACTCCTCCTCCAACGGCTCGTCCTCCTCCGGCTCCGGCGGCGACTCCTCCAAGTCGTCGACCGCGACGTCCTCGCCCTCCTCTTCCTCCTCATCCGGCGGCGGATCGAGTTCGTCATGATCCAGGGACGCTGCCCGATCTGCTCGAAGCCGTTCTCGATCGACCGTATCGAGGACCTGCCGACGTTCCCCTTCTGCTCCGAGCGCTGCCGACTCGTCGACCTGGGCCGCTGGATCGACGAGTCCTACTCCATCCCCGGCCCTCCCGCCGAGCTCGATCCCGACCAGGCCGACGCCCCGCCCCGGCCGCCGGAGTCGAACGGCCGGGCGAGGGAGGATTGAGGATCCATTCCGTCCCCTCTCCCGACGGGAGAGGGGACGTCGCATGATCCTCCCTGAATTTCGCCTTCCGCGCGGCCGTCGGCTCAGAGACGCAGGAAGATGTTCCGCTTCTCCAGGAAGCGAACGAACGCATACGAGATCACATAGAAGACCGTAAGCGCGATCAGACAGTACCAGAGCGGCGAGTCCTTGGGGGTCACGGCGCGCACCGCCCCCTCGACGTAGTGGTGCAGGACGTAGGCCGCCAGCGGGTTCTGCCCCAGGGTCCGGAACAACCCCAGCCGCTTGCCGGCGACGTCGCAGACCGGGATGAACAGGGCGTACATGGCGATCGCCAGGCCGCCGGAGAGGAGCATGAACGGCAGGCTCACCAGCTTCTTGTTGACCTGCCAGTAGTTCACCGGCAAGACGTCCTTCGGCGGCGCCATGACGAACGGCGGCGTCGGGATCAAGGTCGACGCCGCGCGGCCCGAGGCGTTGGCGAACGGCGGATCCACCGGCGACGCCGCGACGTCCTTGTCGGGGACGCGCTCGACGTGTCCGTGCCGCGAGTCGTACAGCGTCGCCAGGCCGTTGAGCCCGTAGCCCAGGGCCGACAGGATCAGGCCCCAGGTCAACAGTTTCCTGGCCGCGACCCTGGGGGGATGCGCGACCATCACGTCATAGACCAGGGTGCCCATGAGCATCGGCACGGCCCAGCTCAGGGGGCCGAAGAACCCGCCGTCCCACGCCGTCTTGCCGGTGAGCCCCCAGATCTCGTCCATCCAGTTGGGCGCGCCGTAGATGAAGAAGACGTTGAACGAGCGCGCCAGCCACAAGGCCGCCGCCATGAACGCCGCGGTCGTCCAGAGCCGAACCTGGAAGCCCCTGGCGATCACCGGCATGATCAGCAACTGGGCCACGCCGATGATCGCCAGGGTCTCCCACAGATCGGCCTTGAGGATCGCCAGCACGAATCGGCCGGGGGCTTCGGCCAGCTCGGCCCAGGAGTCGACCTTGAAGTCCTCCTCGCCGTACATGACCAGCGAGATCAGGATCAGGGCGAAACAGCGCCATATGAACCGGCCGTAGCCGACGGAGCCGGTCTTCTCCAGGCGCTTGAGGATCGAGAGCCGGAAGGAGAAGCCGGCGCAGAAGAGGAACGCCGGCATGATGGTGTCGGCGTAGCTGAAGTAGAAGTCGTGGTGCTTGATCACCTCCGGAAGCGCCTTGAGCCCTCCGCAGAAGTTCACCAGGAACATGCCGGCGACGGTGTAGCCGCGGAACTGGTCCATCGAGACGATCCGCGGCGACGGCTTGGACGTTCGCGGATCGACGGCGGGGGCGAGGCTCATGGGCGGCCCTCGGGCTTGGCGGAGGCGTTAGGGACTTCCGAGATGCGGAGTCGATCCTAACGGGCCGCCTCCATGCCCGCAACGGGTCGGCCTCCAGCGCCGGCCGCGGAGCGACCGACTCGCGAGGTCGAGGGCGACGAACTCCGGAACTTCGCGACGGAGGGATGACGTGGCGGGAGGAACCGGCGAGGTTCGGTCGGAGCGACGGGCGTCGACTAGGCGGACAGGCAATTGCGCGAACGGCGGTCGCGCGATGGGAAGTCCTCTTCCGACTTGGACGTCCGACGCTCCAAAGCCTCGCGACCCTGGAGGACGTGACGGATGATCACTTCCGGGTCGACCGGCTTGACCAGATGGGCGTCGAAGCCGGCGGCGCGCGACCGCCGCGCGTCCTCGGGCCGACCGTAGGCCGTCTGCGCCAGCAGGACGGGCGGATCGTCCAGGGCGGCGCGGATCGCCTTGACGACCTCGTAGCCCGACATCCCCGGCATGCCGATGTCGATGAATATGACGTCGAACGGCTTTTGGGTCGCCACCCGCGCGCCTTCCCGGCCGTCGTGGGCGACCTCGACGTGGCAGCCGCAGCATTGCAGGAGGATCGCCTGGGAAAGCGCCAGGTCCTCGTTGTCGTCGATGATCAGGACGTGACGACCGACGTCGGCCTGGTCCACGATTTCGGTATCCATCATATTTCCCTCCGCGGTGGGACGCATGCAATCGACCGCAAATGCGGCGCCGCCCGCGGGTGATTCGGTTCTCCGCGTCATTTTTCCGAGGAGGGTCGCTGGGAGCGGGGAGGATGACGCTCGTTGAAGCGGAAGAGGGCCTGCTGGGCGGCGGCGTTCAGGGGGTCGTGGGCGATGGCGAGGTTGAGCCAGGCGCGGGCCTCGGGGATGAAGCCGGCGCGCTCGCAGGCGCGGGCCGCCTTGTCGGCCATGTCGGGATCCTTGCGGCCCTCGGGGGTGGACATGCGCTGGACCAGCGAGTTGAACGACTCCAGCGCCTCGGCTTCGCGGCGCAGCGCGGCGGCCTTCTCGGGCTGGCCGACCAGGCCGTGGGCGTTGATGAGGCCGAAGACGGTGTCGCGGTTGGACGGGTCGTGGTCGTAGGCGATCCGGTAGTACCGAAGCGCCCGCGGCCCGTCGCGGCGGGCGAGGGCGAACCGGCCGCGGAGGCGGGCCAGCTCGGGGTCGTCGGCGGGTCCCCGGGCGAGGAGTTCCTCGGCCTGCTCCTCCTGGCGACGGTCCAGCAGGATCATCACCCGCTGGGCCAGGGCGCGAGGGTCGTCGTCGGAGAGGGGCTCCAGGACTTCCTCGGCCTCGTCGTAGAGGCCCAGCCGACGGTCGTTGTCGGCGAGCGCCAGGCGCGACTCGCGGTCCTCGGGGTCGGCGTCCAGGTAGCGGCCGAGGGTCTGGGCCACCTCGCCGGCGTCCCACAAGAGATTGCGGATCAGACACCAGTGAAAGAGGTTCTCGTACTGGAGGGTCGTGATCTCCGAGAGCGCCGCGAACTGGTCGCAGGCGTCCTGGCGGCGAAGCTGGGTGCCGAGGATGTAGATCAGTTCGCGGTGGGGCTGGGTCGCGCCGGGGTCCAGGCGGATCGCCTCGCGGAGCAGCCCCTCGGCGATCCGGGCGCGGTCGCGCCTCAGTTCGACCTGTCCGGCGAGCAGCCGCGCCGGGGAGGCGTACTTGCTGGAGTCGGGCACCCGGGCCAGGGCGGCGAGCGCCTCGTCGGGGCGTTCCCGGCCGACTTCCAGTTGGCCGCGGAGCATCCAGTCCTCGGGCTGGGGCGGGCGGATCGCGGCGATGCGGTCGAGCAGCCTCCCGGCCTCGTCGATGCGGTCCTGGCGCAGGGCGACCTGGGCCTCCGCCCAGAGGAGTTCGGGGTCGTCCGCCGGCCGGGAGGCGAGGATCGCGTAAGCCGCGACCGCCGTCGCCAGCGCGACCGCCCCGAGGGCGACGGGGACGAGCCGGCGACTTCGTCGGCTCGGCGTCGGGCCCCGCGCCGAGGACGCCGTTGGAGATGGAGTGGACATGACCCTCGCCCGCGGAGACGGAAGGACCCTGGATGTCGCGGGACGGCCGACCGCCCCCCCTCGATCATGTCCGCCGCCCGGCCGCGGCGTCAATCCGCGCGCCTTTGGAGGACGTAGCCGCAGCGGGGCTCGGCGTCGCGGAGGAAGCCGGCGGCCTCGTAGCCGGCGGCGAACGCCGAGTTCATCGCCTGGCGGACGGCCTTCCGCCACGCCTCGGCGGCCTCGGGCCGCTCGCGACGCAAGGCGGCGACGTCGCGCGGGATCGGCAGCCACAACGCCGCGCCGGCGGGAGCGGGGACCGCGACCGGCAACCCGTCCCGGATCGCGATCAGGCTCGGCGCGTTCTCGGGCGCGGCGATCGGCTCGAAGTCGCCGCATACGTCCCACTCGGCGATGACGCGGTCGGTCGGCGCGCCCGCGTTGAGCGCGTCGGTGCGCGGGCCGTACATGTCGTCGACGTAGCGGCGGACCCGCGCGCCCAGCTTCGCCAGGTTGAACCGCGCGTTGCCCGACTGCAGCGGGTCGAAGGCCCAGGCGACGGTCTCCAGGCCCTCGGCGCGGGCGACGTCGCGTTGCAGCAGCTTGATCTCCCTTCCCAAGCCCAGCGACTGCCGCCCCGGCACGACGCCGGTGAGCTGCGAGTACAGGCAGATCCGACCCTCCACCCGCCCCAAAAACGCGAACGACATGGCGACCGCCTTGCCGTCGGGCTCGAACGCCCCCAGCACCAGCCCGCCGTGGAGGTTGGCGCCGACCATCGTGGCGACCGGGATGACGTACCCGTCCTCGACGATCCCCCACGCCTCGCGCTGGGCGGCCTGGCAGGCGCGGTAGTCGTCGGGAGTCTCGGCGCGTCGCAACACGACGCCCCCTTGCAGCACTCGTCGCGCGCTCGACATGTCGGCGCCCCTTCGCGGTTTGGAAGTCCTTGCGTTACCTGATCGTCATGGATTTTGGGGGTTGGTCGCAACGGCCTTCCCCCCTCGCGGGGGAAGGTGGCCCGAAGGGCCGGATGAGGG
>CALCIB010000109.1 GCA_937907525.1 uncultured Planctomycetales bacterium | reverse complement strand
CGCATGCGGGATCCGATAAGTGTCGGGTCGTCAGCCCGGTGGGAGAGGGGACGGATTGCGGCCGGCGGGCTTGCTCGAGGAAAGCCGCTTTTCCCCGCCCAACGCCAACGGGCCGGCCCGGATCGCCCTGGGGGGCGGATCCGGGGCCGGCCCGGTCGTTGCGCGTTTATGTCGGCCGGCGGGCCCGAAAGGGGTCAGCCGAGGAATTCGTCGAGCATCCGGTCGAGGGCCAGTTCGAGCCGTTCGGGGGTGTCGTAGGTCCCCTCGGCGATCTGGCGGCGGATCTCCTCGACCCGCTCGTGGCGGATGTCGGGCAGGCGGCTGATGCCGTCGAGCATCTGGCCCAACGGCGAGATCTCGACCTGGTCCCGGGGAGCGCCGGCGTGGACGGTTTGGCCGGCGTCGACGCTGAACGGGGCCAGCCGGGGATAGATCGGTTGAGGGCCTGAAGCTCCCCCCGCGCCGAAGATTTCCATCGTTCGCCTCCTAACTAGGTGCCGTGGCCGAAGGCCCGACCTTCAAGTGGATTCGGGCGCCGTTCGATTGGGACGGCTGAGATTCGCGTCTCCGAAGAGCGAGCCGGCCGACGTTCGGCCGGGGTCCTCGGCTCTGGTCTTCGCCCACCGCGTTAGACGTCCAGGGCCGAACGTCGATGCTCTTGGTATCGACCCGCGGGGGCCGTCGGTTGAGTCAAATCCGGAAAAAACGTAATTCGACGACCAGCGCCCGTCGCGACGACCCAGCCGTCACGGTTGCGGCGCGACGGGGGCGGCGGAATAGGCGGCCCCGCCTCCGCCCATGTAGGCGGTGTACGTGTAAGTGTACTGCTGGGAGGCGTCCCGAACCGTCATCGTCAGCGTCCCTCCCGACTGGGCGATCGCCGCGCGGAGCGCGCCGATGTCCGACGTCGCATAGCCGCCGGCGGTCAGGATCGTCATCCCCGGCTGAAGGCCCGCGACGGCCGCGGCGCTTCCCGGCGTGACCTGGGTGATCCGAAGCCCGATCTGATAGAACCCGCCGACGTTGACCTGGACCGGACCACCGACGACCCCGAGCACGAACGGTCCCGGTCCCGGCCCCGGCCCCGGTCCCGGTCCCGGTCCCGGCGGGGGCAGATAGACCCAGCGCGCTTCCAACTGGTTCGTTCGGACGTTGATGAACGTGACCTTGGTTTGCGAGTGGTGGGACTCGAACATCGCGGGGCCGCTGAAGGGGTAGTCGTCCAGGGCGGTGATGGTGTCTCCCGGCTCCAGTTGGATTTGCGACTGCCGCAGGGGGGACGTGGCGGAGGGCCACGCCCTCAGCCGCGCGGCCATGCCGCCGCCGTAAGGGACCATGTCGAAGCTGGCCTGCAGGCGTTGCGAGTAAAAGGCCGCGGGAGGAAGCGCGGGGGCCGGCGCGGCTTGCGCCGGGGCCGGCGCGGCCGGGGCGTACTGGGCCTGGGCGAAGCCGGCGCCGCCAAGCGCGCAGGCCAGGGTCGCGGTCAGGATGCGAGCGCGTGATCGGGCGTCGGGTTTCATGGGGTCGATCCTCGTGGAGGGGACGTTGACGGGCCCGTCCCGGCCGCCTTGCCGGCGTTCCGTCGAGTGTCTTGAAATCGCTCCTCTCGATTCCAGAGCGTGATTCGATCCTAGCTCGAAAATATTCGGTTCGCAACATTTTTATTTCATGGGCCGTTCAACGCCGGATCCGGCCCTGGTGGACGGGGGCCTTGAGGCCCTCGGCCAGGAGTTGGGAGGTCTGGCCGAGGCCCTGGGTGAGGGTCAGCACCTTGGCCTGGAGCTTCTGGACCTCCTGTTGCTGCTCGGCGGAGACGGGGCGGGCGGCGAGGACGTCGAGCGTCTTGGCGGCGTCGGAAAGCTCCTGCGCGCCCTTGGTGAAAATCTGGGCCGTGTCGTAGACCTGCTGGACCCGCAGGTCCTCGCTGGAGGGTTTGTAAAAGGGGCTTAAAACGAACGGGTTGGTGAAGAGCTTCTGGACGAGTTTGTCGGCCCAGTCGGTGGCGTCGCGGACGTTGGAGATGGAGCGCTCGACGTCGGCCTTGCCGTTGGCGAGGATCTGCACCCCCTGGGCGGTCAGGACGTCGGCGTTGTAGGCGACGCGGTTGGCCCGCGCGGCCAGCATGTCGACCTGCTCGACGGTGCGGTCGATCTTGGGCCGTTGGACGGCGAGGACGTCCTTGACGACGTCGACGGCGTCCTTGCCGGAGGCGACGGCCAGGCGGATGTTGTCGCGGTTGTCGCTGAGGATCAACTCGACCAGCCGGGTGATGACGTCGAGCCGGGTGATCGACGCCTCGATCCGCGGCGAGGTGGCTCCGACGCGCCGGGTCAGGTCCTCGACGTTGGCGACGGTGTTCTCCACCGCCGGGCGGAGGGCGTCGCTCATCTCCTTGACGTTGCCGGAGGCCTCCTCGAACGAGGCGAGGATCTGCCGCAGCCGGGGGCCGACGGCGTCGACCACCTCGCGGACCTCGCCGATGGTGTGGCTCAGGTGGTTGCGCTCCTGGGGGCCCAACCCCACCTGCTCGATGATCGGGTCGAAGAACGACGACTCCACCCCGGTGACCGTCTGACCGGCCACCAGCGTCACGTCGGAGGAGCCCGAGGCGACGATGTTGACGTTGCTCATGCCGGTGAGCCCCGGCGTGATCGTCACCTTCACGTCCTGCCGCAGCTTTTTCAGCAGGCTGGCCGGCAGCGACAGCCGCACCCGGGCGCGCAAGGTCCCCTCGACGTCGACCAGCCCCAGGTCGACGACGTTGCCGGCGTCGAGCCCGGCGACCCGCACCGGCGAACCGACGCGGATCCCCTGGCCGTCGCGGAAGACGACGTCGAAGGTCGCGTGGCGGGCGAGGAACCCCGGGCCGTCGCTGGCGACGCTCACCAGGGCGACGATCCCGGCCATGCTCGCCAGCACGAGAATGCCGATCAGGACTTCCCTCATCGTCGATCGCACGCGCATCGGGGTCTCTCCCGACGCCGCGGCCCTCTCGTCAAGGGCCGCCGCGTCGTCACGGGGTCGGCGGTTGCAGAAGCGAGGGCCCGTAGACCGGGACCGCGTGATAAACGAAGATGAACCATGCCATGTTCATGACGAGGATCGCCGCCATCGCCAGGCACGTCGCCCGCAAGACGCCGACGACCGCCGCGGGAACCGGATCGACGTCGGCCGACTCCGCCGGCTCGCCGCGGTGGTGATGCAACCCCTCGGCGCAGGCCATCGCGGCGGCGGCGCCGCAGAACAGCGCCCCCTTGACCACCAGCCCGACGACGTCGCGGAACCAGAGCATCCGCAAGAGCATCAGGAAGTACATGTCCGTCGACAGGCCCATCAGCGCCTGCGACGACTTCCAGCCGACCAGGGTGCCGACCGCGCAGCCCCAAAGCGCCAGAAGCGGGCCGGCGATCGTCGCCGCGGCGATCCGCGCCGCGACCGCGCGACCGGGCGACGCGGGACGCTTGCGGCGGAACTCCGGGACGATCCGGCCGGGGAGCAGCCCGGCCATCGTCAGGCCGGTCAGCATGGTGGCCAGGTTCCGCAACAGCCCCACCCCCACCACCGCGCCGGTGCCGTCGACGAACGTGCTGCCGAAGTACGCCTGCATCGACAGGAACGAGCCCATCGCGACGTGGACCAGCCCCACCAGCGGCAGGCCGGCCCAGAGCATCCACGACAACTCATGAGTGGTCGCCGCGTACAACGACGGCTGGTCCTCGTCGTCCCGACCGCGCGCGACCGCCGCCGCCGCGTGGAGCGTCAAGAGCGCCGCGGCGCCGAGGTAGCCCAGGCCGGCGGTCGTCAGCCGGCCGACGCGCCCGATCGGGTCGAGCCAGCCGGGCGGCCCGCCGCGCCGCTCCGCGATCATCGCCATGGCGCCCTCAATACGGAATGGTCCGTCGAATCTGGGAGGTGGGTTGGATCTGGGGCGTCGCCGTCACCGCTTGCGGCGATGGGGCGGCCTCCGGCGCCTTGCCGGAGAGCCAGTCCCGCCAGCGGCCGACGGCCTCGGCGCGCTGGTCTTCCTCGGCCCACGGAACGTAGCCGAAGTCCCTTCCCGTCCGCTTCTTCAATTCCTCGTGCGCCGCCAGCCGGACCACCGGGTCGTCGTCCTCCAGCCTCGCGACCAGCGCGGGGACGACCTGGGCGCTCGGCTTCTTGTCCCCCAGGCTCAGCGCCCGGGCGCGGACCATCGGCGAGGGATGGACGATCCGGCGGAAGTTCCGCGGATGGGCCATGCCGCATCCCTGCGACGAAGCCAGGAGCAGGGCCAGGACGGCCGTCCCGAGCGTGGCTTTCATGAGGCGTCACTGCTCTTCCGTGAACAGCGTCTCCGGACTCGAGGCCGTCGGCGCGATGGCGCGTCGCGGTCGTCCCGGATCGCCGCGGACTTTAGACGAAGTTCCAGGGGGGGGCAATGCCAATCAAGGGAGGCGGACGGATCGACGGTGATAAATATGTCCCCTCTCCCGGCGGGCTGACGACCCGACACTTTTTCGGAGGCCGCGGCGATC
>CALCIB010000108.1 GCA_937907525.1 uncultured Planctomycetales bacterium | reverse complement strand
CTCATCCGGCCCTTCGGGCCACCTTCCCCCGCGAGGGGGGAAGGCCGTTACGCCGGCCGCGACGCCTTGATGAGACAGACTCATCGCCGCCGCCTCGGGCGCGTCGTTTGCGTCCCTTTCCTCCCTCGCGATTCGACCGAACGAACGGTCGTCCGGCACGAGGGAAGGAGAGGAGACCGCCATGAGCAAGGCCAAGCGCGTCACGGGTGGAACGGTTCGATACGGCGTGGTGGGCGTCGGCGCGATCGCGCAAGGCGCTTTCCTGCCCGGCGTCCGCAACACCAAAAACTCCCAGGTCACCGCCCTGGTCACCGGCGACCCCGACAAAGGCGCCGCCATGCAAGAGATTTACGGCGACCTGGCCGTCTACGGCTATGACGGCTTCGACCGGCTTTTCAGCGACGACGTCGTCGACGCGGTCTACGTCGCCACTCCCAACCACCTGCACCTGGAGCACGCCCTCCCCGCCCTCAAGGCCGGCGTCCACGTCCTGCTCGAAAAACCCATGGCCGTCAGCGAGGACCAATGCAAGACGCTGATCGCCGCGGCCGACGAGTCCGGCGCGAAGCTGATGATCGCCTACCGGCTCCACTTCGAACCGGCCACCATCGCGGCGATCGAGCAGGTCCGCGACGGCGATATCGGCGAGCCTCGCGGCTTCGCCTCCATGTTCTCCATGCCCCTGGACCCCGAGAACCACCGGGCCAAGCATGGTTTCGTCGACGGCCCGGTCTACGACCTCGGCGTCTACCCCATCAACGGCGTCCGCCAGTTCTTCGGCGTCGAGCCGATCGAGGTCGCCGCCTTCGGAGCGCGCAACGCCGACTGGGGACTCGACCTGATCGACACCGTGAGCGTCACCCTGCGATTCCCCAACGACGGCCTGGCCTCGTTCGTCGTCTCCTACGCGATGGACGCCCACGAGCATTACTCGATCGTCGGGACCAAGGGGAGCATCGCCTTCCGCCCCGCCTTCACCTACGGCCACGGCCTGGAATACGACGTGACCACCGGCGGCGAGACCGAACACAAGTCGTTCATGACCACCGACCAGTTCGGCGGCGAGACCGAATACTTCTCGCGCTGCGTCCTTGAGGACGTCGATCCCGAACCCGACGGCGAGGAAGGCTGGTGCGACGTCCGAATCGTCGAGGCCGTTCGTCGCGCCCTGGAGACCGGCCGTCCCCAGAAGCTCGAACCCCACACCCGCAAACACCGGATCGAGTCCTCCCAGGCGATGGGCTTCCCGCCCTCGTCCGAGGTCCCCATGGTCCACGCCTCCAGCCCGAAACAGGACGAGGATTGAGGACGCGCCGACGGCCGGGAATCGGGAACCGGTTCCGAGACGTCCGTTTCGCGCGCTCTCGAAACCATCCGCCGCGAACGGGCGCGCTTGCGTCCCCCCTTCTCCCCTTGTGGGAGAAGGTGCTCCGGAGGGGCGGATGAGGGGGGCGCGATCGAAAGCCCCGGACTTCAAGGTCATGGCCGGACGCGGGATTCGACGCCGGCCGACCCCTCATCCGGCCTTCGGCCACCTTCTCCCACAAGGGGAGAAGGGATGTTTGTCATCATCCGGTGTTTAGGTTTTCGACCGAGCAAGGATCGGGCTTTTTCTTTCGGGCTCGTCCCTCGTTCCGTGTTTTCCGTGGTTCCTGGATTTCCGATCAGGGTGAGGTTCTCGACGAGGCGCCACAAGGGGAGAAGGGTTTATTGTTATTGCCAAGGGTTTATGTTTTCGACGGATCACCCGGCGAAGAACACCGTCAGCCAGACGGTGGGCCCGTCGGGGTCGGTCCACTCGACGCGGTGGCGACGGCGGGCGGGGATCGTGAGGGAGTCGCCGGGGCGCATCTCGACGATCTCGTCGGGGCCCTCGAACCGCAGCCGCGCCGCGCCCCGCAGGACGAGGACGAATTCGTGCTCGTCCTGATCGTACCAGAAGCCCGGCGGCGAGGCGTCGCCGCGGGAGACGATCCGTTCGATCCGGGTCGAGCCCGACCCCGCCAGGGTCTCGAAAAACTCCCCCGCGCCCTCCTCGGGCGGCGGGTCGAAGACGTTTTTCATCCGCGACGCCTCCAGTTCGTTCCGAAATCCGGCGCGCGCCCCCGGCCATGTGGCAACGGCTTCTTGGAAGATCGCGCGATCCGAACCCTGGGAGCCCCCATGACCCGCCCCGAACTCCCGACGCCCGACCGATCCCCCGAGGATCCGCGGTTTCCGCGCGCGCGGCAAGGCGGGAGCGGCGTGTCGCGACGTTTCGAGCCGCCCGTTCCGTTCCGTCCCCTCTCTCGGCCGGGCACGGGTATGGTCACAACGTTTCGACGCGGAATCTGGGAAAGATGGGGGAAGGAGACGACGTCCCCTCTCCCGCCGGGAGAGGGGACGGCGCGCGTCGCCCCTCGCCGTCGGTGGGCGCCGGCCCCGCCTTTCGCCCGGCCGCCTCGAAAAACCTTGACCGTCACGGATTTTGGGGGCCTGAACGAATCTTCCCCCCTCGCGGGGGAAGCTGGACCGCGAAGCGGTCAGATGAGGGGGACGACGCGCGAGGCGACCGTCGCGATTCGCGAAAACCCGTCCGGGAGGCGCTGGACGTCGATGGCGTTTTGTCTCGCCCCCCCTCATCCGGCCCTTCGGGCCACCTTCCCCCGCGAGGGGGGAAGGCCGTTATGTCCACCACCCCCAAAATCCGTGACGGTCAGGAAAAACCAATTTCGCTTCGCCGATCGAACCCGCTTCGTCGATATTCAAGTGGTTTCCAATCATGACTTTGCGGCCGACGGGTTCGATCGCGCCACGACGAGCGAAGCCAATGCCGCCGGGGCGTCACGGTCGTCGATCCGCATTGACCGCCGCGCGGTCGGCGCGTATCCTGCGCGCGAGTCGGGCCGTGCCGTCCCGCCTTCGGCTTCGTCGTCGGCCGGCTGCTCCCGGACGCTCCGGCGCTCCTCCCGTTCCGAGGGGTCGTTGATGAGAAGAACGCTGTCGAAGAGGTGGAAGTTCGCCGCCGCGGCGGGGGCCCTCCTGCTCCTGGCCCCGATCGCCGGATGGCTGGCCTTGACTTACGAGCCGCGCTACTATCGCGACATGGTCCCCCTGGGGGGCATGCCTCGCGAACAGATCGCGGGCAAGGCGAAGCACTTCGTCGCCCGCGGGCTTCAGCTTCGCAACGACATCTGCACGGAACCGACCTGGGAGGCCGTCTTCTCCGACGAGGAGGTCAACGCCTGGCTCGCCCAGGACCTGGTCACCCACTTCGCCGACCAGCTCCCGCCGGAGGTCCGCGAGCCCCGGATCCTCTTCGAGTCCGACCGGGTCGTGCTGGCGTTCCGGCTCGATCGCGGGATGTTCTCGTCGGTCGTCACGGTGATCGCGCGACCGCGGATCCCCGCGGACAACACCGTCGAACTGACCCTGGAGAAGATCCGCGCCGGCATCCTCCCGGTCCCCGCCGACCAGGTGCTCGACCGGATCATCGAGCGCGGCCGGATCTACGGCGTGGACGTGGCCTGGCATAAGGTCGAGGGTACCCCCGTCGTGCGTCTGCGCTACTCCCCCAACCCGGATCGCGACGACGTGCGGCTCGACGACGTGGACGTCCGCGCCGGCCGAATCCGCCTGGCCGGTCGATCCGACCGGGCCCGAGGCGTGTTCCTGCTGCCGACGCTCCCCTCGCGCCGGATCCTTCAATCGAACTTCCCCAGGGAGATCTTCCAGTACGGCTCCTCCGGGTCGTCCGCCTCGTCCCGGGGCCGCCGGGTCAGAAGGGCCTCCCCCACCAGTTGACGGCCGCGGAGCCGGACGCGGATCCGCGCCTCGCCCCACTCAAGCTCCTCGTACTCGCCCCCGTCCACCCGCCGCACGGACCCCCGGCCGCCTGGGATCGGCCCTTCGTAATCGAGGTAGAGCAAGCGATGATCGGCCAAGGGTCGCGCCAGTCGTTCCACGCCGAGGCTCGGGATCCCGTCGAGGGCCCAGGTCCGAAGCGCGCCGTCGCGCTGGAGCAGGAAGTCCCAGTGGACCCCGTTCCAGGAGTGCTCCAAAACCGCGAAGCGGGGCGGGGGCGGATCGGCCACGGCGAGCGCTCCTCGACCGGACGGGGGAATCCCGGTACGTTGAGGGTTCGATCCCTTCCCCGGTCGTCTTGATGATAGGTCGTCCCCGTCCCTGGCGACAGGCCCCAGCGCCGCCCCCTCTCGGAGTCCTCGCGGTGACCCCCAAGGAAGTCCTGGCCCAGATCCGACAACGCGAGGTCACCACCGTCGACCTGCGGTTCATGGATTTCCCGGGCGTCTGGCAGCACTTCTCGATTCCCGCCGACGCGGTCGGCGAGGAGACCTTCGAGGAGGGGCTCGGCTTCGACGGCTCGGCGATCGTCGGCTGGCGGGCGATCAACGAGTCCGACTTGCTGGTCGTCCCCCAGCCCGAGACGGCGCTTGTCGATCCGTTCATGGTCGAACCGACCTTGACCATGATCTGCAACATCCACGACCCGATCACCCGCAGCGACTATACCCGCGATCCCCGCAACATCGCCCGCAAGGCCGCGGCGTACATGCGCGAAGGCGGGGTCGCCGACTACTGCCTGTTCGCGCCGGAACTGGAGTTCTTCGTCTTCGACGACGTCCGCTTCGCCCAGACCGCCAACGAGGCGTTTTACCGGGTCGACTCGATCGAGGGGGCGTGGAACAGCGGTCGGAGGGAGTCGCCCAACCTGGGGTACAAGCCCGTCGCCGGGCTGGGCTACTTCCCCTGCCCGCCGACCGACGGCCTGATGGACCTTCGCTCCGAGATGGCCCGCCGCATGGCCGAGTGCGGCGTCGGCGTGACGTCCCACTTCCACGAGGTCGCCACCGGCGGCCAGTGCGAAATCGACCTGGAGCCGCGCGACCTGCTGGAAGCCGCCGACCGGGTCATGCTGGCGCGGTACGTCATCCGCAACGTCGCCCGCCGCGGCGGCAAGACGGCCACCTTCATGCCCAAGCCCCTCTTCGGCGACAACGGCTCGGGGATGCATACCCACATGTCGCTCTGGAAGGATGACGAGCCGATCCTGGCCGGCGACCACTACGCCGGCCTCAGCGACGTCGGGCTCTACGCCGTCGGCGGCCTGCTGCGGCACGCCGAGGCGCTATGCGCCTTCGGCAACCCCACGACCAACAGCTACAAGCGGCTGGTGGAGGGCTTCGAGGCCCCCACCCGGCTGGCGTACAGCCGTCGCAACCGCGCGGCGATCATCCGGATCCCGGTCACCGGCACCAGCCCGCGGGACCGCCGGGTGGAGTACCGCTGCCCGGACGCCGCGGCCAATCCTTACCTGTTGTTCTCGGCGATGCTGATGGCCGTGCTCGACGGCGTCGAGCATAAGATCCGCCCCGGCGAGCCGCTGGACAGGGACGTCGCCGATCCGGGGCCCCAGGGCCTGGCCCGGTTCGCAGCCGCGCCGCGGTCGCTGGAGGCCACCCTGGAGGCGCTCCGAGCCGACCACGAGTTCCTCCTCAAGGGCGACGTCTTCACCCGCGACGTCGTCGACACCTGGATCTGGTACAAGAAGTCCCACGAGGTCGACGCCCTCCGCGCCCGGCCACACCCCTATGAATTCAACTTGTATTACGATGTGTGATCGGAAGGATCGCCGCGGCGCCTGGCCACGTTCTCAAGGATCGCCCGGTACTGAGCCTCCGTGGCCCTGAAGTTCGTCCCCCGGAGCCCGTCGATGGCGTCTTCGATGACGACGAGCCCCCGAACGGCCGCTTCCTCAAGCAGGTGGGGAGGATCTCTTGAAGCCCGATGAGGACCAGATAATTGAGCGGCGTCGTATCCGAGACCGCTCTCATGACGGCCGAGCTTGGCCGAGCAGGCCGCATTCCTCGCGGATTTCCTCGGGGCTGACGTCGAGCCCCACGCCGTACCGCTTCAAGAGCCCGTCGGTCTCGTACCGATCGAGCCCGAGGGCGTCGCCGAGTTGCCGATGGGTGATCTCGCGTTCGCGGAAGAGTTCCACCAGGAGGGCCTCCCGCGCCTTCGCGTTGAGTTCGCCTAGGCGGCGGCCGAACTGACGCTCGATGTCCCTGGGGATGTCGAAGGTGATCGTCATCTGGAAAACCTCCCGGTTCATCGGGCCCCCGTCACGACGGCGCCCGCGCCGATTCCGGGTCGCGGGCGTGGGGGGGCGCGGCGGCGTCGGCGCCGGCGTCGGCCGGCGGGGGGGCGTCGGTCGGGATCGGGTCGGGGCGCAGGGCGAAGAGGACCAGGGCGCAGGCGCCGCAGACCAGCATGACGTCGGCCATGTTGAAGATGGCCCAGTTGAAGCCCACGGAGTCGACGTGGAAGTGGACGAAGTCCCGGACCTGGCCGAAGGCGAGCCGGTCGTGGCAGTTGCCGATCGCCCCGGCCATGATCAGGCCCAGGGCGACGGTCAAGGGCAGGCTGGCCGCGGCGCCCCCCACGAACAGCCAGGCCACGATCCCCGCCCCGGCCGCCACCGAGAGCCCGGCGAAGATCAGGCTGCTGTTGGGCACGCTCCGGCCGAACCCCCAGAGCGCCCCCTTGTTGTAGCTGGTGCGCAACTCCAGGATCTCGCCGACGACCGAGGCCGGCGGCGAGCCGGGCTCGCCGACCCGTCGGAAGACGATCGACTTGCTCGCCAGGTCCAGGCCCGCGCCTCCCAGGGCGAGGCAGAGGAACAGCGCGAATCGGCTCGCGGCCAGGCGGCGCGTCATGCGGGGTTCTCCAGCTTCCGCGCGCATTCGATGCAGTGGCGGGCGTAAGGCAAGGCCTGGAGCCGGGCCCTGGCGATCGGCTGGCCGCACTCGGAGCAGACGCCGTAGGAGCCGTCGGCGACGCGGGCCAGGGCCTCGTCGATCATCTTGAGCGTCTCGTTCTCGTTTTCGATCAACCCCAGGGTGAACTCCTGGTCGTAGTTGTCGGTGCCGACGTCCGCCAGGTGCATGGGGACGCTGGAGAGGCCGGATTCGGCGTGGTTGCGGCCCAGCGCCTCGGCGGCCATGCGGTCGACGTCGCCGCGGAGCCGCCGCGCGAGATCCTCGAGCCGGCGGCGATACGTGCCGAGTTCCTCGGGTTTGAGGCTGGCGGCCATGACGATCCCGTCCCTTCCCGACTTGACGACTTCGCGCGGCCTCGGGGCTCGCCCTCGATCCCGATTCGGCCGCGTTCACCTCCTCACACTACACCGACGGTCGACCTCAAGACCACCCCTATCCCCCCAGCCGCCGATCGGATAGGATCACGCGGGGCGGCCCCCGGTCCTCCCTCCACGTTTCGAGCCGTCCCGGTGGCGCGACCGCCCCCGGCCGTCGGCGCGTCCCCGCGGTCGAGGCCCCTCCGCCATGAGCAGCAGTCCCAGGACCATCTTCGTCACCGGCGCCACCGGGTTGGTCGGCGGCCACGCGGTCGAGGAGGCGCTGGCGCGCGGCCACCGCGTCAAGGCCCTCGTCCGCGCCTCCAGCGACGTCCGCAAGCTCGACGAGTGGGGCGTCGAGAAGATCGTGGGCGACCTGGAGGACGCCGACGCCCTCGCCCGCGGCGCCGAGGGCGCCGACTGGATCTTCAACTGCGCCGCCAAGGTCGGCGACTGGGGGACGTTGGCCGACTTCCGCCGCCTCAACGTCGAGGCCTTCCGGCTCTTGCTCGACGCCGCCGTCGCCGCGGGAGTCGAGCGGTTCGTCCACGTCAGCTCCCTGGGCGTCTACGAGGGGCGCGACCACTTCGGCACCGACGAGACCACCCCCCCCGCGGCCGACTCGCTCGACGCCTACACCCGCTCCAAGACCGAGGCCGAGGCCCTGGCGCTTCAGTACCATAAGGAGAAGGGCCTCCCGGTGGCCGTCGTCCGCCCCGGCTTCATCTACGGCGAACGCGACCGCACCGTGCTGCCCAAGCTGCTGTTGAACCTCCGTCGCGGCTCGTTCGCCTACTTCGGCTCCGGCGAGCAGGCCCTCAACTGCATCTACGTCAAGAACCTGGTCCACGGGATCTTCCTGGCCGCCGAGGACCCCGCCGCGGTCGGCGAGGTCTTCAACCTCACCGACGGCGAGCCGGTCAGCAAGCGCCGGTTCGTCGGCAAGGTCGCCGAGTTGGCCGGCCTCTCCGCTCCCCGGCGGCGGATTCCGCTGAAGCTGGCGAAGTTCCTGGCGACCGTCGTCGAGGGGGGGGCGAAGCTCCGCGGCCGCAAGGACGCCCCGATCATCAACAAGGCGCGATACAAGTTTCTCGGCCTGAACCTGGATTACTCGATCGAGAAGGCCCGCCGCGTGCTGGGCTACGCGCCGCCGTTCGGTTTCGACGAGGCCATGACCCGCGCCATGGCCGAGCACGCCCCGGCCGTCGCCGAGCCTTCGCCAGCCGCTCGCGGCTGACCGGCGTTGCCGCGATCGCCGTCCCGGTGTATGAAGGGCCGATCCCAGGGATGGGGAAAGGGGGAGGTCATGGATGGCGCGGGCGCGGGACGGATCGCGGAGACGGGGCCGGAGTCGGAGTCGAGCGTCGCGGCCTCGCCGTGGGGCGTGGCGCGGCTGGCCTTGCTGTTCGGGCTCTTGACCGGGACGCTGGAGTTGACCCAGTGGCTGGCGCGGAACGAACTCTCCGGCGGCGGCGCCCTGGGGACGTTCCAGATGAGCCGGCACTTCTTCTGGATGATCCCGGCGACCGATCTGGCGATCTTCGGGGCGATCGGCGTCGCGCTGGCGCCCCTGGCGTGGTTGCGCCCGGCGTGGGCGGGCAGGTGGGCGTTGACGGCCCTGGGGGCCCTCTGCGCCCTGGCGATCCTGCTGACGATCCCCGGCCTGTACGGCTTCGCGGCCGCGGCGCTGGCTGTCGGCGTGGGGACGGCCGTGGCGCGACGCGCCCTGGCGCGTCCGGTTCGATTCCGCCGCGCGATGGTCGTCGCCCCCCTGGTCCTGGGCGTCGCGGCCGTGGCGCTTCGCGGCGGGGACCGACTCCAGGCCACGCCCGCGGCTCGACCCTCCCCGGCGGCCGCCGCGTCGGATCGCGGCCCCAACGTCCTGCTGATCGTCATGGACACCGCGCGGGCGGAGAGCCTGGGCCTCTACGGCTACGGTCGCGAAACCTCCCCGAACCTCGACCGCCTGGCGGCGCGCGCCGTCCGGTTCGACCAGGCCCGGTCGACGGCGCCCTGGACCCTCCCTTCCCACGCGAGCATGTTCACGGGACGCTGGCCGCATGAGTTGAACGTCGGCGAGAAGAAGCCGATGGACCGGACCCATCCCACGCTGGCCGAGGCCCTCGGCGCGCGCGGCTTCGCGACGGCCGGCTTCATCGCCAACACCTTCTTTTGCAACCAGTGGTTCGGCCTCGGCCGCGGCTTCGAGCATTACGACGACTTCTACGAGGAGCAATCGGCCGTCTCGGTCGCCGAGGCCCTGCGCTGCTCGTCCCTGGGCCGGCTGGCCGCGCGGGCGCTTCCGGAGTCGCTCGGCGGCGTGGAGCGGCGCCGCAAGGATGCCGGCCGGATCAACGCGGCGTTCCTGGACTGGCTCGACCGGGAACGGACTCGGGGAGGGGAGGGGGGCGGTCGGCCGTTCTTCGCCTTCCTGAACTACTTCGACGCTCACGGCCCGTTCGTTCCCCCCGACGACTTCGAGCGCCGGTTCAGCCGTCCCCCCGAGACCGCGGAGGAGGAGGCGATGATCCGCGAGTGGGACGTTCGCTCCCGCGCCGGCGTCACCGACGACCAACTCGCCTTGGCCCGCGACTCCTACGACGACTGCCTGGCCTACATCGATCAGCAGGTCGGCCGCTTGTTCGACGAACTGGAGGCGCGCGGCGTCCTGGACGAGACCCTGGTGATCCTGACCTCCGACCACGGCGAGGAGCTGGGCGAGCACGGCTTGGTCGGCCACGGCCGGAGCCTCTACGACCAGGAGACCCGCGTGCCGCTTTTGGTCTTCCTCCCCGGCGGCGAACGCGGCGGCGAGGCGGTCGAACGGGCCGTCAGCCTCCGCGACATACCCGCCACGGTCCTCGACGTCCTGGGGCTGGACGCCTCCGCTTTTCCGGGGGTCTCGCTGCTGCGGCGGCCTTCCGAGGAGTCGCCCGTCTTGACCGAGGTTCGCATCAAGGAATCGGTGTCCAAGAACCCGGCGCGTCCCCCCGCCTGGCGGGGGCCGATGTCCGGGGTGGTCGCCGACGGTTTCTCCTACATCCGCAACGCCGACGGCCGCGAGGAACTCTACGACGTCCTCTCCGACCCCGCCCAACTCCGCGACCTCGCCCCCGCCGCCGACTCCGCCGAAGTCCTCGACCGCCTCCGCGCCCACCACGACGATCTGACGACCGCCGAGGACGGCGATTGACGCGACCGCGCGTCCCAATCGTCGTAGAATGGGATCGAACCAATCGCGCGGGCCCCGCCCGCGCCCCCGACGCCGAACCATGAGGCGGCCCGGCCATGATCCATCGACTCGAAATGAAAGGGTATCGCGGCTTCGAGCGCTACGCGCTCGCGAACCTCGCCCGCGTCAACCTGCTCGTCGGCCGCAACAACTCGGGCAAGACGGCGATCCTGGAGGCCGTGCAACTCCTCGCCGACGGGGACGACTTTCGGATATTGGATGAGATCGCTCGGCGACGCGGGGAGACGATCTCCAAGTCTCCAGACGCCGACCGCCTGACGCCTCTCCGGCTCGCGGAAGTCGCGCATTTCTTCCATGGGCATTCGATTGGACCGAAGCCTTTGATTTCGCTTGAATCGAATGGCGATCTCGGATGGAGGGGGTTCCGCATAGGAAAGGTTGGAGACGACTACGCCCATAACGGCGGCGCCTTCGGGATCCCGGCTCAATACCAGGCCTTGGCTTCCGATGATTTGCTCCACATGACGACGGGATCGGAAGGGAGTTCGTTTTTCAAAGAGAAGGCGATCCGCCTGCTCGAGGAAGGGACGCTTTGGCCTTACGGGGGCTTGAGGAAGTCGGAGACCGCCGCCTTCGGCAGGGAAGAGGCGTTGGTTTCCTTGTTCGTCCCTTCCGATTCGTTGGAGCGCGGCCGACTCGTCACGCTGTGGGACAGGATCATCACCGAGGGCGATGAGGGCTACGTCGTCGAGGCCATGCAAATCCTGGAACCCGACCTGGCCAGTATCGCGTTCCTAAGCGGCGAGCGGTCGAGCCCGTCCGACCCTCGCGGCGGCGTCGTGATCGGGTTCCGGGGCGAGTCTCGGAGGCGACCGTTGGGGAGTTACGGCGAGGGAATGCGCCGGTTGCTCGTCCTGGCGGTGGCTCTCGCGAGGACGAGGAACGGCGTCCTACTCATCGACGAGGTCGACACGGGGCTGCATTACTCGATCCTTGGCGACGTCTGGAAGCTGATCGTGGAAACGGCCGTCCGCAACGACGTCCAGGTGTTCCTGACGACCCACAGTCTCGATTGCCTTCGCGCTCTGGACTGGCTTTGCGTCACGCGGCCGGACCTGGCGGACGAGGTTTCGGTCCAGAAGGTCGACCGTAGGCTCGACGAGGCGGTGGCGCTCGACGCCTCGAGGCTCCAGATCGCCGTTGAACAGGGGATCGAGGTCCGTTGATGGGGAACACGACGGCCCGACCCTCGCTGCACGTCGAGGGGGTCGACGACCAAATGGCGTTGATCAACCTCCTGATACGTCACGACGTGGGATACGTCCTCGGCCAGCCTTTAGCCAAGGCCCCGCCACGGCTCCCAGAGATCATTCAAGCGAAGAGCGTGGAGAAGCTCGTCGATTCGATCGAGACCGCCGTATCCCAAGCCGAGGGCCGGCCCGTCGGCTTCGTCCTCGACGCCGATTCGCCGATCGTCGACCGCTGGAGGCAAGTCCGGGCCCGGCTGGAGCGAGTCGGGGTCTCGGCGCCCAGGGAGGCCCCTCCCGCGGAGGGGTTCGTGGGCGACTCCATGAAGTACAAGACCCGCGTCGGCGTCTGGCTCATGCCGGACAACGTCCGCGACGGCAAGTTGGAGGACTTCCTGCTCGACCTGATCGCCGAGGGGGACGTCCTCATCGGTCACGCCCGCGCGGCGACGGCCGAGGCGCGACGGCTCGGCGCGACCTTCTCGAATCCGGACGTGGTCATGTAATGGTTCAGCGTGAAATGGAGAAACCGTGGTTGGGAGATAAGGCGTTGATCGTCCGCCGTCGGAGGATCGATTTGCCGCCTTCGTACCAATCCCGAAGGGAAAGACGGGGCGGCTTCCCGCCGCCCCCCTTCGGTCTTGGTCCCCGGGTCGGCGCTCGGGTCGTGTCGCCACGGAGCCCTATCCTCCGCCCGGGCCAAGATTGATCGTAGCGCCCCTGGCGGTTCGGGGCAATACCCCGCCCGGGGCGACCGTCCCCGCGTCCCCGCGGGCCGCCTCGCGCGCCTTCCGCCGCCGTTCCCTGGCGGCCTCCAGCTTGCGGTCCCGCTCCGCGTGGATCGCCGCCTCGCGTCCCGCCAGCTTGTCGGCCGGCGTGACGTAGCCGATCGCGCCGTGGAGGCGGACTTCGTTGTAGTGACGCACGTAGCCCTCGACCAGCCGCCGCGCGTCTCCGAGCGACGGCGGCGAGCCGGGGCGGATGCATTCCGACTTCACCGAGCGGTGCCAACGCTCGATCTTGCCGTTGCTCTGAGGGTAATACGGTGACGTCCTCACAAGAGTCATTTCGCAGATCCGAATGAACTCCTTGAACTCCTTGGCGACGAACTGGGGGCCGTTGTCGGATATGATCCGGGGCCGCGCGTCCGGGAAGCGTTCCCGGGCCCGTTGGACGATCGTCTCCACGTCGGCGGTCGTCATGGCCTCGCGGATCTCCCAATGGACGACGTACCGGCTGCAGCCGTCGAGCAGGGAGCAGAGGTGGAAGAACGTCCCGGCCACGTTGAGGTACGAGACGTCGACGCGCCAGTGCTCGTGCGGCCGCAGCGGCTGCTGGAACCCCTTGCCCTTGGTCGACGGCTTGACGTCGCGGCGACGCATTAAGCCGGCGGCGCGGAGCACGCGGTAGACGCTGGAGGGGCTGACGGCGACCACGTCGGCGTCGAGCATCATGAAGGCCAGCCGTCGATAGCCCTCCAGGGGGAAGAGGGCGTGGAAGTCGACGATCGCCTTCTTCTCCCAATCCTCCAGCCACCAGTCGCGCGGGACGTCGGCGTTGTGTTCGTTGGCCCGGCCGTAGCGTCCCCGCCAGGCGTGGAACTTGCTCGGAGCGATCCCCAGCCAGGCGACGAACCGCCGGGCGGGGATCTCGGCGCGGCGGGACCAGTAGGCGACGTAATCGACGACGGCGTCGCGGACGTCGTGGGGGACCCAGGCCCCGGTCAGGGCTCCCCACGCCCTTTTTTTAGCTGGACGTGCTCCTCCATGAGTTCGGCGACGACCTCGTTGCGGCGTTGGAGCTTCTCACGCAGCGCGGCGATGGTCTTCAGGAGGCCGGCCTGGGGCGAGGCGTTCCTGCGTTCCAGGGCGGCCGCGCCGTTCTCGAAGAGTTGCTTCTGCCAGAGGTAGAACAGCGTGGGCGAGAGTTGGTACTCGTCGCAGAGGTCGGAGACCGGGACGCGGTCGACGAGGTGTCGCCGGAGGATGGCGATCTTCTCGGATGCCGTGTAGTTCTTGCGGGGCTTTCGCATGGGGGAAACTCCTGCCGAGTTCTACCTTAACTCGGCGATGGCGTTTCTCCACTTCCAGCTGAAGCAATACAAAGAGGCCCTCACGGCCTACGCCGAGCGGGGGCATTTTCACCTGGCCGAGACGCGACCCCAGGCGATGGCACAACTCATCGAGCAGTGGAAAAAAGACGGCGGAATTTCCAAACCCGAGTCGGTCATGATGCTCGCCTCGCTCAATTCCGAGGTCAAGGAACTCAATTTACAAGCCCAGGCGGAGCGAATTCGAGCGGGCGAGGTGGACCCAGAAAAGAAAATTCATGCGAACGGCGTCAATTTCCACGAAGGGGACCGGCTCCAATTTCAGAAAAACAGCCGCGAACTCGGAGTATCGAACTCCGACATGGCGACCGTGCTCAAGGTTGACTCGCTCAGGAAGCGAATCACCGTGCGGGTGGACGACGACGGCCGCGAAATCAACGTGGCTCTTAACCGCTACCAACCGGAAAACCTCCGGCTCGGCTACGCAAGCACCACCCACAAGGCACAAGGGGCGAGCATCCCTTTCGCTCACGTCCTGATGGGCGGCTCGCTCACCGACCTCCACATGGGGTACGTGCAGGCGAGCCGCTCCCAAAAATCGACGCACATCTTTTCCGACAAGGAGGCGGCGGGACCGGAATTAGACGACCTCATCCGTGCTCTCGGCCGCGAGCACCAAAAGACGATGGCCCACGAAATGGGAATTCCCACCCCGAGCGAAGAACGAGAACGCGAGCAAGACCCAGGCCCCGTTCCGCCTCCGCCGCAGGTCGTTCAAGTCCCGCCCGCTCCGGCACCTTCCCACGCACCGTCGCACGGCCCGGCGTTTGGGCCTTCGGAGGGGCCGTCACTCAGCATGTGAGGAACGCCGCCCCACTACGTCGCCCACCCGGCCCCGCCCCATCGCAGAATGCAAGATGATTCGACCGTGGGATTTATGATACAATGCCACGAAGGACGGTCTAGAGCTTGCGAGGTGGGGACATGGAACAGAAAACCATCGAAGGTACTTGGGAAGAAGTGACCCGTCGTGCTCGGGAACTCGCCGGACATCGCGTTCGCGTGACCGTGCTCGACGAACTTTCGGCCCCGGACGGGATTCCCGATTACCTGCTCGACCACGACGCCGTCGCCTATTGCGAGCGAGAGGCGGACGACTCCGTCACCCTTGAGGAAGTCCGGGCCGCCACGTCGAAAATCAAGGATTCGATGGCTCGCGTCGTCATCGAGGAAGAACGGGCGGATCGTTTCTAACATGACCCGCTCCTTCTTCGACACGAGTGCCCTCGTCAAGCACTACCATCCGGAGACCGGCACCACGGCGGTCGACCGGCTCGTCAACGAGCCGGGGGCCGAATTGGTCATCTCCCGATTGACCCTCGTCGAGACGGTTTCGGTGTTCGCGACCAAAGTCCGCACCGGAACGTTCGACGCCGCCGCGTTCGCTCGGTTGCGGGGACGCTTCGCCAGCGATGTCACCCGCAAACGGTATCGGGTCGTTCGACTCTTGAACACGCACTACGACCGAGCCCAAGACCTCATTCGAAGCTACGGGCTCGGTCGGCAGGTACGCACCCTGGATGCTCTTCAACTCGCCGTCGCCCTGAACCTTCATCAAGAGGCACCGCTCGATTGCTTCGTCTGTGCCGACCATCGGCTATGTGACGTGGCGACGAGCGAGGGATTAACCGTCGTCAACCCTGAAACGTCCCCCAATCAGGTCTGAACCGTACCCCCGGCCTTGTTCCGGCCAGCCCCCAAAGCCGTCACAATCGCCACTGGCGCGATTTTCCGCTTCGGCCTAGGGGGGAACCCTAAGCCAGCCGGAGAAATCGCCTCTGCGAGCCGCCAGGCCCGTTTCAAGCCCCTGCTCGAATCTTAAGCTACTCCTCGATCACGGTCTCCATATCGCCGTTTCGTGAGTTTCGTTCGTTGCGTTTGTTGCGCCGGGTGTGTTAGGCTGATCGCTGGGGAGTTCAACGAGAGAGGCGCGCCATGTCAAATATTAAGCACGAGATTATAGAACCGGGACGGTCGGAAGTTTCGCTCGCCCGAAAGACGGGCCAGGCGTTGGCCTCGCTCCTTCGAGGGGAAAGGTCTTCGCTTGAGTTCCGCGACGCCGCGACCGGCGAGACGCTCACGCTCCCGCCGTCCGCGGAGCGGGCGCTGCTCCAGATATTGGAGGAAATGGGACGCGGTCAAGCGGTAGCCATCACTCCGGTCAGCCCCGAGTTATCCACGCAGCAAGCAGCCGACATTCTCAACGTCTCCCGCCCATACGTCGTTAAACTGGTCGACGAGGGTGCCCTGCCCGCTCGCAAGGTCGGCCCCCACCGACGGCTGCTCCTGGGGGAAGTACTGGCCTACAAGAAGACGATGTACGTGGAACAAGCGAGGGCGATGGAGGAGCTTGCGGCCCTGACCAGTGAAATGGGGCTCTACGACGCCGATCCGAAATGAGCCGCCCGCCCACCGTCATCTACGACTCTTGCGTCCTCTTCCCGCCGTCGCTTCGGGACCTCTTCGTGTGGCTGGGAATCACGGGGGCGTGCCGCCCGCGATGGACCGCCGCCATCCACGAGGAATGGACTCGCAGCGTCTTAGCCATGCGCCCAAGCGTCGCCGCCGCGAGCCTTGCCCGCTGTTGCGCCCTGATGAACGCGGCCGTGCCGGATTGCCTCGTGAGCGGATACGAACCACTTGTCGAGAGCGTCACCCTGCCGGACGCGGACGACCGCCACATACTCGCCGCAGCGATCCTCGCCGGAGCCGAGAGCATCGTCACTTTCAACCTGAAGGACTTTCCCGGCGAACTGACTCGCCCACGCGGGGTCGTCGCCATTCATCCCGACGCCTTCCTCGTCCAACTGCTGGAGAGCTTCGAGGGCGAGGTATGCCAAGCGGTGCGGAGTCAGCGCGGACTCCTCAAAAGTCCGCCGAAGACGGTGAAGGAACACTTGGCCACGCTCGAAAAGGTCGGCCTCGCGCAGGCGGTTTCTTTGCTTCGAGCCTTCGAGGCGAGGTTGTAGCCGAGACGGTTCGCACCACGTTTACCACTGCCTCTCGCTCACCCTCACGTCTTCCCCTCTGCCATCTCACTCTCCTCTCCCGCTCTCCCCCTTCTCAACCTCACTCCCTACTCCCTCGCTCTCTCACGCCGCATCTCCTCCTGTAATGGTTCAGCGTGAAATGGAGAAACCGTGGTTGGGAGATAAGGCGTTGATCGTCCGCCGTCGGAGGATCGATTTGCCGCCTTCGTACCAATCCCGAAGGGAAAGACGGGGCGGCTTCCCGCCGCCCCCCTTCGGTCTTGGTCCCCGGGTCGGCGCTCGGGTCGTGTCGCCACGGAGCCCTATCCTCCGCCCGGGCCAAGATTGATCGTAGCGCCCCTGGCGGTTCGGGGCAATACCCCGCCCGGGGCGACCGTCCCCGCGTCCCCGCGGGCCGCCTCGCGCGCCTTCCGCCGCCGTTCCCTGGCGGCCTCCAGCTTGCGGTCCCGCTCCGCGTGGATCGCCGCCTCGCGTCCCGCCAGCTTGTCGGCCGGCGTGACGTAGCCGATCGCGCCGTGGAGGCGGACTTCGTTGTAGTGACGCACGTAGCCCTCGACCAGCCGCCGCGCGTCTCCGAGCGACGGCGGCGAGCCGGGGCGGATGCATTCCGACTTCACCGAGCGGTGCCAACGCTCGATCTTGCCGTTGCTCTGAGGGTAATACGGTGACGTCCTCACAAGAGTCATTTCGCAGATCCGAATGAACTCCTTGAACTCCTTGGCGACGAACTGGGGGCCGTTGTCGGATATGATCCGGGGCCGCGCGTCCGGGAAGCGTTCCCGGGCCCGTTGGACGATCGTCTCCACGTCGGCGGTCGTCATGGCCTCGCGGATCTCCCAATGGACGACGTACCGGCTGCAGCCGTCGAGCAGGGAGCAGAGGTGGAAGAACGTCCCGGCCACGTTGAGGTACGAGACGTCGACGCGCCAGTGCTCGTGCGGCCGCAGCGGCTGCTGGAACCCCTTGCCCTTGGTCGACGGCTTGACGTCGCGGCGACGCATTAAGCCGGCGGCGCGGAGCACGCGGTAGACGCTGGAGGGGCTGACGGCGACCACGTCGGCGTCGAGCATCATGAAGGCCAGCCGTCGATAGCCCTCCAGGGGGAAGAGGGCGTGGAAGTCGACGATCGCCTTCTTCTCCCAATCCTCCAGCCACCAGTCGCGCGGGACGTCGGCGTTGTGTTCGTTGGCCCGGCCGTAGCGTCCCCGCCAGGCGTGGAACTTGCTCGGAGCGATCCCCAGCCAGGCGACGAACCGCCGGGCGGGGATCTCGGCGCGGCGGGACCAGTAGGCGACGTAATCGACGACGGCGTCGCGGACGTCGTGGGGGACCCAGGCCCCGGTCAGGGCTCCCCACGCCCTTTTTTTAGCTGGACGTGCTCCTCCATGAGTTCGGCGACGACCTCGTTGCGGCGTTGGAGCTTCTCACGCAGCGCGGCGATGGTCTTCAGGAGGCCGGCCTGGGGCGAGGCGTTCCTGCGTTCCAGGGCGGCCGCGCCGTTCTCGAAGAGTTGCTTCTGCCAGAGGTAGAACAGCGTGGGCGAGAGTTGGTACTCGTCGCAGAGGTCGGAGACCGGGACGCGGTCGACGAGGTGTCGCCGGAGGATGGCGATCTTCTCGGATGCCGTGTAGTTCTTGCGGGGCTTTCGCATGGGGGAAACTCCTGCCGAGTTCTACCTTAACTCGGCGATGGCGTTTCTCCACTTCCAGCTGAAGCAATACAAAGAGGCCGAGGTTCATGCCTGGCTCGCCTGGCAAGGCGAGCCAGGCAAGCCGTTCGGGCAGGCGGTGGCGGCGCGGTACTTTTTGCACGACGCCGCCGTCGCGGCTCGGTTCGTCGCCTGGTTCAAACAGGTTTACGGGCTGGCCGCGGGGTAGGTCGTCTTCGTGGGGCGGTCGCTCATCGCGGCTCGATCTTGGGGAACAAGGGGGCGGGCTTGCCGTCGACCAGCGGGGCGGTCACTCGGAACGAGCCGGCGGCCGTCGGGATCGCCGCGTCGGCGTAGGATACGGCGTCCCAGGGCTTGAACTCGGCGAAGTTGAACGCGGCGTAAAAGGTCTCGGCGGTCTGGGGCAGGAAGGGTTTCACGAGGATCGCGGCGGTTCGCGTCCAGTCGGCCAGGTTCAAGAGGACGACGCGGGCGGCCTCCTCGTCGGTCTTCACCAGCTTGAAGGGCTGGGTCTCCTGGATGTACTTGTTGGCCGAGTCGACCACCTCCAGCCAGATCCGCTGCATGGCCGCGGCGTGGTCGAACGCGGCGACCCTGGCGGTCACGTCGGCGACGACCGCCGGCAGGTCCATGCCGCGGCGCCATTCGGTCAGGTCGACCCCCTCGACCGATCCCAGATCGCCGAGGAAGTACTTGAGCGCCATGGTGACGATCCGGCTGTAGAGGTTCCCCAGGTTGTTGGCCAACCCGGCGTTGTAGGCGTCGGCGAAGCGCTCGAAGGAGAACTCGCCGTCGCCGCCGAAGGGGCACTGGCTCATGAAGTAATAGCGGAACGCCTCGGCGGAGAACTTCTCGATCAGCTCCATCGGCTCGACGACGTTCCCCAGGCTCTTGCTGAGCTTCTCGGCCTCGCCGGTCGCCTCGTTCTTGCGATAGACGAAGCCGTGGGCGAAGACCTTTTTCGGCAGCGGGAGCCCGGCCGACATCAGCATCGCCGGCCAAAGCGCGCAGTGGAACCGGGTGATGTCCTTGCCGACGACGTGGACGTCGGCCGGCCAGAGGGTCTTGAAGCGCTCCTCGTCGCTCCCGTAGCCGACGGCGGTGACGTAGTTGAGGAGCGCGTCGAACCAGACGTAGATGGTCTGGTCCTCGTCGAACGGGACGCGGATGCCCCAGTCGAGCCCCTTGCGGGTGATGGCGACGTCGCGCAGTTCGGTCTCGACCAGGCTGACGACCTCGTTGCGGCGGGATTCCGGCTGGATGAAGTCGGGGTTGGCCTTGTAGAAGGCCAGAAGCTTGTCGCGGTAGGCGGAGAGCTTGAAGTAGTAGTTCTCCTCCTCCACCCACGAGAGCGCGGCGTTGGGATGGTTGGGGCACTTGCCGCCGGCCTCGGCGACCTCCTTCTCGGTCTTGAACGACTCGCAGCCGACGCAGTAATGCCCGGCGTAGACCCCCTTGGTGATGTCGCCGGCGTCGTACACCGCCTGGATGAACTTGCGACAGCCGACGTGATGGCGCTCCTCGCTGGTCTGGATGAACTCGTCGTATGAGATCCCCAGCGAGCGCCAGACGTCCTGGAACTGGCGGGCCATGTCGTCGACGTAGGGCTTGGGTTCGAGCCCTAGCTCGCGGGCGCGGAGGGTGACCTTGTGGGTGTTCTCGTCGTTGCCCATCAGGAAGTGGACCGACGCGCCTTGCATCCGGCGGAACCGCGCCTGGACGTCGGCGCCGAGCTTCTCGAACGCGGTGCCGATGTGGGGGCGGCTGTTGGGGTAGTCGATGGCCGTGGTGATGTAGAAGCGCGCTTGGTCCATGTGCCGTTCCTCGCCCGCGCGACGGCGGGCCCTTCCCTTCTTCTCGGCCGTCGCGGGTTTTCAAGGGGGGCCGATGAAAACGGCCTTCCCCCCTGGAGGAGGAAGACAGACCGCGAAGCGGTCAGATGAGGGGGGGCGAGCACGGATGGCCTCGCGCTTCGGGACGCGGTCCAAGCCGCGGCCGCGGGAAGGCCTTCTGGAAACGCGACGGCCGTTTGGCTCGTCCCCCCCTCATCCGGCCCTTCGGGCCACCTTCCCCCTCCAGGGGGGAAGGCCGTTACGATCTCCTCCTCAAGCTCCGTGACGGTCGGTCTTCTTCCCATTAAGGATTGAGGCGGTCGTCCGGACGGCGGTTCGCCGCGAACCCCGACGACAGGGGAAGTGTACCAGATTTTCCCCGGACGCCTCGGCGGCGAGGACGACCCGATCGTCGCTCCCGACGAAGCGGGGGAGGGCCGGCGTCCGCGGGGCGCGACCCGTTTTCGACGAGGCGGCTCGGCCGGCGGGGGTCAGGTCGTGGTCCCGGACAGGATCCGGTATCCGTGATGGATGTTGTGCAGGTAGATCCGTTGGGCCTCTCTTTGCCGCAGGACGCGGCCGGGGAATCGTAAGAGGCGGCCGAGGCGGTTCGTCTCCAGCCAGCGCCGGTAGCCCTCGGCGATGGGGCCGGAGAGGGCCGCGACCCAGCGCTCGACCATGCGCTCGGTCGTGAAGTCGGCGGCGCGTTGGCGGCCGTTGTCGATCATCCGCCGGTAAAGTTCGGGATGCTCCTTCAAGCGGCGGACGGCCTCGAGGACGTCGGCGGGGGAGCGGACCTCGACGTAATCGAGGTCGGATCGGCGTTCGTCGCGATAGGCGGGCTCCGGGCCCAGGATCGCCGGCGAGCCCGCGATCCAGGCGTTGACCAGCTTGCTCGCGGGCTTGATCAGGGCGTCCTGCTTGGTGAGGTCGCGAACGGCGATGACCAGGTCGGCCTCCGAGTAGTCGTGCCACCTGGCCGCCTGTTTCTCGCCCTCGTCCAGGTCCAGGACCAGGCGGACTCCCAGGCGGCCCAGCTCGGCCTGGAACTCCGGGGTTCGAAACGGCTCGTAAAAGTTGACGAGCCGGCCCTTGTACGCCAGGGTTTCGATCCGGTCCCCGCGGTCGTCCGCCCGGGGGATCAGGCCCGGCTGGGGCCAGTACGGCATGTAGACTTCGGATCGGCCCTCGACGTTCGCCAGGTTCTGGACGATGGTCATGTCGGCCATCACGGGGCGCGGCTTGTCCATGCGGTAGCTGACGACGAAGCAATTCGTCCCGTGGTCGCGGGCCGCGAACCGTCCGTTCGCGACCACGCAGATCCCCCCCGGCCTCCACCAGGGCGCGATCGAGACGTTCTGGTAGCCGGCCTCCCTCAGTCGCAGATACGTCTGCATGATCGACGTCGACTGGGAGTCGACCCGGAACTTCAGGTCGTCGGCCGTCAGGTCCGGGCGGAGGGGGAGCCGGTGCTCCGGAGGGTCCAGGGGGTCCTCCCGATGGAGGAACGTGACGTCGTGGGGCAGTTTCTTAACCGTCATGGACGAAGCACCCGTCAAGAGACGTCGGCGGTTCCGACCCCGCGCCGCCGTCGGCCGGTCGGAATCGTCGTCGCGCGCGGAGGGGACGACCTCCCTGTACACATGTCGCTAAGTTTACCCGTATCCCGCGGGCTCGTCAAGTCGTCGATCCGTCGCCGCCGGGGCCGTTCGACGCGGGCCCCTGGCGTCGCCGCGGCCGACGGACGATAATGCGGCCCGCTACGACGCTCCGAACCCTCCCGAGACCCGCGATGCCCGCCACGTCGATCGAACCGGACCTCTCCGACCGCTCGCCGAGTCCCGGCCGGCTGGCCTGGCTGATCGTGGCGATGCTGGTCCCGGTCGCGCTTTTGAACTACCTCGACCGCCAGATGCTCGCGGTGATGAAGACCTCGCTGATGACCGACATCCCGGACATCGGCACCCGCGAGAACTGGGGGTTCATGCTCGGTTCGTTCAAGTGGGTCTACGCCGTGTTAAGTCCGGTGGGGGGCTTCGTCGCCGACCGCTTCGGCAGGCGGCCGGTGATCGTCGCCAGCCTCTTCGTCTGGTCGGCCGTGACCTGGATGACCGGCTACGTCACCGACTTTCATACGCTGGTCGGCACCCGCGCCTTGATGGGGATCAGCGAGGCGTTCTACATCCCCGCGGCGCTGGCCTTGATCACCGACCACCACCGCGGCGAGACGCGGTCGAGGGCGGTGGGCGTCCACCAGACGGGAATCTACGCCGGCGTGATCATCGGCGGCTTCATGGGGCACGTCGCCGACGCCCCCGACCTGGGCTGGCGGCTGGCGTTCAAGGTCTGCGGCCTGATCGGCGTCGTCTACGCGCTCCCCCTGATGATGGTCCTGCGCGACCCTCCCGAGGCGGCCGACGCCGCGACGAGGGCCCATCATCGGGCGTCGCCGTGGGTCATGGCGTCGGACCTGCTGCGGAACCGGAACTTCCTCTTGCTGACCGCCTGCTTCACGCTGCCGGCCCTGGCCGGCTGGATCGTCCGGGACTGGATGCCGGACATCATCAAGGAGCGCTACCACCTGCCGCAAGGCTCCGCGGGGGTGTACTCGGTCCTGCCGGTGCAGATCGCCTCGGTGATCGGCGTGCTCCTGGGCGGCTGGCTGGCCGACGCCTTGATGCGACGGACGGCCAAGGGGCGGATCCTCGTCAGCGCGGGAGGGATGCTCCTGTTCCTCCCCGCGCTGTTCGGGGTGGGGTTCTCGGAGCATCTCTGGCTGGCGGTGGGGTTCCTGGTGGTCTACGGGATCGGCTGGGGCTGCTTCGACTGCAACAACATGCCGATCCTCTCGCAGATCGCGCCGGCCGACCGCCGCGCGACCGGCTACGGGATCATGAACCTGGCGAGCATCAGTTGCGGCGGGTTCGCCGATTGGGGCTTCGGCTTCCTCCGCGACCGCGACGTCCCCCTGGCGATGATCTTCGGCGTCTTCGCGATGATCGCCCTGCTCTCCGCCGTTCTCATGCTGATGATCCGCCCCGACCCGAACCTGGTCGAGCAGGCCGAGCCGCCGGAGTGATCGTCCCGCGCGGCGGCTTGTCGGCGGCGAGCCCGGACGATTAAGGTAAAGACTCGTCGAAACGCGAAATCCTCCCTCCCGATCGATCCACGGCCATGGCGAACAGCGAATACGAACCCTCCCCGCCGGCCGCCCGGCCGCCGGTCGTCGTCTGGGTGCTGGCGGCCCTGGCGTTGCTGGTGATTTCCGGCGTGGCGGGGTATTTCGCCTTCGCGCCGGAGGAGGAGGGGCCGCCGCCGGGGGTGGTCGGCGACCCGTTTTTGATGGAGGGCCGCGGGCTGTTCCTGTCGCGGTGCGCAGTCTGCCACGGCGCCTCCGGCGGGGGGGACGGGCCGCTGTCGTATGGCTTCGCCGGCGCGACGGCCGGCGACCTGACCGCCGCCAAGCTCAAGCACGGCGATCGCGCCGAGGACGTCCTGCGCGTGATTCGAGTCGGCGTCCCCGGCACCCGCATGGCCTCCTGGGGCGCGTTGCTGGAGGACTCCCAGATGCGCGCCGTGGCCGCTTATTGCTTCGCCCTGGCGCGTCGCCCGGTCCCGGAGGAGTTGCGGAGCGGCGAGCCGCGCTGAGCGGCCGAGGCCGCCGGACAGGCGCCCTCGCGCGAACCGATCGCCGCGTGGATCTCGGCCTCTTTTTCGCCGATCGTCACGGATTTTGGGGGGGCGGTCCCAACGGCCTTCCCCCCTCGCGGGGGAAGGTGGCCCGAGGAACGCCGCCGAAACAACTTCGCGCGAACGACCTGGGAGAGAATATCCACAGATTTCCCAGA
>CALCIB010000107.1 GCA_937907525.1 uncultured Planctomycetales bacterium | reverse complement strand
CGCGGTCTGTCTTCCCCCGCGAGGGGGGAAGATTCGTTCAGGACCCCAAAATCCGGGACGGTCAGAAAAAATGGAGGCCCGGGAGGGGCGTGAACCCCAGCGCGCCGAAGCGCCCCCAGGCCATGTGCGGGTCGTCAAGGAACGAGCCGCGTCGTGACGGAGCGTCAATGGCCCCGAACCACGGGCTCGCGGACTCCATACTACTACGCTTCGCCGGTTCGACAAGTTCGTCCCGGATTTTCGCGCGGCGGAGGCCCCCGTCGGCGTGGTATGATGTCGTCCGCGGTCATGGCGGCGCCAGGGCCGACGCGAACGCCGGGCTTTTCGACGGCGGGCCCTTGATTCCCCGGCCGTATTTGCTAAATGTGTTTGGTAACGCAAGTTTCCGGCCTCCGTGGGACTGGCCCCAGCCTTCGCCCCGTTCCCGGCGGCCCGCGCGCGGGACCGGCCGATTCGCTCCCCAGTACGTCCCCGACCTGGTGCGGTTCCGTCCCCGACAGGAGTTCCCCGATGTCGCAAGGCCCCCGTCGTCTTCTCCGCCTGGAAACCGTCGACGGCGTCACCGTCGTCAGCTTCGTCGACACCAAGATCGTGACCGACGAGCAAATCCAGGAAGTCGGCGATCAGCTCTACAGCCTGGTCGAGGACGAAGGCCACAAGTCGCTGCTGTTGAACTTCGGCAACGTCCAGTATCTCTCAAGCGCCGCGTTGGGCAAACTGATCAACCTCAAGAAGAAGGTCTCCGCGGTCAAGGGGAAGCTCAAGCTCTGCTGCATCCACCCCGACCTGCTGGAGGTCTTCCGGATCACCCGGCTCGACCAGGTCTTCGAGATTTACGCCGACGAGCAGACCGCCCTCGACAAGTTCTAAGGCCGACGGTCGCCGTCCCCGATCCAGCCCTGATCGGCGCGCGAGCGTTCCTCCGCGCCCTCTCGTCTTCCGGTGAGGCGGTCTCGCGCCCTGGCGGCGCGAAGGCCGCCTTCGCGCTTTGATGGAGCGCCGATGGCCGCGAACGCCTCGACCCCGATGATGCGGCAGTATCGCGAGATGAAGGCGCGCGACCCCGACGCCTTGCTGCTGTTTCGGATGGGCGACTTCTACGAGATGTTCGGCGAGGACGCCGTCGAGGCCTCCGCGCTGCTGGGCATCGCCGTGACCAGCAGGGACAAGGACAAGGGGGAGGAGGCCGTTCCCATGGCCGGTTTCCCCCACCCGGCCCTGGAGACCTACCTCGCCAAGATCGTCCGCGCCGGCCGCCGCGCCGCGGTCTGCGAACAGGTCGAGGACGCCAGCCAGGCCAAGGGACTGGTGCGCCGCGACGTCGTCCGCGTCGTCTCCCCCGGCACCCTCACCGACGAGGGCCTGCTCGACCCCCGCGCCGCCAACCACCTCGCCGCGGTCGTCGAGTCCGGGTCCAGGATGGGACTGGCCTGGGTCGAGCTGTCGACCGGCCGCTTCTCGCTCGCGAGCCTCCTCCGTCATGAACTGGCCGACGAGCTGGCGCGGCTCGATCCCGCCGAGGTGATCGTCTCCGAGTTGGCCGTCGACGCGCCCTGGCTGCGTTCGATCCGCTCGCGACCCGGCGCCGTGACCGTCCGGCCGTCGTGGGACTTCCAGGCCGAACAGGCGCGTCAGGCCCTTTTCGACCAGTTCGGCGTGGCGACCGTGGAGGGCTTCGGCGTCGACGAGCGGGGCCCGGAGATTCAGGCCGCCGGCGCGCTCGCCGCCTACCTTCGCGAGACCCAGAAGTCGGCCCTGGGCCACATCACCCGTCTCACCCCCTACCGCCGCGGCGACGTCCTGCATCTGGACGAGACCACCCGCCGCAGCCTGGAACTGACCCGGACGCTCCGCGAGGGGAAGCGCGAGGGCTCGCTGTTGCAGGTCGTCGACCAGACCTGCACGCCGATGGGGGCGCGGCTGCTGGCGGAGTGCCTCGCCGCGCCCTTGACCTCGGTCGAGGCGATCGACGCGCGGTTGGAGGCGGTCGACGAGCTTCACCGCGACCCCGCCCTCCGCGGCGACCTTCGCGGCGCCCTGGAGGAGGCTCACGATCTGGAGCGCCTCGCCGCCCGCGCGGCGACCGCCCGCGCGACGCCGCGCGATCTCGCCGCGCTGGCCCGCACCCTCGCCTTGTTGCCGAAGGTCAAGGCGCGACTGGCCGCCAGGCGGTCGAAACGGCTGAACGAGTTGGAGGAGGCGCTGGAACTCTGCCCCGAGGTCCGCGCGGCGATCGAGTCGGCCCTGGTCGACGATCCCCCCTTGACGATCAAGGAGGGCGGGTTGATCCGCGCCGGCTTCCACGAGGAGTTGGACCGCCTTCGCTCGGCTTCGAAAAACGGCAAGGCGTGGATCGCCCGCTACCAGGCCGAGCAGATCAGGCGCACCGGGATCCCCGGCTTGAAGGTCGGGTTCAACAACGTCTTCGGCTACTACATCGAGATCTCCCACGCCCAGGCCCAGCGCGGCGAGGTGCCGGCCGACTACATCCGCAAGCAGACCGTCAAGAACGCCGAGCGCTACTACACCCCCGAGTTGAAGGAGTTCGAGAACGAGGTCCGCAACGCCGACGAACGCGCCAACGCCCTGGAATACGAGTTGTTCGTCGCCCTCCGCGACCGGGTCTCGGCCGACTCCCCCAGATTGATCCAGGCCGGCGCGGCGATGGCCTGGATCGACGTCTTGGCGGGGCTGGCGGAGTTGGCCGCGCGGCGGGGCTACTGCCGGCCCGAGATCGTCGCCGAGCCGGTCATGGAGATCGAGGCCGGCCGCCATCCGGTTTTGGACGCGATCCTCCCCCGCGGCGAGTTCGTCCCCAACGACGTCTCCCTGAACGAAGGCGGCAACCTCCTGCTCATCACCGGGCCGAACATGGCCGGCAAGAGCACCTACATCCGCCAGGTCGCGCTCATGGCGGTGCTGGCGCAGATCGGCTCGTTCGTGCCGGCCAGGAAGGCGCGGATCGGCGTGGTCGACCGCCTCTTCGCCCGCGTCGGCGCCACCGACGAGTTGTCGCGCGGGCAGAGCACGTTCATGGTCGAGATGACCGAGACCGCCAACATCCTCAACAACGCGACCCCCCGGAGCCTGGTGATTTTGGACGAGATCGGCCGCGGGACCAGCACATTCGACGGCGTGTCGCTGGCCTGGGCGATCGCCGAGCACCTCCACGACGTCGTCGCCTGCCGGGCCCTCTTCGCCACCCACTATCACGAGTTGGTCGAGCTGGAGAAGACCAAGCCCCGGCTTCGCAACGCCAACGTCGCGGTGGGGGAGGCCGACGGCGAGATCGTCTTTCTGCACCGGATCGCCCCCGGCGGCGCCGACCAGAGCTACGGCATCCACGTCGCCCGCCTGGCCGGCGTGCCGGTGCCGGTCCTGGACCGCGCCCGCGAGATCCTGGCGTTCCTGGAGCGGCAACACGGCCCCGACCCCGGCCTCCCCGAGCGACCGGGCCCGATCCGCCGCAAGGTGAAGTCCGGTCGCGCCCTCCAGGGGAGCCTCTTCGCCGCCCTGCCCGACCCGCTCCTGAACGAACTACGGAACGTCGACCCCGCCGCGCTCGCGCCCGAGGAAGCCGCGGACCTGATCCGACGCCTCCGCGAGTTGGCCGGCTGACGGCCGCGACGGAAGATCAAGAAATGAGGAAGTGAGACGACGCCGAACCGTCGGCCCCGGCGTCGCGGGGCCGACGATCGCGTCGTCGGTCAGATCACCTGGGCGCCGCCGGCGGAGACTTGCGGGCCCTTGGCGTCGTGGCGGCGGGCGAGGGACGTCTCGATCACGCGGAAGGCCCGCTCCAGGGCGCCGACGAACGCTTCGTCGAGACCGCCGGCCTGGTGGCTCGCGGTGATCGGGTCGCGGTGGGCCACGCGGACTTCCACGAGGCAGCGGACGTCGTTGGATCCCCCCTTAGGGCCGTTGACGTCGGCCAGGTGGACGTCGACCCGCGTGATCTGGTTGGCGAACCGATCCAGCGTGTCGTGAATCCGCTGGGCGATCCCCTCGCGCTCGAGGGTGCCGGCGTGGACGTGATTATCGGTCCTGATGTGAATCTGCATCGGAGACCTCGCTGACGGCGTTGAGCCGGGGCCCGAACAAAGGGCCCGCCATCGTCAAGGGTACTTCGCCCAGCGGCGGTTTCAAGCGCCTCGGGCGCGTCCCGTCGAATCGAGTCGACCTTCGCGCGGCCGACTCACGAATCAAGCCTGGGGAAGAGCGGGTCGCGATCGCCCAGCCCCCCCTTCAGCGGCGTCTTGCGCTCGGGCTTGGGGGGGGGCGGCGCGTCGTCGTCCGCCTCGTCTTCCTCGGGCTCCTGGTCCTTCGCGGCCTGGAGGATCGACAGGCTGACGCGCCTGGCGTCGCCGTCGACGTTCAAGACGCGGACCTCGACCTCCTGACCCGGTTGCACCACGTCCGAGATTCTACGCACGCGCGTGGGGGAAAGTTCGGAGACGTGGATCAGCCCCTCCACTCCCGGCTCCAACTCCACGAACGCGCCGAACTCCATGAGCTTGGTGACCTTCCCCTTGACCGTCGCGCCTCGGGGATAGTTCTCCTCGGCGTCGTCCCAGGGGTTCCGTTGCAGCTGCTTGAGGCCGAACGCGAGTTTGCGGGCCTCGCGGTCGATGCGGAGCACCTGGACCTTGACCTTGTCGCCGGGCTTGATCACCTCGTCGATGTTCTCGACGCGGACCCAGCTTAGTTCGCCGATGGGGAGCAGGCCGTCGACGCCGCCGACGTCCACGAACGCCCCGAACGGCTTCACCGAGCGCACGACCCCCTCGCGGATCTGGCCCTCTTCGATCTCGGCCCAGGTCTTCTCGCGCAGCTCGGCGCGCTCGCGCTCCAGCAGGTCGCGGCGCGAGACCACGAGGTTCTTCTCGCGGCGGTTGGCCTCGGTGACGACGGCCTTGACCTTCTGGTTGACGTAGTCGGAGCCGTCCTCGACGCGGTAAAGATCGATCTGGCTGATCGGCATGAAGCCGCGGATGCCGTCGACGTCGACCTCGACGCCCCCCTTGACGACCTTGACGATCTTGGCCTCGACGACGACCCCCTCGCGGAGGTTGCTCCAATCGGCCTCGATGGCCGCCCCCTTCAGCCGCAGGTGGACGATCCCCTCGGAGCGGTCGAAGTGGTCGACGACGACCTCGATCTCCGCGCCCGCCGCGGGAGGCTCGGCCTCGAACTGGTCCAGCGGGACGACGCCCTCGCTCTTGCCCCCCAGGTCGACGAACAGGCTCTTGCCCCGGACGCCGATCACCTTCCCCCGGCGCAGCCCCGGAGACGCCTCCCGGCCGCGGTCGCGACCGTCGGCGGGGAGCCGGTCCTCGCGCTTGCGACGCGCGGGGGAGACGTCCATCGCCTGAGGGTCGAACCCCTGGAGGGCGGCCTCCAACTCGGCTTCAAGCTCGTCGTCCCATTGCCTCTTGAGCGGCTTGTCGGCGGCTGGGGCGGGCGCGGGACGGCCCATCGCGGCGTCCATCGCCGCGTCGATGGCCGCGTCGCGCGAGGGCCGCGAAGGCGGGGCGGGTCGGGTCGGGCCCGTCGGCGGGGCCTTGGGGGCGCTCCCGGGCGTGATCGAGGCGTTCGGGTCGTCGGGCATGGGATCGGATCCGTCTAGGGCCTTGCCGCGGCCGAGGAGTCAGGCGAAAAGTCCGGACGTCGCGGCTCGCGGGGACCACGTCCCGACGACCCGCGGCGACTCAACCGCAAGTATATCGTCCCGCCGCCCGTCGAGGAACGCGACCGCCGCGGCGCGTCGCCCCGGGTCGGTTGCATTCCCCGGCGCCCTTGCCGTACCGTGGTGGACTCGCCCCTCGACGCGAGGCCGGCGACGCGGGCCCCGACCGTCCGGGACGGCTTCGTTCGCGGTCGCCACGGATCTCGAATATTTGACGCAACTCCATACAAAGACGATATTTGCATGGTCCTGGAATTTGGCTTCGCTCGTCGTTTTCGAATGTGTCCTCCACGTTCCCGCGCGATCCGGCGACGTTCGACCGGCAACGGCCCCGTCCCATCTCGGGCGGCCCCCAGGCTCGAATCACGCGCGCGACCCACCGCCTTTCCAGAGTATCGACCGGATCGCCAAGGACGCGAAAAACGGACCACTTCACCGTGTAGTGCCACCAAAATCGCCATTCGAAACCGCGAGGCCGCGAGTTTTCGCGGGAGAGGATCGCGAGGGTGGCGACAAAGACCCCCGTGGCAAGCCTTTGCATCGAGCGATCTTTTCCCGCTGGCGGTCGTTTTTTCCTGGCCGTCACGGATTTCGGGGGGGCGATCCCAACGGCCTTCCCCCCTCGCGGGGGAAGGTGGCCCGAAGGGCCGG
>CALCIB010000106.1 GCA_937907525.1 uncultured Planctomycetales bacterium | reverse complement strand
AGCCGCGGTTCCAGCCTCCTCCCCAGCCGCGGTTCCAGCCTCCTCCCCAGCCGCGGTTCCAGCCTCCTCCCCAGCCGCGACCGCCGCCCCAGTTGTTCCAGTTGACGTTGTTGATGTTATTGATGTTGGTCAGGTTGCCGAACCCTCCGCGCGAGCCGCCCCAGCCGCGGCCGCCGGAATTGAAGCCGCGATGGGCGCCGAGGTAATTGTCGCGCCAACCCAGGCCGCGACCGCCGTAACCGCCGAGGTTGCCGCGGTTGAAACTCGTCGGGGAGTATCGACCGCCCAGGTTCCCACCGCCGGGACGACCACCAAGCCTCGGGCCGCCGCCCCACGCGCCGGGACGACCGCCGCCGAGCCCGGCCATCGAACCGACTCGCGAACCACGACCCCAGTTGATCGAGCCCGCGCCCGCCCGACCGCCAAGCGCCGGGCCGCCACCCCCGAGCCGGCCTCCGAACCCGCCGGCGTTCGAACCCGGTCGAGCCCCCCCAAGCGCGGGGCCGCCTCCGGGTCGCATTCCGCCCGCCAGGTTGCCAGGACCGCCCAACCCGCGATTCCCCCCGTTGAGACCGCCCCACGCGCCGGGACGACCTGTTCCGCCCAGCGCCGGCCCGCGATTGCCGAGATTCATTCCTCCCGCGCCCCCGCGCATCCCGCCCAAAGCGGGCCCCCGATTACCGAGGTTGGTCCCTCCCACGCCGCCGCGCATCCCGCCCATCGCGGGACCGCCGGCCATTCCGCCTCCCGGCCGGAACCCGCCCGCGGGGCCACGCATCCCGCCGAAACCGCCGGTCATGGCCCCTGGCGAACGCATCGCCCCCGCGCCCCCGCCGCCACCGCGCATTCCGCCACCGCCGCGCTGAGCCGAAGCTTCCGCGGGGAAAAGCATGAGGATCGAGGCCAGACCGGCCACGATCGCCAGACCCGCATGACGCCATCTCATGGGAGCACTCCCTTCCGCCGCGCGCCGACCGCAGGGGTTCGTCAATAGTGATTGTATGCCTTCCAGGCGGACGCGAGGGGAATCCTCCGTGAGCCTCCATTCGATTCATGGCGAAACTCGGGCCGACGACGCCAGGAAGGCCGACCTTTTCATTTCCGCGGCGACGGCCCCCGACTCGTCCGCCGCCGGCGACCGCCCCGTCGAACCCGGCGTTCCCGTCCGGCGTAAATATCGCGAGGATCGTCGATCCGCCGTTCGTCGGAACGCGGCCGGACGCTATTCTAGATGGCGTCCGATGAAGTTCCTTTCATCGCGACGTCGAGCGAAGGCCCCGTGATCGAGGGCCGAATCGAGGAACGTACATGTCCGCCAACGGTGAAACCGAGTCGCGACCCGCCCCCCCCGCCCCGCCCCGCCCCGCGCGACGTCCGCGGCGTTCCCGAGGGCTCGCGGCCCTGATCGTGGTGGCGATGGCCGGCGCCGGGGCGTACCTGGTCTACGGCGGCAAGGCGCCGAAGGAGTTGATGGAGAAGGCCGTCAGGCTCTGGGACTCGACGACGCATCGTCTGGAGCCGACCGCCGGCGCGGCGGAGACGCCTCCCAGACGGGTCGCGGGCGCCGCCTGGGACGGGCTCGTCGGACTCGACGACGGCCAGATCAAGGCGATCGGCGTGAAGGTCACGCCCGCCCGCGCGCAGTCCGAGCCGATCAAGCTGGAGTTGACCGGGCGAACCTCCTACAACGAAAACTCGCTGACCAAGATCCGCCCCCGGTTCGACACCCTGGTCGAGGGGGTCCTCACGGAGAAGGGCCGCCTGGTCAAGAAGGGCGACCCCCTGGTCGAGTTGTACAGCACCGAGCTGGCCACCGCCAAGAACGCCTTCCAGGTCAACTACGTCCAGTGGAGGCACGACCAGCGCTTCCTGGCGGTCAGGGAGAAGCTCGTCAAGACCGGCGCCATCTCCGAGCAGACCTACGTCGACACCGTGAACGACGAGCGGAAAAGCCGCCTGGCCCATTTGACCTCGCTGGAGAACCTCCGGGTGCTGGGCGTCCCCGACTCCGAGATCACCCCCCTGACCGCCAGCCTCGGCGACGACTCCGCCTCCCCCGGCGACCTGCTGAACGTCGCCGACAAGGCCAAGATGACGCTGCGGTCGCCGGTCGACGGCATCGTCATCCAGCGCGACGTGGTCCCCGGCAACCTCTACGACAACAACGACGTCCTCTTCGTCATCGCGCCCCTGGACCACCTTTGGGTCTGGGCCAACGTCTACGAGCGCGACCAGGCCAAGGTGAAGCTGGGCCAGCGGATGACCATTGAGTTCCCGTTTTTGGACCGGACCATCTCCGGCGCCGTCGAGTACGTCGCCAGCGAGGTCTCCAAGGACTCGCGGGCCATCCAGGTACGGGCCTCCATCCCCAACCCCGACGGCGAGCTGAAGGCCGACATGCTCGTCCGCGCCGTGCTCGACGTCCCGGCCGTGGAGGGCCAGACGGTCATCCCCAGGGTCTCCATGGTGATGCTCCACGGCGATCCCTACGTCTTCGTCCGCGACCCCGCGGCCGAGAAGGGCCGCGCGACCAAGCTCTTCGAACGCCGTCGCGTCTTCCCGGCCCTGGAGAGTTCCGGCGTCGTCATCGTCCACGACGGCCTCAAGGCCGGCGAGGAGGTCGTCTCCAGCGGCAGCCTCATCCTCTCCCAGATGTACGAGGACCTGCGGATCGTCGCCACCGGCGTCCCTCCCGAATGACCCCGACAACCCGCGCGACCCCCATCGTCGCCGCGAAAGGCGCGATTCCCGCTCAAGTCGCCGAGACTTGAGACGAATTCCTTGGCCCTCGAGGATCCGCGCGCTAAGGTTGAACCAGGCGGCGCGACCGCGACCGCCCGGTTCCCGCTCCCTCCTTCAGCACGGGTCGATCCGATGGCGATGACGAGTCTCACCTTGATGTTGGCGGCCGCGGTCGCGTTCCACGGCGGACCCCGAAACGACTGTCTCGATTGCGGCGAGGGCGACGCCGTCGTCCAGGCGAAGATCGAGAAGCTGCAATCGGCCTGTCTCTGGACCGGCCGCCGCCAGGCCGCCCGACGACTCGGCCATTACGATTGGAGGGAACATCCCGAGATCGTCGACGCCCTCGTCGGCGCGCTTTCGAGCGACCGTCAGGGCCTGGTCCGGCAGGAGGCCGCCGCCTCGCTGGGCAAGATGAAGCCCTGCCTCCCCGTCGCCCACGAGGCGCTGGCGCGGGCCGCCGCCGACGACCGCGGCCCGCTGGTCCGGCACGCGGCGAAAAAGGCGCTGAAGGCCCTGGACAAGACGTGCGTCGCGCCGTGCGACGTCTGCGGCCCCGACTCGGCGGGCTTCGACGAGATCCTCCCGCCGCTGGAATTCGAGCCCGGGGAGACGATCATCACGCCCTTGCCGGAGACGTCGCTGGAACCCCTGGAGCCGACGTCGCTCCAGACCCCGATCGCCCCGACGTCGCCGTCGCCGTTCGCGAACGACGCGGCGACGCTTCCCCGACGCCCGAGCCGGCCGACGATCCGTCTCAACGATACCTCGCCGGTCGCGCCGGCCGCGCCGATCGACGGCCATGCCCCCCTCAGCGACCCGCCCACGCCGATCGACCTTCCCGCGCCGCGGGTCGGCTGGCCGCGTTGAGCGTCGGATTGATTGACGAACCAGGCCGCCCTCGCGACTCGTCGAAGCGAGTCGCGAGGGCGGCCTGGGGAGTCTCGACGCGCCGAGCCGACCGTCGCCGAGGCCGGCCGGGTCAAGCCGGCGACGGCGTCGCGACGCGCTCAGTCGTCGGTCACTTCGATGTCGAAGACGTTGTCGCCGCTGACGACCTTGTAGGTCAGGGGGGTGGTCTCGGGGTCCGAATATTTGCTTGGGATCAACGATTTCAACGGGGCGGCCGACTTGGTCTTGACGGCCTCGCCATCGTAGAAGCCCGAGCCTTCGGCCGCGCCGCCGCTCATGGCCATGACGACGACCTTGTGTTCGCCGACCGCCGCGCCGTCGCCGGGCTCCACGGTCGTCAACTCGTAGCCGCCGTCCTCGCCGACGGTCCCGCCGGCCGGGAAGACGCGGGAGCCGTCCTGCTTGGCGGCGGAGACCGGCACGAACAGGACGCGCCCGGCCTTCAAAGGCTCGCCCTTGTACGTGACCTTGCCGTGGACCTTGGCCAACGGAGGGGGGCCGGTCTCGCCGCAGCCGAGAATGGCGAACGCCGGGACGAGCGCGAACAAACCGAGAATGTGGAATCGTGGTGCGATCATGGGGTTGTGTCGCTCTTCCGTCGCCCCGAGCCGAAGCCGAGGCGGGGAGGGGATGGGAGAGGATCGGTCAGGTGGGTTGGGTGGATTTCGGTCGAGAGGTCAATACGCGTCGCTGGAGATGACCTCGCCATTGCCCATCGTGCCCAGCGCGTTCCAGGGGCCGAAGGCGACGGTGTTCTTGATGAACCGCACCGAGCCGTCGCACAACAGGACGTTCACGCCGCCCGGGTGATGGCTGCTGGCGTCGTAGAGGGCGCCGTCCTCGCGTTGCTGCATGATGACGCAGCTCCAGGTGTTGGGGGGCATGATGTGAAGGTAAGAGTTGTTGTCCATCAGCCCGGTGTGCCAGAACCCGCCGGGGATGTAGGAATTCGCCGCCAGGTTGGTGGCGTTGGGCTTCAGCGCCATGCAGGTGAGATAACCCGTGTACGGCACGTTGTCCGGAAGCCAGGACGGGATGTTCGAGATCGACGTGGACGGGGTCTTCGGATCGACCTGGCTGGTGTTGATCGGTCCCGTCCCGATCAACCGTTCGCTGAAGCAGGCCGTGTTGCTGGTGCCGTCGGTGATGTCGGCCAGCGTGACCGGATAGGCCTTCGCGGCCTTGCTCAGGATCGCCGGGATGTCCATCCCGGGCCCCATCCACTGGCCGCCGTGCGTCGCCGCGTAGGGCTCCGCCCCCATGTTCATGGCGTAGCTGACGTGCCCGCCCTGGGTCTTCGCCCGATCGGTGGCCGACGGACAGATCAAATACGACAGCCTGGAGACGATCACCGTCGAGTTCTCAAGCGCGTAGATCGTCCCGTCCGTGCCGAAGGACGCCGCCCGGCCGGTGTCGGCGAAGTTCAGCGCGTTGTACATCACGCCCTGCTCCATCTGCGGGAGCATCATGACGTGCGCGCCCCAGTCGTTCCAGCCGGTCAGGAACCGGTTCGGCGGCAGGCACTGGATCGAACTCTCGTAGTTGGCCACGCCCAGACCGATCTGTTTGAGGTTGTTGACGCACTGCGACCGCCGGGCGGCCTCGCGCGCGGCCTGCACCGCCGGCAACAACAGCGCGATCAACACCGCGATGATCGCGATGACCACCAACAACTCGATCAGGGTGAAACCGCGACGCGGCTTCGTACTCATGTCAGTGCTCCCCAGTGAATGACGGAATGGAATCCGGAGATATGGATCGACCCCGCGAATTCCGAGATCGAGCGGCTTACCTCCCGAGCACCCCCGAAAGTGAAAACGCCTTCACGCGGAACCTCCGCGAAGCGCGATCACGACCGACGGGAAGACGCCGGGAAGTACGAAACTTATCGTTTGTACCGCGAATCGACGTCGATCGACCACACGGTCTCTCAAGCCTTGGTAATTGTCGATTCGGTTTCGCGCCCTGTCAATGAGCGCGGCTCGCCCCCACGACCGGCCGACCCCGCGCCCGGGCCGGCCGAGACGGCGTCTGGAGCCATGCAACCCAATAAGAATCAAGATGTTCCACCGTTCCCGACCCGACCGGGACGCGCCTTCCTCGAACCCCCGACATCGGCGAATTATACACATGCTTAACGCTAACGGCGCGGGCGCGCCGGCCGGGGCGCGCCTCAACAGTCCGGACAGGCGACCGACGGCGCGGGCTTCTGGGTCGCGTTCATGACGCGGAGCCGCTCGATCCTCGCCTCCGCGCACGACGGGCACGACGGGATCGCGTCGACCGCCCAAAGATCGGCGAAGACGCGCCCCGCGCCCCGCGAAAGGCCGTATTCCGTCGCCGCCTCCAGCGAGGCGAGCGATGGCGGCGCGTACTCGCCGGCCGCGGCCAGGGCCTCCATCGCGCCGTTGCCGCCCCGCGTCGGGATCAACGCGCAGACCGCCGCGCCGCACTCGAACGCGAAGTCCAGCGACCGTTTCGCCCACTCCAGGCCCTCGGCCTCCGACAGCCACGGCGGACGGACCAGGATGAAGACCCGAAGCGCGACGCCGCGCTCCGCCAGAAACTCGGCGGCGCGTCGGAACGCATCCAGGGTCATCCGCTTGTTGAGTCGTTCAAGCACGACGGGATGGACGGTCTCCAGCCCCATCGCGACCTCCAGCGGCTTGCCCAGCAGGTCGCGGAACTCCACGACCCGACGCCCCGCCGCCGACGGATGGCACTCGACGATCGTCCGCCGAAACGGCGACGCCAGCCGCGCGACCTCCGCATATTCCGACGTCGGGATCGCCCTCGGATCGAAGAAGCTGCCGGCGTTGTAAAGCTTCAATTCCGAACGCTCCGGGACCAGATTCGGCATCCGTTCCAGCGCATGCCGGATTTGCTCCGCGATCGCTCCCGGCGGAACGGTCTCCTCCAGCGTGTTTCGCCAAAGGTCGCACATCACGCACCGCCAGGGGCACTCGCGATTGGTCAAGAAGACGGTGGCGACGTCCACCGCCGGCCCACCCGAGGGCCCCGGCTCGCTCTCGACCAGGAAGGCGTAGGGCCGCCGTGGGTCGAGCCGGTTCCGAGGCCCTCGGCGCTCCAGGATCCAGCGGTCGCGCTGGTCCGGGGCGTCGGGGTAGCCGGAGGGATCGGGAAGGCTCATGGCGTGGGCGTCGCGTTGCCGCTGACGCGCTCGGCGAACGGCGCCCAAACGGCCTTCAGCCTTTCCTCCCACTGCCGCAGGAACACCCGACGGCACCACGCCTTGTTCACCTTCCAGCCGCGGTACGCCCCCCCCGCGCCCTCCTGGAACCGTCGCTTGGGGAAGACCGGCATCTTGATTCCGGTGAGCGTCTCCACCCCGGCGTAGACGACCTCGGCCTTGAGCGTGTCGAGCCGGCCGGCGTCGCCGCCGAACCAATCCTCGAACGGCATCGCCGCGGCGCGGGCGATCGCGGCCCTCGTCGTGTACGGGCTGAACGCCGAAAACCCCAGCTTCCGCGCCGGCGCGTGGGTCCGGACGTAGGACCGCGACAGCCCGCCGGAGTACGTCAGGCTGTGCTTGACCGCGTCGATCCCCCACCCCTCCTGATATAAGAGCGGGTTGCGCAGGACGCTGGAGATGGTCAGGTCGGAGTCCTCCAGCGGATACGACTTCAAGTTCTCGTCGCCGCCGTCGCCGTCGAGGAGGAAGCGGACGGACGGGTCGCGGTCGCGGATCGCGGCCAGCAACAGGAGCGACGTCGCGGCGCACTCGACGTCGAGGGGGTGGTAGTCCTCGATGGTGGCGATCGCGTCCTCCAGGTCGGGCGTGGCGCCGTCGAGCGCGACGCGCTCCCACTGGTCCTCGAGTCCCAGTTCGCGGACGAAGCGTTCGGCCTGCGCGGCGTCCGCGCCGCCGCCGAGATCCAGCGAGTAGGCGCGGGCGAGGTTCGGGTCGCGACCAAGGTCGGCCAGGGCCTTGCGGGCGATCAGAAACGTCGAGCCGCTGTCGACGCCGCCGGAGAAGAGGACCGCGATCCGCTCGCCGTCCGGCACGCCGGCGATCCAGGCGCGGGCCGCGTCGTATGCGGCGCGGACGTAGTCGGCGCCGGCGGCCTCGACCTCCCTCGGCCCCCGGGCGATCTCCGGGTCGAAGAAGCGATGATACCGCGGGTTCGGGTCCGGACATCCCACCTGGTCGATCTCCACCAGGTGATGCGCCGGAATCATCCGGGTGTAAAGCGGATCGAACTGCCAACCGATCTTCAACTCGCACAGGTAGTCATAAATCGAGTCAATGCGATCCGAGACCACGAGGTAAGGCCCGTGGTGCCGCTTGGCGACGAAGTAGCGCAGCGGCAACCCGATCGTCCGCGCCAGGCGGACGGTGCAACCCTCGCGCGCGACCGCCGCGAAGTGGCCGCCGGTCGCCGCCAGCCGCGCCAGGTCGACCGCGTCCACGGCCGCCTCGACCTCGCCAAGCGTCGCCCCCGTCAGTCCCGACTCGCGGGGGCCGATCAGATCGTCCAGCCTCTCGACGCCTTGCAACATGGTTCGATTCCTCTTGAGATCCTGCGTTCCGGGGACGTCCGGCGCGGGACCGCCCCGTCGCCATCGTCGCATCCGACGTTCGTCCCCCGCCAGTGGTTCTGTGGTTCGTCCCGCCTTGCCGCCGCCCGACGTTACGGGTAGCCTCGATTCCAGACGTCGGGTTCGCCTTCAATCGATGAGACGCGATATGGCCACCGTAACCGAAGCCCCCGCAAGCCGGTCCTCGACCTCCGTGACGGCGTTCGACCTCACGGTCGATCTCTTCGGCCGCATGGTCGAATCGGGCCTGATGCCGCGGGGCCGTCGAATCTTTCTTCGCGACGGGAGACTCTACGAGAAGATGGCCAAGACCAAGGCTCACGGCTACGTCGGGGCCGCCGTCAACCGGGCCGTGGGTCGCCGATTGCCGGACGGCTGGGATCTTTGGCCCGAGAGCACCATCGTCCTGGATCCCGCCAACGCGCCCTTGCCGGATTTCGCGGTGATCCGCGGCGGCAGCCCCCTGGATTACGCCTCCCCCGAACGCTATCCGGGTCCGGGCGACGTCGGCCTGGTGATCGAGGTCGCCGTCACCAGCTTGCGCGACGACTTGACCGTCGCGCTGGAGTCGTACGCGCGGGCCTTGATCCCCGTCTACTGGGTCGTCGACGTCCAAGGTCGTCGCATCCTGGTTTACTCCGAGCCGAGGACCGTCGAGGAGCGGGGCGAATACGTTCGGTCGGAAACCTATCGCGCGGGCGAGTCGTTGCCCTTGACGCTCGACGGCCGGGAGGCGGCCCGCGTTCCCTTCGACGAGATTCTTCGCTGAAAGCGCGCGATCGAGTCGCATCCCAGGCCCCTCCGAAATCCGCTCCGCCCGTCGAGCCGGATCAGGCGGCGGCCGGCGCGGGCTTCGCTTCCGGCTTCGCCCGGCGGTCCCGCAGCCACAGGTCGACGGCGAGCGCCGGCGGCCCGACCAGGAACAGCGCGTAGAACGGCGCGACGACCACGCGGTCGAGCCGCAGGAACATCTCGACGAGCGCCACCAGGAACGCCACCAGCATCCGACCCTTCCTCGACCGCACGGTCGTCGGCGGGTCGGTAATCATGAAGAATATGAACAGTTGATACATCGGCCCGGTGATCGGGGCCACCTGCGCCAGCCAGGGCTCGCCGGTCAGGAGGTGGCGGACGAACGACAACCCCACGAACGACGCCGCGTAGGTCGCGCAGACGTGGAACCGCCTGAGCCGCCAGATGATGAGCGAACCGACGATCCAGACGACGACCATCGGCCAGATCGTGTTGCCCCACTGGACGCTCAGGGGGGCCGCCACCCCCGGCGCCAGGAAGAACATCACGCTCACGCCCAGGTTCGACGGATTGTAAAGGTGCCGCCCCCGCCATCGGATCGCGTACTTCGACGCGATCGAGATCCAAGCGCACATCACATACGGCCAGAACGCCGGCGACCTCAGCAGGATCCCCACGCTGATCCCCGTGATGTAGGCGCTCGCCAGGTGGGGCCACTTGCCCACGATCGTCCGGCTCAGCGCCAGTTCCAGCGCGACGGCCGCGGCGATGGCCAGCAAGGTCCGGGTGAAGCTCTCCAGGAACCCGTACTGGACCTGACCGGCCAGCAGGATGCAGGTGATGAGGAACGGAGGCAGATATCGATTGTTGAACGAGAGATAATCCCTGACGAACGCCCTCGCCCTCGATGGCGACGCGGGGGAGGGCGGCGGCGAGGGCTCGGTCCGGGCGGCGGCCGACATCAGGATTCCTCCACCTTGTGGACCCGCCCCGGTTCGGGGGCCTCGATCGTCCGTTCGCTCCCGGACGGCCAGCGGATGACCGCCCTGTCCACCTTCGCCGCCTTCCCCAGTCCGAAGTGGAGTCGGCGCGGGCTTTGGGCCGAGTAGCTCATGCCGCCGGAGACCTGCTGCAACTGGACGCGGCCGTCCCAGTAGAGCCGGACCTCCGCCCCGATGGCGCTGGTGTTGGGCGCGCGGCCCTTCAGGTCGAAGCCGATCCAGCCGTTGGCCGGGTCGACCTCGTTCTTGTAGACCAAGAGCGGCCCGCGCTGGTTGGCGACGACCAGGTCCAGCGCGCCGCGGTTCCAGAGGTCGGCCAGGACGACGGCGCGGCCGTCGTGCAGGTCGTCGTAGCCGACGGCCTGGGCGACCTCGGAGAAGCGGCCGGCGCCGTCGTTGAGCCAGACCTTCTTCTGCTGGTGGCCGGAGAGGCTCGCCCCCTTCATCGCCGGCCAGTTCTTGGCGTCGCCGATGATCGCGCCGTGGCCGCCGGCGATGATCGAGTAGTCGTACCAGTAGCTGGCGTCGCGCGAGGCGGAGACGTAGCCGTTGGTCAGGACCAGGTCCTGGGCGCCGTCGTTGTTCAGGTCGCCGAACATGGCGCCGAAGCTCCAGCCCCCCAGCTCCACGCCCATGGAGTCGGCCAGGTTCTCATACTTGAGTTCGTCTCCGGACGTCCCCTCCTTGGGGACCCAGAGGTTGTTCCCCTGGATCAGCACGCCCTCCTCGGAGATGTTGGTGACGTAGACGGAGAACCGGCCGTCGTTGAAGACGTCGCCGAAGGCCACGTTCATGCCGCTCTTGGGGGCCTGGCCGACGCCGGTCGACTTGCCGATCTCGCGGAACCGCTTGCCGCCGTCGTTGGCGAAGAACTCGGAGACGCCGTAGTCGTTGGCGACGAACAGGTCGGGATAGCCGGTCCCGCGCAGGTCGGCCGCGGAGGCGCACAACGTCCACCGCGTGCTGTCCAGGCCGACGGCCGCGGTCACGTCCTCGAACGTCCCGTCCCCCTTGTTGCGGAACATCCGGTTGCCGCCGCCGTTCTTGGCGTACTCGAAGCTCTCCGGCATCATCCTCGTCGACTTCAAACGCCAGAGGTCCAGGTCGTCGGGCCAGTAGCCGCCCAGGAACAGGTCGACCTCGCCGTCGCGGTCGAAGTCGGTCCAGACGGCGCAGCCGACGTTCATCCAGGCGGGGAGGCCCAGGGCGTCGGTGGCCCGGACGAAGCCCTTGCCGGCGTCGTTGCGGTACAGTTCGGACTTGCCCCACTTGTAGAGGAACATGTCCTCGTATCCATCGCCGTCGTAGTCGGCCCAGACGGTCCCCATGGAGACGCCGGTCCCCGGGCGGTTCAGATCGGCGACGCCCATCGACGCGGCGACGTCCTCGAACGCGCCGTCGCGGTCGTTGCGGTAGAGGCGGTTGAGGCTCCCCTCGCCGCTGTTTACGACGTACAGGTCCAGCCAGCCGTCGCGGTCGAAGTCGACCGCCGAGACCCCCGCCCCCATCGAGGCGATCTGGGGCATGATATGATCGAGCTTGGGGTCGAGCCTGGGCGCGGAGTGGACGAAGTCGATCCCCGACTCCGCGGTCACGTCCACCAGTTTCAATCCGTACCGCGCGCGGGCGTCGGCCCTGGCCCCCGCGGCGGCCGGCGACGGGGCGCCCGAGGGCCGACTTCGCGCGGCGCGTCCGCCCACGACCGGCGTCCCGCCGTCGAGGATCGGCACGGCCGCGACGAGCCCCACGAATAAAACGATTGCTCCTATGCGTCCAGGGTCCATGCGCATGGTCCTCTCCAATCGACTCAAGGGTTCACGGTCGTCCGGGGCCGCGCGCCGGCGCGGAAGACGTCGGGGGTCACGATCCGGGTGTGGAACCGCTCCCAGTCCGCCGAATGCTTCCGGTAGACCGGATCGTCCTCCAGCGCGCCCGGCGGCGTGTCGTAGGCGGGGTCCGCGTGGGAGGGGAGCGGCAACACGGTTTTCGAGAAGGCGGTGTTGTAGTCGCCGTCCTTGTTCCAGCCGTCGCCGATCAACACGAAGTCGCGGCGGCGTCCCGGAGCGGGCGGCGGCGGCGCGGGGAAGCGCAGCGCCAGTTCGTCCCCCGCGTTGGCGATGACGTAGCGATCGTCCACCCGCTCGATCAACTCGCGGACGTCGCCGAAGCGGGTGTAGAGGCCGATCAGGTCGTTCCATCTCTGGGCCGAGCCGTCGAACATATCATAACGCGGGATCTCCGGCGCGGTCGGGTCCGCCTGGGTCATGCGCGAATAGCCTCGCATGCTTAGATCGGCCGTCGTCGGGGCCAGGCGCGTCGTCTCCAGGACGGACGGGTCGACCGGGCGGGCGAAGCCCAGGGCGTCCCAGTAGACTTCCAGGTTGGTCCGCAGCCGGAGCTTTCGCGGGGCACCCGCGCGGAACGCGCCATCGAGGGGGACGAGGATCGTCTTGTCCTTGCCGGCGGGGAACCCCAGGTCGTCACGGACCACGTCCCAGCCGCCGTCGGCGTTGGCGGCCTCCAGCGAGAGCCCTCGGGGCGGCTCGTGGCCCCCCTGCCCCAGGGCGACGTTGATGGAGCTGTCGGTCGGGTGGATCCAGCCCTCGGCGACGAGGACCAGGGGGCCGTCGGTCGGGACGTCGGCGCCGGGCTCGATCTCGACCCAGTGGTCGCGGGCGAGGCCCTGGTAGAAATCCAGGTCGAAGCCTCCCAGCCGCTCGCCGTCGCGGTGGCGGACGACCTCGGTCACGTCGCGGCCCCGGTCGTCGCGGGCCGAGGCGGGCGGGACCGGCCGGGTCGTCGCGAGGACCTCCAATTTCGGCGGGGTGCGGGCGAACCGCTCGTCGACGTACACCTCGACGTCCTCGGGATGGTCGACGACCATGAGAGATATGTAATCCCAGTAATGGGTCTCCCACAGTTCCGCGGTGACGCGGACGTCGTACTCGCCGTCACGGGGGGAAAGCTGGTCGCCTCGGATCTTGATCCAGTCCTCGGTCTGGGCGACGCCGGCGGTGTCTTGCGCGTTGATCCGAAGACCCAACGGCGAGCGCCAGAGGAAGTCGGTGACGAACTCGATTCGCTCGCCGTTGAAGGCGTAGACGAACGGGCAGGAGCCTTTCAGCCGCTGCTCGGCGACGACCGCCTTGTCGGCCTCGACGTCGAACTCGGCCTGCGACGTGCCGTTGGGCCAGACCACGCGGGCGACGTCGGTTCGCTGGTGAGTCCCCAGCCCGAAGTGGACGACCGGGCCGGCGATGACCTGGGTTTGCGCGAGCAGGCCGGCGCGGAGTTGGATCTCGCCGCCGACGCCGAACGAGTTGATCCGGCCGTCGCCGACCGCCTTGGCCGCTCGGGGGCGGATCGCTTGCCAAGCATATGTTCGGCCGCCGCGGCCGAGCCCGCGCGCCGGCCCGCCGTCCGCGGTCCCGACCAGGTCGAGCCGGCCGTCGCCGTCCAGGTCGGCCGCGGCGACGGCCGTCATCGCCGGTACTTGATCCAGGGGGGCGAACTTCCCCTTCTCGTCGCTCAGCCAGACGCGCGTCGACTCCCCGTCGGAGACGGCCAGGTCGACGCCGCCGTTATTGTCCAGGTCCGCGGCGATCAGGCGCGCCTCGCCGGGCGCGGCCTCGACCGCGTCGGTGAGTCGGGCGACGTCGGCCAGGTCCCAGCCCTCGCCGTCGTCGCGGTCGGAGAGGCGGTAAATCGCGTCGCGGCCCAGCAGGGCCAGGTCCATCGCGCCGTCGTCGTTCAGATCGACGACCGCCAGCGCGACGACGGGGCCCACCCCTTCCGGCGCGGCGCGGAGGACGAACCGGCCCGCGCGCTCGTTATCGAAGACGTGGAGGGCGCCCTTCGCGTCCAGGAGCGCGGCGTCTGGGACGCCGTCGCGATCGAGGTCGGCCCAGGCGAAGTCGCGAAGGTCGGTCACGGACTTGAACGTGTCGATGGGTTCGAAGACGCCGTCGCCGTTGTTGCGCAAGACGATCGTCGGCCCCGAGCGGAGGCCGACGACGAAGTCGAGGTCGCCGTCGAGTTCGGCGTCAAAGGCCCAGACGCCGAAGACGTCGGCGTCGCGGACTTCCGGCGGGAGCTTGGCGGCCTCGGTGACGTCGACGAACGCGCCCCCCTCGTTTTGCCGAAGGATTCGCACGCCGCCAGCGCCGGCGAGGACCAGGTCGACGCGATAGTCGGAGTTCCAGTCGGCCGCGGCGACGCCGCGGGGCGACGGCGGGACGGCCGAGGCGCCGCCGGGGAACGGCGCGACCGTCCCGGATCCGTCGGCCTTGCGCAGCTCGCGGCCGTCGGCGGCCAGGACCGTCGGCGGGCCGCCGTCGCCGTCGGGGAGCAGAAACGCGACGCCTCCGCCTTCGCCGATCGACTCGACGGCGAACGTCGTCGCGAGGTCGGCCGGCGCGGGCGTGGCCGTCGGATTGGGCAGGACGAGGAAGGCGTGGAGCGCCTCGCCGACGGTCCCGACCGGGAGCGTCAGCGCGTCCAGGCTTCGGCGGAACTCGGGGACCGTCACCAGCGCGTTGCGGAGCATCAGGACGCGGGTGGTCGCCGCGCGGGGGTCGCCGGCGGCGGCCTTGGCGAAGGCGTCGTACTGGTCGCGGACGCGGGGGGGCCACGACTTCGACGGCCCGGCCAGGCGGCGCGCGACGTCGGCCAGGGCGTCGGCGTCCTCCAACTTCGCCGCCATCCGGCCGCGGTCCAAGAGCGCCGCGAGGTTCCCGGGCGCGACCTTCAACACCTCGTCCAGCATCCGGAACGCCTCGTCGTCGTCGTCACCGCTCCGCTCCAACTCCTGGTACAGCGCGTATCGCGAGCGCAGGTCCGCCGGGTCGTGCTCGACGGCCCGCTTCAGGTGTTCGACGGCCGCGTCGAAGTTCCCTCGCCGTTGCTCCAGAAGCGCGAGCAGGGCGTCGACCGCCCCGCTCCCGGGGGCGAGGCCGCGGGCCTTTCCCAGCGCCTCGGCCGCGGCGTCGAAGTCGCCCAGGCGGATTTGAGCGAGCGCCAGGTTCGCCCACGCCGCCGGCTCCTCGGGCGCGATCTCGACGGCGCGCTGGAGCGCGTCGCGCGCGATCGTGGTCGCGTCGGTGTCCAGCGCCGCGACGCCCGTCGAGAACGCCGATACGGCCTCCTCGTACCGCGGCGAGCCGGGCCCGAGCGTCGCCGCCGGCCGCGGGCCGTACCACGCGACGACCGCCGCCGCGACGACGAGCGCCACGACCGCCGAGCCGATGATCCAGATCCGCCTCCCGCTCACGACTCCTCCTCCTCGCCGGAGAGGTGCATCATCTCCAGGATCTCCGCGCGAAGCTTCAGGAACCGCGGGTCGTTGCGATGCCGGGGGCGCTCCAGCGGCACGTCCATCACGCGGTCGATCCGCCCCGGCCGCGGGGTCATCACGACGATGCGGTCGCACATGTAAATCGCTTCGTCGATGTCGTGAGTCACCAGGACCGTCGTCGTCCGTCGCGTCTTCCAGAACCGGATCACCTCGTCCTGCATCCGCATGCGGGTGAACTGGTCCAGCGCGCCCAGGGGCTCGTCCAGCAGCAAGACCCGCGGGTGGTTGACGAGGGCGCGGGCCAACGCCGCGCGCTGGGCCATGCCGCCGGAAAGCTGGTGCGGGTAGCTGTCGGCGAACGGCTCCAGCCCGGTCAGCCGCAGGTACTCGTCCACCTCCGCCTTGCATTCGCGAAGCGCGCCGCGGGCGGCGGGCCCGGTCTCGATGTTGCGGCGGACGGTCTTCCAGGGGAAGAGGCTGGGGTCCTGGAACATCAACCCGCGCTCGGCTCCGGGGCCTTCGATCGGCCGCGAGCCCAGCCGGAGCGTTCCCGACGTCGGCCGCTCCAAGCCGGCGATCATCCGCAAGAGCGTCGACTTGCCGCAGCCGCTGGGGCCGATCAGGGCGACCATCTCCCCCGCGGCGACGTCCAGCGACAACGGCTCCAGCGCGACCGTCTCGACGCCGTCGGCCCGACGGTACGTCTTGGAGACCTCGCGCAGCCGCAGCGACGCCGGCTCGACCTCGGCCTCGGTCTCGATCCGGGTCTGGGTCGTCACCATCGGATCATCCCCTTCCGCCATCCGGACAGCCGATCGCGGACCTTGAACAACAGCGTCATCAAGCCGGAGAAGAACAACGACATGATCACGAGCGCCGCGTAAACGTGCGCGTATTCCAGATAGCCCTGCTTCCACTTCAAGTACCAACCCAGCCCCGACGAGACGCCCAGGGTCTCGGCCACGATCAGGGTCAGGAACGCCGCCCCCAGGCCCATGAACAGGCCCAGGAAGACGCTCGGCAACGCCGAGGGGACGGCCACGCGGAAGATCAGGAACGACCGTCCCGCCCCCAACGTCCGCGCCACGTCGAGATACGCCTTCGGCACGTCGGCCACGCCGGAGCAGGTCAGCATCGCGACCGGGAACCAGACCGCCACCGCGATCAAGGCCACCCCCGACGCGAAGGCGTTGGGGAACATGACCATCGCCAGCGGGACGTAGGCCGTCGCCGGGATCGGGCCGATCACCTTCAAGAGCGGCATCCCCCAGTAGCGCGCCGACCTCGACCAGCCGATCAGGACCCCGGAGGCCAGCCCCGCCGCCGCCCCCAGCGCGTAGCCGCAGGCCAGCAGCCGCAGCGAGTGGAACGCGCTTAGGGCCAGCGCCTCGCGATCCTCCCACATCGCCGTCAGCACCCGGTCGGGGTCGGGGAAGTACGGCAACGGCATCCACGCCAGCTTGATCGTCAACAGGTCCCAAGCGGCCAGGGCCAGGACGACCCCCGTCGCCAGCGGGCTTCGGTGGCGGGCCCACGCGCCGAGCCTTCCCGACGTCCGCTGGACCGCGGCCGCGGCCAGCGCGACCGCGAGCATTGCGGCCGTCAGTCCCGCGAACGGCCGCGACGTCGCCGGCGGCTGGCGATCCGGCAGCGCCAGATGGAGGACCAGCGCGACCGCCGCCGCGACGGCCGGCGCGAGCGCCCGCGGCCACGACGACGGGATCCGGCGCCGCTCCACGGCCTCGCCGCGATCGTGACGGGCCGGGGAAGGAGCCGATGTTTCCAGCACTTGAATCGCCAACGCCGCCACCCTCCTTTTCAATCAACGACCGCAGAAATCGGTCCCGGTCGCCATGTCGCAGCCCTGGCAGTAGATGGCGCGCGGGTCCTCCACGCGGGCGACCGCCTCCAGAAGACCCGCGACGTCGAGCACGGGCGAGGGGCCGCCGTCGGCGAGCTTTTCGACGTTCAGGCCCTTGATCCATGCGTCGCTGACGCCGTCCAGGTCGATCCAGGCGCGCTTGGCGAGTTCGGCCGGGTCGGTGCTCGGGTTGAGCAGGCCGGCGGTCTTCATCTCCCGCGCCGCCTGGTCGAGGCTCTCCCGGCACCGGGCGACGCCCGGCATGTACCGCAGCTTGCCCAGGGCGTGGGCGTTGAGTTCGACCGTGGAGGCGACGTACTTCTTCTCGACCGCCATTTCGGCGGCGGCCCTGGGGTTGGTGTCGACCCAGAGGGCGCCCTTGAGCAACGCGCGGGTGATCTTGGCCGCGGCGGTCGGATTGCTCGCGGCGAACTTGCCGCTGACGACCGTGGCGCAGCAGTACTCGTCGCGGTAGGGCTCGTCGACCGCCTGGTCGGCGACCGTCCGGACGCCGGCCTGGGCCGTCAGGATCGACCCCATCGGCTCGGAGTTCGCGACGGCGTCGACCTGGCCCTTCTCAAGCGCGATCTTCATCAGCTCGGGCGCGACGACGACCCAGTTGACGTCCTTGCTCGGATCGAGCCCCTTCGCGGCGAGGGCTCGGCTGGTGAAGAGGAACGGCGGGCTCCCCATGTTCGGGATCCCGATCGTCTTCCCCTTCAGGTCGGCGAGCGACTTGACGGGCGAAGCGTCGGGCACCTGGGTTCGGAGGCAGCCGGAGTGGACGCCGCCGGTGATCTTGACGTCGAGCCCCTGCTCGATCGGCTTCAAGAGATACATGATGAGCGTGTAGTTGGCGTCGAACTTGCCGAGCCCCAACCCGTCGCGTAGGCCGTCCCAATCGGTCTTCACGAACTCGACCTCGATCCCCTCCTCCTGGAAGTACCCGTTCTCCCGGGCGACGAACATGGCCGCCTCGCAAGTCAGGCCGAGGTAGGCCAGCTTCACCTTCGCCGGCCCTCCCGACGCCGTCGCCGCGGGGGGCGCGTCGCCGCCGCCGCAGCCGACCGTCAGCGCCGTCAGGGCGATCGTCGCCAGCGAGGCGATGCTCGGGGTTCGATACCGAAAGTCCATCGTGAATCACTCCGAATGGGAATCGTCGGGAACCATGGTCGCGGACGAGGCCCGCGTCGCTTTCAGAAAGAACCCGGACGCCGGAATCCCCAGGGCGACGACCCCCATGCCGATCCCGGATCGGATCGGGTCCGACGCCGCCTGCATCGCGAGGATGGCGACCGCCGGCACGATGAAGCCGAGCGGCGTGAAGGGGTGGCCGGGCACGCGCCCCGCGCCCGCCGTCGCCGGGATGAAGTAGACCGTCGCGGCGGCCAGGGCCAGGAAGGCGATCGCGACGGCCATGAAGTACGACAGGATCTGCTCGAACGTGCCGGTCGCGGCGAGCGCCGAGGCCGCCGCCGCCTGGATCGCGACGGCGCGGGCGGGCGTCCCCAGCCGGGGGTGGACCGCCGCCAGCCACGCCGGGAAAAGGCCGTCGCGGGCCATGGTGTGGTAGACCCGAGGAGCGGCCATCAAAAGCCCCACCAGGCTCCCCATCACCGACACGACCACCACCGCCGCGAAGACCCGTCCCCCCGCCGCGCCGAACATCGCCGCGCCCGCCTGAGCGGCGAAACCGCGCTCCGCGTCCACGGCGGAGAGCGGGACGAGATACCAGAACGCCGCCGCGACCCCCATGTAGGCGATCGTGACCAGCCCCACCCCCAGGACCAGGGCGCGGGGGACCGTCCGCTCGGGGTCGCGGGCCTCTCCCGCCAGCTTGGCGACGTCCCACCAGCCCGCCAGCGAGAAGAACGCGGCCAGCAGTCCCCCCACCAGCGCCGGGCCCAAGGGCGGGGCGTCGATCGGTCGTTCGAGGAACGGTCGGAAGTGCGACCACGAGCCCGCCTCGGACCCGAACCCCCACGCGACGATCGCCGCCAGCAGCCCGAGCTTCAGCGCCGTGAGCCCTTGAAGGGCCCGCGCGCCGGCCCGAAGCCCGACGATGTTCGCCGCCGCCGCCAGCCAGATCGCCGCGATCGCCGCGAGCTTGAGCCCCAGGGCGGACATGGGGACGAGCGACGCCGCGTAGGTCGCCAGCCCCGCGGCCATCGCGGCGGTGATGCCGGGGTCGGCGACCAGCAACGACGTCCAGCCGTACTGGAACGCGACCCGAGGGCCGAACGCGCGCTTCAGGTAGACGTAGGCGCCGCCGTCCTCGGGATGACGCGCCGCCAGCGCGCCAAAGCAGAGCGCGCCGCAGATCGAGATCGCGCCGACCGTCCCCCACGCGGCGAACAGCCAGAACGGCGACGCCAGCGACCGGGCCATCTCCGACGGCGTCAGGAAGATGCCGATCCCCACCACCTCCCCCACCACGACCGCCGTCGCCGCGGACGCGCCGAGCCGTCGCGGCAACGCGGTCGACGCCGCGGAGGGATGCTGGGGCGTTTGAACCTCGATCGACATCGGGGGCCTCGGTCGGATCACGTTTCTCGGTCGATGGTCGTCGCGACGCTTACGCCTCGACGCCCGCCTCTTCCCTCCGACGGTCGACGGCGGTCAGGTAGCCGTCGCGGGCGAGCCGGACCCCCGTCCGGTCGTACATCTCCTGGTCGCGGGGCGCCCAGGTGGCCAGGCCCTCGACGTATCGATTGTACATGCAAAACGCCGCGGCGATGAGGACGGCGTCGTGAATCGCTCGGTCGTCGGCGCCGGCCTCGCGGGCCCTCGCCACGTCCTCGGGCTGGACGAGCCGGCCGTCGCGACGGACCTTCTCGGCGATGACCAGCAAGGCGCGGAGCTTCTCGGAGACCGGGGCCCCCTCGCGGTCGCGAATCACCTGGTCGACGATCTCCCGTTGAGGCCCGTAGTGCTCGCGGGCCGCCGCGGCGTGCGTCTGGGTGCAGAAAAAGCACTCGTTGCCCGACGAGACGAAGGTCGCGATCAACTCGCGCTCCGCCGACGTCAGCGACGACGGCCCGCGCAAAAGCGCCTCCGCCAACTCGTTCAGCGGCCGCGCCGTCTCGGGATAAGCGACCATCGGCCCGACGATCCCCGGAATCCCCTCCGGGAGCTTGATATGCGGCATGTCCGGTTCCCCAGCGTCCATGAGTCCATGAAACGAATGATCGCCCGTCCCTCGCGCCGGCGGGAGGCGCGCGGCGCCGACGGAGTTCGTCGCGTGGCTGTCGACCGCGCGCTCGCGGGGGTGGGGCGCGACGCACCGACCGCGCGGTCGACGTCGGCGCGAGGCGTCGGTGAACGAGCCCGAACGCGAAGTGGAAACGTCGCGCGGGCAGCCGCGAGTCCCCCTCGATCGTTAGATCGCGACTACGGGTCGGCGCGGAGGGTGGAAGACGACGACCAGCGGCGGGTTGGTCCAGGGTTCGAGCCCCTTGGCCGCCGCGAAGATCGCGTCGGGAGAGGTCGCGGGCGGGGAGACGTCGATCGCGCCCCATTCGCCCTTGAGTTGGACGGGAACGAACGAGGGGGCGGACGAGACGGGATCGGAGTTCGACGAGCAGAAGGGCCCGGTGCAGCCCCCGCGACGATTCACGGGCGCGGCGGGCACCTCGGCCCGTTCTCGCGAGTCTCCCAACGCCCCGAGGGCCTGGAGGTTTTCCAGCATCGTCCCGGCCTCGACCGCGCGGGTCAAGTCGACCCGGTGGCACCCCGCGGCCGATTCCGCCGGCGCGCACAGGACCGCCGCCAGGACCATCAGGGCGGCCCCGGTCAGGCGACGTCGCGCGCGGCTGGATGGACGGGGACCAGGCACGGGGAAGTCTCGATCGGCGAGGGGAACACGTCGTCGAGGACGATGTGAAAACGGCAAGGCGATTCCGCCACCGTCGAGCTTATGCGATCAACGCTCCCGCGGCAAGGCCCGCGCTTCCAACTCCAACCAAGGATCGGCGTTGACGGCTGGCGAGGTTCCCCGCATGATCCGGCGCGCGCGGGCGGAACCCGCGGCCGGACGCTTCGGGGGGATCGCCGTGAAGGGGATGGATCGAAGGCTCGTCGGGCTCTTGTTGCTGGCGGTGCTGGCGCGAGGGGCGGCGGTGGTCGCGCTTCAGAGCCACCGCGTGCCGAACTCGACGTATGAGCACGGCGAGATCGCGGCGTCGCTGGTGGCCGGGCGCGGGTTCTCGATGCATTTCCTGGGGGCCGACGGGCCCACGTCGCAGCAGGCGCCGGTTTATCCGTTCCTGGTGGCGGCGGCCTACGCGGTCGGCGGGGTCGAGACGCCCGAGGCGCTTTTGATCCTGGAGCTGGCGCAAGCGGCCCTGGGCGCGGTCATGGTGTTGGGCGTGTTTCGACTCGCCGCGCTGGTCGCGCCCGAGCGGCCGGCGGTCGCCTGGTGGGCGGCGGGCGTCGCGGCGCTGCACCCAACGCTCGTCTACGCCGCGACCCACGTCCAGGTGGCGCTTCCGGCCGCGACCCTCGTCGTCTGGACGCTCGTCTGGGCCGCCCGCGCCGCCGCGTCCGGCTCGCCTCGCGCCGCCGCCGCGGTCGGGCTGCTTCTCGGACTTTGCGCGCTGACCGACCCCATTCTGGGGCTGGCGGTCGTCGGGGTGTTGGTCACGTTTTGGATGGCCAAGAGTCCCACCACGTCCCGCGGACGGTCAGACGAGGACATCCCTTCTCCCCTTGTGGGAGAAGGTGCCCCGGAGGGGCGGATGAGGGGTGACGCGACCGGGGGCCCCTGGAATGCCCCCCCCTCATCCGGCCTTCGGCCACCTTCTCCCACAAGGGGAGAAGGGGGGATTTTGACTCGCGGCGGCTTCTCTTCTCCGTGGAAGCTCGCCACCGTTACGCTGGGTGCCGCGGCGCTGACGATCGCGCCCTGGACGGCGCGCAACGCCCTGGTCCACGGCGAGTTCGTGCCGATCAAAAGCACCTTCGGCTATGCCTTCTGGCAGGGCAACTGCGCGATCAGCCAGGGGACCGACAAGGTGGTCCGCGCGTCGGTCGAGGACGCGATGGCGGAGGCCGGGCGGGCCGACGGCCTCGCCGAGTACAACCGCGCCCTCTGGAGGGCTCGCCACACCGCCGGGTACATCGACGACGTGGCGTTCACGCCCGAGTTCAAGCGTCATCTCGGATCGCTCCCGGAGGCGGAGCGGTCGCGGGTGCTGCTTCGGATGGCCGTGGCCGACATCAAGGCCGATCCCGCCCGCTACGTCGGCCTTTGCCTGAAGCGCTTCCGCTACTTCTGGTTCTTCGACGAGACCAACCCCAAGTCGCGGGTGGCGATCTATCGCGCCTCGCACCTGGGGCTGACCGCCCTGGCGCTTCTGGGGCTGGCGACGGCCGGGGCGGGGTTCCGGCGACGGTCGCTCCCCTTGCTGGCGACCGTCGCGGCGATCAGCCTGTTCCACGCCCTCACGATCGTCTCGGCCCGCTTCCACGTCCCCATCGAGCCGCTTCTGGCCGTCTGGGCGGGCGGCGGCGCGGCCTGGATCGCCGGCGCGGCGGCGAGGGTCGTTCGGGGCCGGTCAACGGAAGTCGTGGACGGGGGCGTCGAACGGGTCGGGGTCGAAGGCCGGTTTGGCTGAGGCGTCGCGAGTCGTCGCCGCCTTCGCGTTCGCTCGATGGAGCAGCAGGCCGAGGACCAACGCCGTCGCCAGCGCGCACAAACCGAGAAGGAACGCCACGCCCCAGACGATCGCCAACCTGACGATCAGTTCCTCGTCGCGCGGGGTCGCCGGAAGCGCATGGGTGGCCATCACCGCGGCGAGCGCGCAGACCGTCGGGACCCCCGCGCCGATGGCGACGACCGCGCCCGGCCCCGGCGGCCGAACCGTCGAAGGGAGCGCCACCCCGGCCTTGAGCGCCTGCATGCGCTCCAGGTGGCCGTACTGCCGATTCCGGCCGACGTGCCTGGCGAACAGCACGGTCGGGACGACGACCATCGGAATGGCGATCCCGGCCAGGGGGACGATGGCGAGTGACATGGCGATCCTCGAAGGAATGACCGTCGCCGCGTTCCAGGCCCGCGACGGCGCGTTCGACTCGTGGTAAGTTGGAAACCCGACCGGCGACCAGCGCAACCCCGCAACGAGGCTCGTCTTCATGGCTCGCGATCATCTGCTCGTCATCGACCAGGGGACCACCAGCACCCGCGTCATCATTTACGACCTGAAGCTGAAGACCAAGGGGATCGGCCAGGAGGAGGTGCCGCTCTCCTACCCCCGCCCCGGTTGGGTCGAGCACGACCCCGCGGCGATCGTCGCGTCGGTGGGCTCGCAGGTCACCACGGCCCTTCTGAACGCCAGGGTTCGGGCCGAACAGATCGCCGCGATCGGGATCACCAACCAGCGCGAGACCACCGTCGTCTGGGACCGCCAGACCGGCGAGTCGATCGCCCCGGCCATCGTCTGGCAGGACCGCCGCACCGCCGATATCTGCGACCGCCTCCGCGACCAGCAGACGTGGATCTCCGAGGCCACCGGGTTGGTCATCGATCCCTACTTCTCCGCCACCAAGATCGCCTGGCTCCTTGAGAACGTAAACGGCGCGCGGGCCAGGGCCGAGGCCGGCAAGCTGGCCGCGGGGACCGTCGACACGCTTCTGATCCACCACCTCACCGGCGGCGAGCACCTCACCGACGTCACCAACGCCTCCCGAACCCTGTTGATGGACCTGGCGACCGACCAATGGTCGGACGATCTTCTGAAGGCGTTCGCCATCCCCCGCTCGTTATTGCCCGAAATCCGCCCCAGCGCCGGCGATTTCGGCAAGACCAGGGGGCTGGACTATCTCCCCGACGGCATCCCCGTCACGGGCGTCGCGGGGGACCAGCAGGCGTCGCTGATCGGCCAGGGCTGCGTCCAGGCGGGTCAGGCCAAATGCACCTTCGGCACCGGCGCCTTCCTGCTGGCCCACACCGGGGGACGGGTCGTCCCGTCCACCCACGGGCTCCTGGCCACTCGGGCGGCCACCGCGGCCGGCGAGCCCGCCCAGTTCGCCCTGGAGGGGAGCGTCTTCATCGCCGGAGCGGCCGTCCAGTGGTTCCGAGACGGCCTGAAGGTCATCCGCTCCGCCTCGGAGATCGGCGATCTGGCCCTCGCGGGCGACCCCGACACCGAGGTCGTCTTCGTCCCCGCGTTCACCGGGTTGGGCTCGCCCCACTGGCAGCCGGCGGCCCGCGGCACCGTCTTCGGCCTCACCCGCGACACCACCCTCGCCGACATCGCCCGCGCGGCGCTCGAGGGGGTGGCGTACCAGGTGGCCAACCTCATCGAGGCCGTCGAGGAGGATCTCTCGACCCAGTTGCCGGAACTGAAGGTCGATGGCGGGATGTCCCGCTCCGACCCCTTCCTCGGCTTTCAGGCCGACGTCCTGGGCCGTCCCGTCGTCCGCGGCCCGGAGACGGAGGCGACCGCGCTGGGCGCGGCGCTCCTGGCGGGGCTCGGCGCCGGCGTCTGGCCCGACCGCGCCGCCGCGCTGTCCCTCCTGGCCTCCGGCGGCAAGACCTTCGAGCCCACCCGCGACGCCGCCTGGCGGTCGCGAGCCCTGGCGCGCTGGCGGCGCGCCGTCGAGACCACCCGCGGCCATTACCGGGGAGGCGCCTGAACCTCCACCACCGAGGCGACCGGCCGGGCGGGGCGAAGCCGCCCGGCGAGCCAGAGGCACAAAAGCGTCGAGGCCGCCGCGAGCCAACCGACGTGGTTGAAGTGAAGGATCGTCCCGCCGGCCCCCTTCCCCAGCATCCGACCGCCGACGTCCGCCGCGATCCCCGCGGCCAGATGCTGCACCGACGAGTTCGCGCTCATGAACCCACCCCGGCGCGACGACTCCACGCTGGAGGTGATCATCGCCATCGCCGGCACCGTCCGGCTGGAACTGATGAGCATCATCAGCCCGAACACCGCCGCGATCGCCCAGACCGGCGCGGGGCCCTGGTTCGTGATCGCCAGCAACATCACCACCGTCCCCAGCGACACCAGCCGGAACACCCGCAGCTTGCCGAAGCGGTCGGCCGCCCTGCCGATCATCGGCAGCCCGAAGAACGTCAGCGCCCCGCCGGTCATGTAGATCCAGAACAACTGGTCCTCATGGAGTCCCGCGTTGGCCACCAGATAGACGCTGATGTACGGGAAGACGGTGAAGCCGCCGAACATCAGCCCCACCGTCAGCGCGAACGCCCGGACGTGGTTCGAGTGCCCGAACATCTCCATCATCCGACGATGCAGCGGGATCTTTTGACCCTTGACGATGTGCCCCCGCATCGTCGGCAAGACCGCCGCCGCCACGAAGAACACCGGCAACCCCAGCGCCGCCAGCACCAGGAACGGCGTCTGCCAGCCATAGTCGGTCCCGAGCTTCAGCCCGACCGGCACTCCCAACGCCGAGGCCAGCGAGAACGCCGTCATCAAGACGCCCGTCGCCCAGCCCCGCCGTCGCTCCGGAACCACGTCCCCCACGATCGCCAGCGCCAACCCGCTGATGATCCCGCCGAACATCCCCGTCGCCACCCGCGCCGCCAGCAGCGTGGCGTAGCTCCACGACAACCCGCACAGGAGCGTCCCGACCAGGAACCCGCCGTACAGCGTCAGGAACGCCGACTTGCGGTCGAACCGATCCATCAGGAACGAGGCCACGAACCCCGCCGCCCCCGCCGCCAGCGTGTACGACGAGACGATCCGCCCGAACTGAAGCGGAGTGAGCCCCAGCACCCGCTCCAACTGCGGCCCCAACGGCATCACCAGCATGAAGTCGACGACGCTGTTGAACCATACCGACGCCAGGACCAAGATCAGGACCAACTCCCCGCGCCCCGGCCGCGCCGACTCCTCCGCGTCCTCGCCCCCGACGACCCGGCCCCGCTTCTCCCCCGTCGCGATCCCTTCCATCCAGTCCTTCCCCTTCGTCCCTCGATCGTTCGCCCGAACGCCGCGCCCGGGCCCCGGCCGCCTCGTGGTGATTATAGAGGGCGCTCCAGGAGTTCCAGCCCCCTCCGCCCCGGCGAACGCGGCTCTCGTATCCGGAGGTCTCCCTCGTGGCGCGGGCGTCCCGACTGCCTCCCGAGGCCACGCGAGGCAGTCGGAACGCCCGCGCCACGAGGGAAGGACGACCGCCCCGCCGAACCTCGGCGGCTATCGGCATCGGCTCCGATTGGGGTTCGTTCGCGCGGGGCCACCGAAACGATTGGTCGCCATAAGCCATTGATCTAAATCAATTTGCGGTTCACGAAGCGCTCTTGAAATTGGCTTTGAACGTCGAAGTCGCGTTGCAATTCCGCTCGCCCGGCGAGCCTCGCGAGCCCCGGACGACCTCCCTGAGCACCCGAAGTCGAAGTTCCGCCGATCGCGCGGAGGCTCCGAGACGGCATCCCCCCTCTCCATCCCATCCACCCGATTGTCAAAGAACGACCGCCACCTCTCACGATCCGCGACGGGCGTCCCAGGATTTCAGGTTTTTCGGATCCCAGCGGAAAATTTACCGGCACCGTGGTAGACCGTCGCTCTTAGAGAGAGTGGGAGTTCCCGTAGGCTGGGTCTGGACCCAGCCCACGCAAAGCCCGGCGTACTCGGAAGCTGGGTCACGACCCAGCCTACGAAGACAGGGCGAGCAACCCACCGAATTAGGTGCGACGGCTGCTCTGTCGAAAACCTAGACGCCTGGGTGATGATAAACATCCCTTCTCCCCTCGTGGGCATAGGTATGGCCACAACTTTTCGATTAGGAATTTGGAGAGCATAGGCAAGCTCTATATTGACCCAGATCGCCTATTCCGTCCCCTCTCCCACCGGGAGAGGGCAGCCGCGCAGCGGCGGGTGAGGGTCGTCGCGCTTCGCGGGGAGCGTCGGGTCGGCATGACGCAAGCCCAGAGCGTATCCCGAAATGCGACGACCCTCACCCGGCCCTTCGGGCCACCCTCTCCCGGTGGGAGAGGGGACATCGGACGCTTGCCTATCCTTCCCAGATTCCGAGTCGAAAAGTTGTGGCCATACCTATGCCTCGTGGGAGAAGGTGGCCGAAGGCCGGATGAGGGGGCGACCGGCGTCGCATCCCGCATCCGGCCATGACCTTGAAGCCCAAGGCTTCCGGTCGCGCCACCCCTCATCCGCCCCTTTGGGGCACCTTCTCCCACGAGGGGAGAAGGGGGGAACCCCGCTCGCTGGCGGTGGTTTTCGACAGAGCATGCGACGGCCTATTACGAAGACAGAAGAGGCGACTCACCTTCTTAAATGCGACGGCCAAATAGCTCCGCCGGGAATCCAGATTCCCCGTCCCCCGTCTTGCAAGATTATTCGTGAGTGACGTAAGTCCAAGAACGATCCCGGATGCCTCGTCCGATCACCCAACCGTCCAATGACTTAGGGCGGCCTTGGGCTGATTTGCGACAACACCCGGCACCATAACGATTTACGAGTCCCACGAATAATCTTGCGTCTTGACACGATCGAGTCTGCGGCGCAAACTTGTATTCGTCGCAAGCAAGTTTGCGGTTCCTTGGAACGGGAGTCTGATTTCATGATCGAATCCTCGAGCGAGTTGCCGACGCCCCTGGAGACGCGGGCGTTCGACGAGGCGAAACGGGCCGCGTGGCGGGCCGCCCGGATGCGCGAGGCGTCGCGCGCGTTCGTCACGGGGCACGTCGCGCTGGGCGTTTGCCTCCCTGGAATCTGCATTGTTCTTGGGACCAACGCGCCTTTCGTCTTGATCGCCCTGCTTTTTTTCGTCTACCCGGCGTTCCTGTTCTGGGCGATTCGGCGCATCCATCGTCAACGCGGACAGAGCCTCGTCAAGGTGACGGATCGGATCGAGGTCGAACTCGCCGCCAACCCGCGGAACGTCGTCCTCCCCATCATCGCATGGATCCCATACACCATTCTATGCATGCTCGCGGGGCCGGTTTTGCTACGACGGATGCCGACGTCGATCCATCTCGCGAGTCTGGCGATTTTTCCGATGATGTGCGTCGGCTATTTCGTCCACCAGGCCCTGCGCCTCGCGCTTTGGGAGTATTTTCTCTTCGCGACGAGCATCCCGCTGGCGTACCTGCCGGTCCTCCTTCAGCCCGAGCCGCCCGCTCCGCAAAGCTCCTTGGCCGCGGTTCTGGGGTTCGTGAGCGTGGCGTCGATGGTCCTGGCGATCGTCGGCGCGGCGTCGCTTCATCATCGCTGGGAAGTCTGGTCGCGTTCGCTGGACGACCTGGGGAGTGACAAGGAGGCCGGGGAGGTGGCGTCGTGACCGCGCCTGAGTCGCCACCTCCGCTCGATCCGGTCATCCACGAAGCCTCGCGACTCGCGATCGTGTCCGTACTGAACGAATGCGGCTCGGCCAGCTTTAGCTTCGTGATTGGCGCGACGGGACTGACGCGAGGGAACCTCTCGGCCCACGCGAGCAAGCTGATCGCGGCCGGATACGTCGAGGAAGAGAAACGGATCGTCGATCGCAAGCCCCTGACCGAATATCGCCTCACCGACGCCGGCCGAACGGCTTTCAGCCACTACCGAGCCAACTGGCTCCGGCTGACGTCCGGCGAAAACGGCAAGGCGGAAAAATGAACCGACACCGCCGCGCCCGCTCGCGCGAGGAACGGGAGGCCCCGCGGGACCGCGCCCGATAGAATGAACTCACATCGATTTTTCCCGAGGGGGCCATCCGCCGTGAAGACGATCACCATCGAAGTCCCGGAAGACCTGCCGACGGAACTGACCGACTCGGAGGGCGGCCTGCCCGAGGCGTTCCGCCTCGCCGCCGCGATCCAGTGGTACGGCCAGGGGCTCGTCTCTCAAGGCAAGGGAGCGGAGATCGCGGGGCTGTCGCGCGTCGAGTTCATCGACGCCCTCGGCCGCGCGGGGGTGAGCGCCATCCAAACGACCGTCGACGAGTTGCGGTCGGAATTGGAGAGCGCCCACGATGCTCATCGTTGACGCCTCCCCGCTGATTCACCTCGCGCGGCTGTCGTTGTTGGAACTGCTTCGCGAGCATGACGCGGCGGGAGAGGTCGTCGCGCCCGCCATCGTCTTCGAGGAGGTGATGCGAGGCGCGAGCCACGACCCCTCCGCCCTCCTGGTCGCCCGGGCGGCGCGGGACTGGCTCGCGATCGCGCCGACGCCCCCGCCGCATCCCAGCCTCGACCCGTCGAGGATCGACCCCGGGGAGACCGCCGTCCTCTCCCTGGCGTTGGCCGCTCCCGGGGCCGTCGCGGTAATCGACGACCTCGCCGCCCGGACGCGGGCCGACCGACTCGGCATCCGCAAGACCGGCACGCTCCGAATCCTGATCGACGCCAAGAGGCGCGGCTCGATTCCGTCCGTCCAAATCCCGCTGGACCGCCTCAAACGAATGGGCATGCACTTGACCGACGCGATCTATCGCGAAGTCTTGAACCAAGCCGGAGAATGAACTGACACCGCCCCCCCGCAAGGATTCAGCTTTTCCCGACTCCCGGCGGAAAAATGAACTGATACCGCCGGCCCGCACGTATCAGTCCCGCGTCTCGGGAGGAGGCCCGAAACCCAAGAACTCCCGGCGATTCTCTACATCTTCCGGCGAGAGGAAGGCCAACAACGTTGCGTTAAGGACTTCTACAATCATTAACACGTCGATGCCGGACAATGTCTCGTCGATGTCGGGGATCCCTTCCACGGCGGGACCGGAAGTGACGCTCTCAAACCTGCCCTTGAATCGCTGGGCTAGAGAGATCGTCGCCGGCCCGAGCGGTAAATCTCTCAGGACAATCTCCCGTAACACCTCGCAAAAACGATCGAGCTGGATCGAGAGAATAAAAAGGCCAGTACGATGACGAGCCATTTGTTTTGACATTTGGAGATTCTCCTCGGAGGAGAGAAAAGAGGTCGGGAGCCGATTAGAGGGGAAAAGAGGTTGCGAGCGGTCGTGGCCGTGTCGCCGTAGGAGTTCCGCCACCTCGACGGGCAGGTTCTCGTCGATCTTGAACCTCATCCGGGCGTTCCGGGCAGGACGACGTAGCGGTCCCGCGACAGATCGGCGTCGTAACCGAGCGCGGCCCGGACGTCCTCCGGGTCGAGCGAGGGATAGCTCTTGAGGATCGCCTCGGTGGGCACGCCCCCGGCGAGATTGTCGAGGATGACGGAGACCATGATCCGGGTGCCCTTGATGCAGGGCTTGCCGTGGCAGACGGCGGGATCGACGGTGATTCGCTCTCGCCATTCCATGTCGGAATCGTCCCTCGTTCGGCGGTCGGTCGCGACGAGCGAGCGCGTCTCGCTTCCGCCGGTCGTTCCGGCGAACGTCGCCGACCCGCTCTCCTTTGAGGATATCGCCGCGCGGCGCTTTCTTCCATCAGCCTCTCATCGATATCGAACCCGTGGTCAGGGCGACGGGACGATCTCGCCGCCGGCGCGGGTGGCGATCGCCCGCCAGACGGCGGGGGCGACGGCGTCGGCCTGGAAGGTGACGTGGCCGTCGCCGAAGAGGACGTTCGCGCCACCGGGGTGCTTGCTGCGGGCGGCCATCCAGCCGGGGTCGTGGTAGGTGATGCAGTCCACGCCGAGGCCGTTGGGCGTCTCGTGGTGGTTGTAAAGGGTGTTCATGTAGTTGCCGTCCCACCAGCCCGCGCCCTTGTTGAACAACCAGCCCGACGGCGCGGCGGAACAGGAGGCGTCGGTCAAGGGGGCCGGCGCCCTGGCGAGCGCCCGCGACGGGTCCGACGGTCGTGGCTCGGGCGTCGTCTGGGAGTAAGGCCCGGCGACCCCCAGCAGGTGCTCCGACGCCGCCGCCGTCGCGCTGGTCCCGTCCAAAATATCGCGGATCGAGATCGACGGCCCCCTCACGAACGTCCCGTTCGCCCCCGTCGCCTCGCCGCCGTTGGAGCCGTCGCCGGAGCAGAAGGCGTAGTTGGTCGGTCCCGTGTCGGGCATCGGCGGCGGCGCGCCGTCGCTGGGGCAGAGGAAGAGCGCGACGTGGGTCGCCATCGCCGTCGCGTTCGCCGGGTGGAACGGCCAGAACAACGACCCGTCCGTCGGCTTGTACCCCACGGCGAAATCGAAGTTCAGGGCGTCGAAGAGCGCCTTCTGCTCCAGAAACGGCGACATCTGCGCCAGGACCGACCAGCGGTACTGCGAGACCGACGTCGTCGCCGGCACCGGCCGCGACGGCACCAGGAAGCCGACCGGGAAGCCTCCCATGGCGTCGTGGTAGTTCTGAAGCGCGATCCCGATCTGCCGCAGTTGGCTGACGCAGCGCGCCCGCCGCGCCGCCTCCCGCGCGGCCTGCACCGCGGGGAGGAGCAGCGCGATCAGGATCGCGATCACCGCGATGACGACCAATAGCTCGATCAGCGTGAAGCCGACGCGGCGGCGATCACTTCGCGCCGACATGCGCGACTCTCCAGACGGTTCCCGAGGCGTCGTCGGTGACCATCAGCGCGCCGTCCTTGGCCACGGCGACGCCCACCGGGCGGCCCCAGACGTTGCCGTCGTGGGTGACGAAGCCGACGAGGAAGTCCTCGTACTCGCCGGTCGCCGCGCCGTTTTCGATCGGCGCGCGGATCACCTTGTAGCCGGTGCGGCGGGCGCGGTTCCAGGAGCCGTGCTCGGCGGCGAATATGTCGCCGCGATACTCCTTCGGGAACGACGCGCCGTCGTAAAACGTCAGGTCGAGCGAGGCCGAGTGCGACTGGAGCAGGACGTCCGGGGTGACGACCTTGTCCTTGAGCTCCGGGCGCTTCCCCTCGTGTCGCGGATCCTGGTTCGCGCCGGCGAGGTAGTACCAGGGCCAGCCGTAGAAGCCGCCTTCCTTGACCTTGGTGATATAGTCGGGGACCAGGTCGTCGCCCAGGAGGTCGCGCTCGTTGACGGAGGTCCAGAGCTTGCCGTCGGCGGGGTTGATCGCCAGGCCGACGGGGTTGCGGATGCCCCAGGCGAAGACGCGTTCGTTCTTGCCGTCGGGGTCGAAGGCGAGGATGTTCGCCCGGCGCTTCTCGCGGTCGTCGTCGTTGACGTTGGAGCGCGAGCCGACGGAGACGAAGAGGGTCTTGCCGTCGGCGGAGAACTGAAGGTCGCGGGTCCAGTGGCCGCCGCCGCCGACGGCCTCGTTGCCGCTGGGGATGTCGTCGATGATGGTCTCGGCCTTGCCGGACACCTTGAGGTCGCCGTTCTTGTAGGGGAAGCGGACGACCGAGTCGGTGTTGCCGACGTAGACGTACCGCGGATCGTCGCCCACGGGGTAAAAGGCGATGCCGAAGGGGCGCTTGAGGCCCTCGGCGAAGGTTTCCTGGGCCTCGGGCTGGCCGTCGCCGTCGGCGTCGCGGAGGACGCGGACGCGGCCCGGCCCGCTCTCGGCGACGAAGAGGTCGCCGTTGGGGGCGCGGACGATCACGCGGGGGACGCCCAGCCCGGTGGCGAATTTCGTGACCTGGAAGCCCTCCGGCGCCTTGGGCCAGGCGCCCTCGGGCTGCTTGACGATCTTCGGCGGGTTCTGGGCCGGCGCTGTGTGATACGGGGTGGCCAGATCGTCCATCGTGATCTTGCGACGGACGCCGGGGGCGTCGGTGGTCCAATCCCCAAGCGCGTCCCTGCCGGTGAGGACCGAGGGCCGGTCGTCGCCGGCGCGGGCGTCCGGAGCGGCGAACGTCAAGGCGACGACGGCGAGCGGTAGGACGTTGTAAAGACGGATCGTCATGGGGTCGTCTCGTGGCGTTGTGGTGAAGGAAGGACGACGGCGAGGCGAACGTCAATCGTCGGCGAATCGCGGGCCGAATTCCAGGGGATCGCGTCGATTCATTTTTCGGTTGTTAAAATGAACCGACACCGCCGGATCCGCGGCCATCGTCGTGGGAAGGCGGATCAACGCCCGCGGGAATCCTCTTCACCCGACCCGTCGATCCGCTGGGCGATCGAATCGAGCCATCGTCTATCAGCGGTCACGCCAGGCACGAGAGTCGTAGCGACCGAACCATCGGGGTCCAACACTAGGAATTTCCTGACTCTACCGGATTGCGGGTTTGAGCGGTGCCGGGTGTACGGCCGG
>CALCIB010000105.1 GCA_937907525.1 uncultured Planctomycetales bacterium | reverse complement strand
CGCCCGCGCCCTTCAAATACCGGGAAAACCGGGAATTCGTTACCGGATAGCCTCTGAGTGCCACCGTCTGGTGTCGTTCAATAACGAGGCGATCAGCGTCGCGCGTTCCTCTTTGATCTCCCGCGTCACTGGCAACTTTCGCCCCGCGGTCGTCGTCCAGTTCTTGAACTTGTAGTCGACCAGCCATTTCTTGAGGAGGTCGATGCTGAGTTCTCTGGCCTGCTCGTATTCGTAGAGTTCGCCAGGATCGAATTTATCGCACAGATAGTTGATTTCAGCGTCGGTCAAGGCGGCCTGCTTCGACTTCTCGATCAGTCGATTGTACTGCTCGAGGTAGCCCAAGGCCGAGACGAATCCGCCGGAATTCCCTCTCCGCACTTGCGGGTCGATCGGACCCAAGACGGAGTAATAGTCCATGTGGATCGCATCACCTGACAAGGCCAGTACGGTCCCCGCAGACATGGCGTAATCAGGGATCAAGAAGTCGATGACGCTGTAGTAGTGCCGAAGAATATTGACGATTCGTTCGACGATATTGATGTAACCACCAGGGGTCTCGAGAATTACGAGGAGTTTTTCGGACTTCTGGCGTCCCTCCACCAACCGCTCGACGGCTCCCCGCACCTGGGAGTCCGCGCCGTAGGCGATTTCGCCGAAATACGTGAACGCATCCGCGCCGAATTCGGTTTGAACCTCCTTCAAACGCTTTCCAAGTTCTCGTTCCACGAGCCCATTCGAGCTTGAAGCCCTCGCTCTTGCCATGGATCCAGCCTTTCCGGAGATGACCCCCCTCATTTCCAATTCGACCATACACACTCCCATCGCCGCACTCAACTCTCTTGTGGCAACTCTCTTGTGGCAACTTGAGCAACTTGACGAGTCGGACGGATAGCGCGCGGGCGAAAGATCGATCCAGCCTCACTGCAAGAAGAATCCCACCCACGAGCTGGCTCGCCTCTTCGGCCAAGCCTCATGGCTTTGGTCGCTCGCCAAAGCCGACACAAACCGCAAGGCTTCACGCGCGCCGGGCGTCGAGGGGGTGTGGATAACTCGCGTGGAAGCCGCGCGCCCTCGGGGGGTCGATCCACACGGGGGGCGGGCGGCGCTTGGCCCATGCACACGGTCGCGAACCGGGGCGCGCGGGGCGTCGACCGAGGGGTCGACCGGGTTATGCACGGGGCGGGTTCGGCGTTGCGTCGGGGTAAGTCTTTTGGTAGGATGAGCTTCGCCGACCGCTTGAAGAGTTATCCACGACTTGGCCGCCGTCCTATGATGATTACGGCGGTGTCCCTTTTTCAATCATGAAGACCGGAGACGAGCCGGCCCGAATCCCAACGGGGCGAGGCGCGTCGCCCGTCGACCCGGACGCGCCGGCGGATCGCCCGGCCGGATCCCGCGAATCCCGACGGCCGGGGCTTCGCGACGGCCCCGGTCGTGTTATGATGGATCCGAAGAGGACCTTCGAATCCGAAGGATCAGGGAGACGGACGCGGTCGGCGCGACCTCGCCTCCCCGAACCCGCCCGACGTCGCCGTCGAGGTCCCACGCCCGGCGAGCCGGGCCCGCCCCCCCCTGTTCGGCCCCGTCGGGAGCGACCGCGGCCGATCGCGGCGACGTCGCGAAGTCCCAACTGGAACGAACGAGGCACGCGCATGAAGGCCCTGTGCAATCGCGAAGGACTGCTCACCGCGTTCAACATGGTCAGCGGCGTCGTGCCCGCGCGGAGCCCCAAGCCGATCCTCCAAAACGTCAAGCTCGTCGTCGACGGCGAGGAGGGCTCGGTCCTGATGGGGACCGACCTGGAAGTGGGGATCCGCCACCGGGTCCTGGGGGTGAAGGTCGAGGAGGCCGGCTCGGCCATCCTGCCGACGCCCAAGATCGGCCCGATCCTGAGGACCAGCGGCGACGAGGACCTGTGGCTGGAGACCGACGCGGAACACCTTTTGGTCCGCGGGGCGCGGTCGAGCTTCAAGCTGCCGCTGGACGACCCCGCGCTGTATCCGGAGGTGCCGGACTTCGCGGCCGACCAGTACCACGTGGTCAACGCCGGCGATCTCAAGAAGCTGATCCGCCGCACGGTCTTCGCGACCGACCTGGAGAGCGCCCGCTACGCCCTGGGCGGGGTGCTGGTGGAGTTGAAGCCCGACGGGATCGCCATGATCGGCACCGACGGCCGCCGGCTGGCGCGGATGGCCGCCCCCGCCCAGGCCGAGAACGATCCGCCGGCGGCCGCCGGGACCCCCGTGATCCCGGTGAAGGCCCTCAAGCTGATCGAGCGCAACCTGGTCGACGACGGCCTGCTCGTCCACCTGTCGATCCAGTCGGGGACCGCGGCGCTGGTGCGGACCGAAGGGGCGGTGATCTACACGAGGCTGGTGGAGGGTCGGTTTCCGCGGTATCAGGACGTCTTCCCCACCAGCGTGGAGACCAAGGTGCCGATGACCGTCGGGCCGTTGCGGCTGGCGGTGGAGCAGGCGTCGATCGTCACCAGCGACGAAAGCCGCGGGGTGGACTTCCAGTTCGGTCCCGGGGCGCTCAGGCTCGTCAGCCAGGCGGCCGACGTGGGCTCGGCCCAGGTCGACCTGCCGCTGGACTACCAGGGGAAGGCCGTCGAGATCACCTTCGACCCGCGCTACCTGCTGGACGCGCTTAAGACCCTGGGCGACGACGCCGAGATCGCCGCCGAGTTGATCGACGCCCGCAACGCCGCCGTGTTCAAGACCCCGGACGAGTACACCTACGTCGTGATGCCCCTGACCCGCGAGCGCTAGGCCGGCCCGTCCCGGTTCGAGGCGCGTCGCGAGCCCGGGCCCGGAGGACGGCCCGGACCTTCCACCCAGGACGCCGGTCCCGCATGCCCGATCCCGACCCGCGCGGCCCCAAGCCCCTGTCCGACGTGCTGGGCGAGTTGTTCGCCCTCCGCGGCTACGGCCGGCTGCACGCGACCCTGGAGCTGCAATCCGCCTGGGACGCGGCGGTCGGCGAGGCCCGTCGGGCGCGGACCAAGCTGGGGGAGGTGCGTCGCGGCGTGCTGACCGTCGTCGTCGACCATCCGACGCTGCTGGAGGAGCTTTCCGCCTACCGCAAGCCGGAGTTGCTCCGGGCCTTGCGCGCGGCCTGCCCCGACGCCCGGATCGCCGACCTGCGGTTCCGGATCGGCCGGGTGGACGATTGAGCGGCGGCGGATCGCGGGCGCCGAGACGACCGAGGAGGACCGACCGATGGGGACCACGATCGCGCGGCAACCCGAGGACCTGCTCCTCTACCCGGACGACGACGGCGAGCCGATGTCCGACAACACGATCCAATTCCGCTGGATTCAAACGATCGTCGCGGGTTTGCAGGTGTTGTTTCGGGACCGGGCGGACGTGTTCGTGGCCGGCAACCTGCTTTGGTACGCCCGGGAGGGCGCCTCCGATGAGCGGGTGGCGCCGGACGCGATGGTGGTCTTCGGGCGGCCGAAGGGGGAGCGGGGCTCGTACATGCAGTGGCGCGAGGGGGGGGTCGCGCCCCAGGTGGTCTTCGAGGTGCGCTCGCCGGGCAACGACGACGAGGAGATGAGGCGGAAGTTCCGGTTTTACGACGATCGGGGGGTGGAGGAGTATTACCTGTTCGATCCCCACGCGAAGCGGTTTCAAGGCTGGGTTCGTCGCGACGGTCGACTCGTCGAGGTCGAGGAGGTCAGGGGATGGGTCAGCCCCTCGCTGGGGATCCGGTTCGAGACGCGAGGCCCGGAGGGGCTGACGATCCATCATCCCGACGGCTCGCCGTTCGGGACGCCGGTGGAGGAGTGGGAGGAGAAGCTGAAGGAGCGGCGAGGGAAGCTGGAGGAACGGCGGCGGAAGGTCGCCGAGCGGAAGCGGGCGGAGGCGGCCGAGACGCGGGCGGAGGCCGAGCGGGAGCGGGCGGAGGCCGAGCGGGAGCGGGCGGAGCGGTTCAAGGCGCGGTTGCGGGAGTTGGGCGAGTCGGTGGACGACTGAGCGAAGGCCCGCCGCGACCGACTGGCGTTTGAGGAAGGACGAGCGAGGAATGGGACGAACCGAGGAAGCGCCGCGATGGAACTGACTAACGACGCGGACGTCGAGACGGGCGAGGTCGCGGCCGGCAACGCCGCCGCGGCGGTCGCGGGCGACGGCTCCTACACCGGCGCCAACATCCGGGTGCTGGAGGGGATCGAGGCGGTCCGCAAGCGCCCGGGGATGTACATCGGCGACACCACCGCCAGGGGCCTGCACCACCTGGTCTACGAGGTCGTCGACAACGCGATCGACGAGGCGATGGCCGGCTACTGTCGGAACATCGCGGTGACGATCCACGCCGACGGCTCGGCCTCGATCGTCGATGACGGCCGGGGGATCCCGGTCGACGTCCACGCCTCGGGCAAGAGCACGCTGGAGATCGTGTTGACGAAGGTCCACGCCGGCGGCAAGTTCGACCACGACTCCTACAAGGTCTCCGGCGGGCTGCACGGGGTCGGGGTGACGGTCGTCAACGCGCTTTCGGAATGGCTGGAGGCCGAGGTCCGCCGCGACGGCCAGGTCTGGCGCCAGCAGTACGAACAAGGCGTCGCCCAGGGCCCGGTGACGGCCAAGGGCCCCGCCAAGACCACCGGGACCACCATCCGCTTCCTCCCCGACGTCGCCATCTTCCCGAACATCGAGTTCTCGTACGACGTCCTGGAGAAGCGGCTCCGCGAGCTGGCCTTCCTCAACCGAGGCGTCCGGATCCGCCTGGCCGACGAGCGCGGGGAGGAGCCCCGGAGCGGCGAGTTCTTCTCGGCGGAGGGGCTCTCGGAGTTCGTCGCCTTCCTCAACCGCGCCCAGACTCCGTTCCACCCGCCGGTCCTCTTCAGCGGCCGCGACGACGAGCGGGCCGTGGAGGTCGACGTGGCGATGCAGTACAACGACTCGATCAGCGAGATGGTCGTCTCGTACTGCAACAACATCAACACGATCGAGGGGGGGACGCACCTGACCGGCTTCCGCGCGGCCTTGACGCGGACCTTGAACCAGTACGCCAAGGCCGCGGCGCCGGCGAGCAAGAAGGACCTGACGATCACCGGCGAGGACTTCAAGGAGGGACTCACCGCCATCGTCAGCGTCCGGGTCCCGGACCCCCAGTTCGAGGGCCAGACCAAGACCAAGCTGGGCAACGGCGAGGTCGAGGGGATCGTGACCCGGATCGTCAACGAGAAGCTGGCCGAATACCTGGAGACCAACCCGGCGACGGCCAAGAAGATCGTCGCCAAGGCCCAGCTCGCCGCCGAGGCGCGGGAGGCGGCCCGCAAGGCCCGGGAGCTGGTCCGCAACCGCAAGGGGGTCCTCTCCGGCGGCGGCCTGCCCGGCAAGCTGTTCGACTGCACCAGCCGCGACCAGGACGCCAGCGAGCTGTTTCTGGTCGAGGGCGACTCCGCCGGCGGCACCGCCGAGGGGGGCCGCGACCGGATGTACCAGGCCATCCTCCCGCTCCGCGGCAAGATCCTCAACGTGGAGCGCGCCCGGCTCGACCGGGTGCTGGGCAACGAGGAGGTCCGCAACATCATCACCGCGGTCGGCAACGGCATCGGCGAGGAGGAGGACCCGTCCAAGAGGCGCTACGGCAAGGTGGTGATGATGAGCGACGCCGACGTCGACGGCTCGCACATCCGCACGCTCCTGATGACGTTCTTCTACCGCCAGATGCCCCAACTGGTGGCCGCGGGGCACCTGTACGTCGCCCAGCCGCCGCTGTACATGCTCTCCAGCGGCAAGAAGGGCAGGCGCTACGTCCATACCGAGGAGCAGATGCAGGCGATCCTCATGGCCTCCGGATTGGCCGACGCCGTCCTGCTCCCCGCCGACGCCCCCGCCCCGGCCGAGGGCCAAACCCCCGCGGACGTCCCCGGCGCGATCGGGGGGGAGCGGCTGAAGCACCTGGTCGACCTGGGGATCGCGATCGAGAACGGCCTGCGGGCCTTCGGCCGTCGCAACCGCTCGCTGCGGGAGTTCCTCGGCCACGCCCACCCCGAGGTCGATCCCGCCGTCGACCCCAGGGCCGGCCTCCTGCCGCTGTACCTGGTCGAGGACGAACACGGCCGGGAGACGCCGTTCTGGTCCCAGGAGGAATACGCCGCGGCCCATCCGGCGAAGGCCCAGGAGACCGCCGAGGTCGAGGCCGAATCGGGCGGCGCGTCGGTCTCGCGCCGGGTCCACGAGTTCCTGGAGGTCAAGACCCTCAACAAGGGCCTGGCCAGGCTCCGCGACGAATACGGCCTGCGGGCCGACGCGCTTCTGACCCGCGAGGTCACCGGCGACGAGCCGCCGCCGCGGTTCGTGCTGTACCGCGACGGCGAGGAACACCCGCTTCTGGACCTGCGGGCGCTCGCGCCTTCGATCCGGAAGCTGGGCGAGAAGGGGACCAAGATCACCCGCTTCAAGGGCCTCGGCGAGATGGACGCCGAACAACTCTGGGAGACCACGATGGACCCGGCCCGACGCACCCTCATGCAAGTCCGCCTGGACGACGCCGCCGCCGCCAACGACCTGTTCACGACCCTGATGGGCGACGAGGTCGGCCCCCGGCGCGACTTCATCGAGAAGCACGCCCTGGAGGTCAAGAACCTCGACGTTTGAGCGGGGACGCCGCGCCGTCGCCGCGAGGGACCGGGGAACACCGTATGATCCAAGCCGAGAAGGGGGCGCTCGCCGGGGCCGTCGGGCCCCGGGGCGGGCGCGCCCGGAGTGGGAATCGATGATGGGGATCGCCCAAAAAGTCGCCAGGAACTTCAGCGACGCCGTCCGCTCGCGGGGCCAGTCGTACTTCTCCAAGGGCCGCGTCAGCCTGATGTCGGCCAAGCCCAACGAGGTCGTCGCCCGCGTCCGCGGGACCACCAAGTACCGCGTCCGCGCCCGCCTCCGCGGGCCGCGGCTGGTGACGACCTGCTCGTGCCCGTACTTCAGCCCGCTGGGCGAGCCGTGCAAGCACCTGTGGGCCACGCTCCTGCTGGCGGACGCGCGCGGCTTCCTCCAGTCGCCGCCGAACATGGCCGTGCGGCTGGTCGCCGAGCCCCCCCGCCGCGCCGCCGCGACGGCCGGGGCCCCCGGCCCCGCGGCCGCCGCCCTGGACGCCTCCGACCTGCTGCTCGACGAGCCGCCGCGCCCCTCCCCGCCCCGCGACGCCCACCCCGCGCCCGGTCCCGACTACGGCCGCGACGTCATCATCGGCGCGCCCAAGCCCCCGCGCGGCCCTTCCCAGCGCGCCGCGCGGGGCCGCGACGTCAAGCCCCGGAGCAAGCCCGCCCGGGGCCGCGAGGAACGCAACGGCGAGCACGGCCACCCCCGCGGCCCCGGTCACGCCCTCCCCCAATCCGGCCCCGCCCCCTCCGGAACCCCGGCCAACCCCCGCGAGGCCCGCGCGGCGCGGAACAAGGCCCGCCGCGAGGCCGCCGCCCGCGGCGAGGCCGCCGCCGCCAAGGCCGTCAACCGCAACGCCAAGCGGCTGTTGGTCTACGTCCTGGACGTCGCCGCCAGCCTGGCCCACAACCAGATCGTCGTCGACCTGGCCCGCCGCCAACGCAAGGCGACCGGCGAGTGGGGCCCCCTGCGCCCCTGGTGGTACGCCCCCAAGGCCGTCCACGTCAAGTACGACCCCGAGGACCGCCTCCTGCTGGCCCTTCTGGACGAGGCCCACCACGGCGTCCCCACCCTCACCGCCGGCGTCGCCGCGGTCCTGAGCGGCGCCGACGACGCCCGCCCGGCCGACCCCGCCCCCCGCGACGTCCCCGGCCGCCGCCGCAACCCCGCCGCCGAACTCCGCGGCACCCGCCGCTTCATCCTCCGCAAGGACCACGCCGCGTTGGTCGAACGCCTCGCCCGCAGCGGCCGGCTCCGACTCCGCCGCGGCGACGGCGAGGACGAACCCCCCACCGTGCGCTGGGACGACGGCCAACCCTGGCGGTTCGGCCTCGACGTCCGCGCCGAATCCGGCGGCAAGCGCTGGTCCTGGCGCGGCGGCCTCCGCCGCGGCGGCGACCGCATGGACCTGGCCGAACCCCTGATCCTCATGCCCGGACTGCTCGTCCTGGGCGTCGGCCGCGCCGCCCGCTTCGACGACCTCGGCGTCATGGACTGGATCGGCCGCCTCCGCTACGAGAAGGAGATCAGCTTCGTCCAGCCCGAGCAAGACCTGATGCTCGGCCGGATCCTCGCCCAGACCCGCGTCCCGGCCGCCGAGCTGGTCGAGTCCCCCCTCATGGAGGAGGTGGCCGTCAAGCCCCGCCCCAGCCTGACCCTCCGCGCCCCGGCGCAGAACTGGGGCCTGGCCGCCGACAAGCTCCTGGCCGAACTGGAGTTCGACTACGACGGCGCCCTGATCCCCGCCGGCCGCACCACCCCCCTGGCCGTCTCCACCGAACTCGGCCTGGTCATCCGCCGCGACCCCAAGACCGAAAGCGCCGCCGACGTCAAACTCTTCGAGCTGGGCTTCCGACTCGCCAAGGACCCCAGGCTCGACCCCAACACCCTGGAAATCCCCGCCAAGTGGCTCGACGACGTCACCAAGCAACTCGTCGAGGCCGGCTGGCGGATCGAGGCCGAGGGCAAACTGATCCGACCCGCCGGCGAGTTCAAACTGGCCCTCTCCACCGGCATCGACTGGTTCGACCTCGACGGCGGCGTCGACTACGGCGGCCAGCGCGTCACCCTGCCGGAGCTGATCTCCGCCGCCCGCCGCGGCGAGACCATGATCCAACTCGGCGACGGCTCCATGGGCATGCTCCCGGAGGAGTGGCTCAAGAAGTACGGCCTCCTGGCCGACCTCGGCGCCGCCGAGAACGGCGCCCTGCGATTCAACGCCTCCCAGGCCGGACTCCTCGACGCGCTTCTGGAGAACCAGCCGGAGATCCAGATCGACGAGGCGTTCGCCAAGGTCCGCCAGAACCTCCGCAAGTTCGATGGGGTCGTCCCGCTCGACGCCCCCCCCGGCTTCCGCGGCGAGCTGCGCCCCTACCAACGCGAGGGCCTCGGCTGGCTCGACTACCTCCAACGCTTCGGCTTCGGCGGGATCCTGGCCGACGACATGGGCCTGGGCAAGACCATCCAGGTCCTCGCCCTGCTCCAACGCCGACGCTTCCGCCGCCAGTCCCGGGGCCCCAGCCTGGCCGTCGTCCCCCGCTCGCTGGTCTTCAACTGGCTCTCCGAGGCCGAGAAGTTCACCCCCAGACTCCAGATCCTCGACTACACCGGACCCGGCCGCCACCCCCTCCGCGCCGACTTCGACCGCTACGACCTGATCGTCACCACCTACGGCACCCTCCGCACCGACATCGCCGAGTTGGTCGACGTCGAGTTCGACTACGTCATCCTCGACGAGGCCCAGGCGATCAAGAACGCCGAGAGCCAGTCGTCCAAGGCCGTCCGACTCCTCAAGGCCCGCCACCGCCTGGCCGTCAGCGGCACCCCCATCGAAAACCACCTGGGCGAACTCTGGTCGCTCCTGGAGTTCCTCAACCCCGGCATGCTGGGGACCGACACCGTCTTCAAGCGCTACGCCTCCGCCGCCAGCGTCGAGGGGGAGGACCGCGGCGTCCTGGCCAAGGCCCTGCGGCCGTTCATCCTCCGCCGCACCAAGGCCGAGGTCGTCAAGGACCTCCCCGACAAGACCGAGGCCACCCTCTACTGCGACATGGAGGCCGATCAACGGCGGACCTACGACCAACTCCGCCTCCACTACCGCGACGCGCTTCTTAAGAAGGACTCCGCCGAGCTGGACCGCTCCAAGATCGAGGTGCTGGAGGCGCTCCTGCGACTCCGACAGGCCGCCTGCCACCCCGGCCTGATCAGCCCGGACCTGGGCGCGAGCCCCAGCGCCAAGCTGGACATGCTCCTCCCCTCGCTGGCGGAGATCGTCTCCGAGGGGCACAAGGCCCTGGTCTTCTCCCAGTTCACGTCGTTCCTGGCGATCGTCCGGGAGCGGCTCGACCAGGAGGGGATGACCTACGAGTACCTCGACGGCCGCACCCGCAACCGCGCCGCCAAGGTCGAGCGGTTCCAGAACGACCCCGACTGCCCGATCTTCCTCATCAGCCTGAAGGCCGGCGGCCTGGGGCTGAACCTGACCGCCGCCGAGTACGTTTATCTGTTGGACCCCTGGTGGAACCCCGCCGTCGAGGCCCAGGCCGTCGACCGCTCGCACCGCATCGGCCAGACCCAGCACGTCTTCGCCTACCGCCTGATCTGCCGCGACACCGTCGAGGAGAAGATCCTCGACCTGCAACAAAAGAAACGCGACCTGGCCGACGCCATCCTCAACGCCGACAACCGCGTCCTCTCCACCCTCAGCCGCGAGGATCTGGAGTTCCTGCTCTCCTGAAAATCCGATCCGGCGAAGCCCCCGCGCCGTCCCCTCTCCCCCTGGGAGAGGGTGGCCCGAAGGGCCGGGTGAGGGTCGTCGCGCTTCGGAACGAGCGTCGGCTTGCAATCGGCGCGGCCGGTGGCGCTCGCGAAGCGCCGCGACCCTCACCCGCCGCTGGCGCGGCCGCCCTCTCCCGAGGGGCTGACGACCCGACACTTTTTCAGAAGTCGTCACGACGAGGAGTGAGCCGCGG
>CALCIB010000104.1 GCA_937907525.1 uncultured Planctomycetales bacterium | reverse complement strand
TCACGCCCCGGAGCGAGTCGCCGGGGCCGTTGGTGGTGAACTCCTGGGCGGGATCCCACCAGTGGAAGAACGCGAACGGCAGGAACCCCCGCGCGTTTGAGGCCCTGGAGACTTCCGCGAACCCGTCGCCGGGCACTTTCGGCCGTTCCTCGCGACCCAGCAGGGTGTACGACCCGGCGCCCCTGGCGACGTGGTCCATGCCCTTTCCCGAGCGATAGGTGACGACTTCGTCCGGGGTATAGAGACGCAACCGGCGGCCGGAGTCGTAGCGGTCGATCACCGCGACGGCCGCCGGCTCGGTGGCGTCGTCGGGGTCGGTCCACACGGCCAGCTCGTGCGCCCCCCAGAGGTGCGACTTGACCGGGGCGGCGGGGTCGCGCGTCCCGAGCCACTGGACGGCGCAAAAGCCCCCCACCATCGCTAGCTGATCGGCCCGCTTGAAGCGGGTGGCCATCGCGGAAGCCTTGTACCACTGGCCGAGGAGTTCCGACGCCCTGGCGTCGCCGAGCTTGCGCGTCGGTTGGTGGCGGTAAAGCCCGTCGGAGAGGACCACCATCGCGCGCTGCAGGAGCGGAGTCGTCCGCCGGGGCGAGTCGCTTTTCCAGGGGCCCTCGCGGGAGCGGGTGGGGTACTCCTCGAAACACGCCTGGGAGTAGCGGTAGGAGTCGTAGGCGTTCTGGAGACGGTCCCGCTCGTTGGGGAGCCCGGCGCGTATCTCGCGCTCGACTTCGGCTGGATCGATTGGCATGGCTTTATGAGTACGCGAAGGACATGGCGAGCGCGTCCAGGAAGTCGGGGGACTTCTTCAGCCGCTTCTTGAACTCGGCCTTGGGCTCCAGGACGTTGGCGCCGGTGACCGGATCGAGCGTGTTTCGGAGGCCCCGGAGCTCGTCGCCGTGGCGGTCGATCAGGTGGCGGGGTATCGCGAACGGTGTCCAGCGCTCGACAACCAGCGGGCGGGGAGCCTGGATCGCCTGAACGTGGGAGCGAAGATCGACGCCGGCGTGGGTCGGCGCGGCGCGGGGCCGATGGGTTCGGGTCGAGTCGGGGTCGAGGCGTCGTCTAAGTTGCCAGGCCGCGTAGGTCCGCATGTTGGCGTAGCCGGGATCCTCGCATTTCGCGCCGCCCAAGAAGGGGACGGCGCCGACGACTCCGACGGCCCGCAGCCGAGCGTCGAAGTCGACGCCCAGGCCGTTGCGGTCGTAGACCACGTGATGGTGGGGGATTCCGTGTAGGTCGCAAAGCTCGCGGACGTTGCGGGCGGTCTCGCCCAGGTCCCAGTCGCGGGAGGAGCGGCAGTCGAAGACGCCCGCGCCGTCGCGTGCGACCAGCGTCGAGGCGTCGCCCCCGCCGCCGGCGCCGAGGTCGACGCCGAGCCACTTATCGCCGCGGGGGGCGTAAACGGTCTCGGAGGCGAGCCGGATCCAGGCGGCGGCCAGCAATGTCTCCGAGAGTTCGCCGGGGAAGAGGGCGAGAACGTGGGAGAGCCACCATTGCGACTCCTCCCCGTACTGACTCCTCGACTCCTCCAACCAGCCGGCGTCGGCCATCCCCCGCGGCGAGCGCGGGAGGTGGATGTCCGGGCTTTCGAGCGACGGGACGCGGATGACGTTGATCGACGGATCGCGGGGCGCGCGATTCTCGCACAGATCCCAGAACTTGCCCTCCGCTCGCAGCGGGTTGCCGAGGTAGAGCTTTCGGGACGGGTTGAGGCTGTCGATCGCCTCCAGGACGGGGCCGGGGGCGCCGGACGCCTCGTCGATGATCGCCAGCAGGTGTTCGGCGTGGCGGCCCGACTTGGCCTCGACGCTGCCCTGGCCGAAACCCTCGATCTTCCAGTTCTCGCCGAATTCGAGCGTCAGGCCCGAGAACCGGCCCCCGAGGACGCGGCCGCGGGCGTTGGCGAGCGCGTAGGTTCGCTCGATTTCCGACCAGAGGACGGCTTCAAGCTGGCCGGCGGTGGGGGCCGCGATCACCACCCGGCAATCCGGCCTCATGAGCGCGAACCAGAGCGCCAGCCCGGCGCCCAGGTAGCTCTTGCCCACGCCGTTGCCCGAGGGTCCGCAGGTGGTGCGGTTGGCGACGACCGATCGGCATATCTCCTCTTGTCGCCACCAGTAGGAGGCGCGGCACAGGATCGTCTCGTTGAATCGCGACGGGTCGTCGCGGCAGGCGTCAAGCTCGGAGCGGAGCGGCTTCGCCAGTTCGGCCGGCATCCCCCGCCGCACCTTGCGCCGCGCGGCGGGTCTCGTACTCACGGCGCTTCGCCTCCAGGTCGCGCGTCAGGTCGGCGACGGTGCCGGCGTACTCCTGATCGGCCGCGGCGACGTCGAGGCCCCAGAGCGACCGCAGCCGGTCCATCGCGCTCATCGCGGCGTGCAGGTAGCGGACGTCGCCGGTCTGCTCGACCAGCTCGACCACCTGGCCGAGCGAGTCGTGCTTGCCGGTCGGCTTGCCCTTGTCGTCGTGGCCGGGCGCCATCTTGTTGACCACGCGCGTCCGACGCTTCTTGCTCTCCTCCCAGGCGCGGAGGTTTTCTGCGACCAGCCATTCGAGTTGCGAGGTCTGGGCCATCTTGTAGGCGAGGCAGGCGTCGCCCATGTCCTTCAGGGCCCTGGCGTCGATTCGGGCGAGCATGCGCGAGACGGTCCCCTGCTCGCAGCCGAGCGCGCGGCCGATCTCAAGCTGGGTGGAGCCCCGCTGGCGCATCTCCAGGGCCGTCCGCTCGCGGTCGCGGCGTTGCTCGCGGTTGAATTTCTCCACGGGCGGGTCTCAACGTCGGTCAGCGGCCGAAGAGCGAGCGGAACCGCGACCCGATGGAGCCGAGGACGGAGCGCCGGGCCTGTTGGGTTCGCGAGCCGGTTCCGCCGAACCGCTTGCGGTCGGGGAGTCGGACGGAGGGGAAGGACGCGCCGCCGGGGCCGCGCGGGGTCGGAACGGAGGTCGTCGCCCGGGGCGGCTTCGGCGGCGTGCGGCCGATGCCCGACTTGCGGCCGCGCGACCCCTTCTTGCTCGTTCCGGCGCCGTGCTGCCAACCTCGGTTGGCCTTCTTCTCGGCGGCGAAGCCCTCGCGCTCGCGACGACTCCGCCAGGCCGAGCCCTCCCCGCCGGGGTCGGGCGGTCGGGAGAAGGAGCCTGGGCGGAAGTTCTGGAACGGGAGGCGGCTCATGGTTCGGCCTTCAAGTCGATCAGTCGTTCAGCGCGTCCTGGATCGCTCTCACCACGTCGTAAACGTTGCATTCGACGTAGACGATCTGGCCCGTGGTCAGGTGAATAATGGTCCTGGAGCCATCGTCGGCCCACTCGCCGACGGAGGCGACGAGGTCGGCGCGGATGAATAGCAACGTCCGGTCGTTGAACGTGATGAACCGTTTCACGCGGCTTCCCTCGCGCCCTTGCGCTGCTCGATTTGCTCGGGTATGTGTACCCATCGATACTCCTTCACCATTTCCTTGACCACCTTCCCGCCCCCGACCACGACGAACAGGGGGGTTTTCCCGTCGGCGTGGGCCTTGGCGAGTTCCCACTCGGTCAAGAGATTGTCGGGCCGGTTGGCGTGCGCCCGGGTGGCGAACGCGCGCCAGCCTCGCGGGACTCCGAGCAGGTTCGGGATCTCGCCGCCGACCGCGTCGTGGGGCGCGTTGAGCGCCTGATCGACGTTCAGGTCGACGAACACGCGCAGCCCCTGGGACTGCCACCAGCGGGCGAGCCAGCGCTTGCGGTAGATTTGCCACAAGGCGAAGGCGAAGGGGGTTTGATCGGTGGTGCTGAAGTTGGGCTCGACGACCGAGGACGGCGAGGAGAGCAGGACGCGCCCGGGGTACTTCCAGAGCGGCTCGAATTTGTCGTCGTCGGTGTAGAAGTGCCAGAGGCCGGGCATGGGCCGTCGCGCGGCTTGCGAGCCCCAGGACGTGGCCGGGAAGGGGACTTCGGTGGGCTCAAGCTCGGGGAGGAGCGCGGGGACGTCCCAGCGGTCGGCCGAAGGCCAACGGCTGTCCATCGCGATCACCAACTCCATGCCGTCGTCGGGTCGGTCGCCCTGCAACGGGACGGCTTCGACCGCGGCCTCGGCGGCGGCCAGGGCGTCGGCCTGGATCGCTTCGAGCATTCCCGCGAAGATTGGGTCGGAGTCGTCGGGGAGGACGATGGACGCGGCCAGGGCCTCGACCTTGGCCTTGTCCGCCTGCCACGCCGCGCCGAGGGGGTCGAGGAACGCCAGGACGTCGGCCTCTTGCTCCTCGGGCCACGAACCGATCAGGACCGGGACCGGGCCCTTGCCCTTGACCCGCTCCTTGCGGCCGTGGCCGTCGAGCAACCGCCCCGTCCGCTCGTTGAAGAGCAACGCCCCGGCCCAACCCACGCGGCCGATGAACGAGTCGAGCCCGTCAAGCTGCTCCGAGGGGTGGAGCTTCCAGTTCGACGGGTGGTCGTCGAGGCCGGCGGGGTCGAGGTACTCGAGGCGCAGCGGATTGCGAGTCGGCGGAGAGGACTCCGCGACGTCGAGGGGCGATAGTTCGAGCATGGTTCACTCGGCGGCGGGGCGAACGATGGCGGCGATCGCCCAGTAGAGCGCTTCCTCGATCTTGGTCAGCGCCAGGGCTTGCTCGCGACACTCGGGCGTCTCGAAGGCGACCAGGTCGGCCGCCTCCTTAAGCTTCGCCCTTACGATGTCGCACGCCTCGCCGCCGACGGCGCCAGCGGGCTCGTGGAGGTCGAAACGGCGGTCGAGCTCGCGGATGGTCAACAAGGTCGGGCTCCATGATTCCCAAGTCGGTCGTCGGCGCGTGCGGCCGCTTTCAAGAGACGGGCCCCGGCTCGAAGGTCTCGACCAGGTCGGCGCGCGTGGGGTGGCGGGCCGGGGCGTGGGCGGCCTCCTTCTCCATGCGCGCGATGACGCGGGCCACCTCTTCGGACGATTCGGACGAAGACGACGACGGGGTGGCGGCCGCCTTTTCGAGCAGGATCGCGACGACGCCGCAAGCGTTCGCGGCCGCGCGCCAGAAGGCGGGATCGATCAGGCGGCGCATCGGGCGGCCTCCTCTCGGTCGTGGCGGTGGCAAAAGCCTTGCCACGCCTCCGATTCGCCATCCTCGTCCCAGCCCGGCGGCTGGTCGTCGCAATGGATCAAGCCCAGGTCGCCCCCCTCGAACGCCGGGGGGATCGTCACGCCCCGCGCCATCCAATAGGACGGGTCCGCGAAGTCGGCGGGGCTCGCCCCGGCCGCGGCGAAGAGGGGGATACCCGGCTCGCGCCAGCACGCGAATCCCGAGGGCCCGTACTGCCAGATCCCCCGGACGGGCACCAGGGTCAAGCCGTCGGTCGCGCCGTGCTCGTACGCGCCAAGAAACAGGACGGGGGCGCCCACGTCGTCGGGGTCGTCGGAAAGTTCCTCCGGGAGCGTCGCCTCGCGGTAGATGGACCGGCGGGCTTGAAAGTCGCCGATCAGGGCGCCGACCGCGACGGCCGTGGCCAGGCCGTGGGAGCCGAAGACGAGGTCGAGGACGGCGGCGAGCGCGACGAGGGCGGCCGGCATGAATCGGGACGGACACGAAAGGGACGGTTTCACGGCTAGGCTCCTGGGCCGCGGGGGTTGGCTCGATGCGCGCAAGGAATGCGCCGACGCCCCTCCGTTGCCACGAAATCGGGCCTTAAATCGTCGGTCGGCTGATTTTATTGTTCATATTCATCGCATGTGGATGCATGCCATCGACTTACGGAGAGGCGGAAAACCGTCCGGGGTGACATTGGGGAAACTCACGCCGGGCGATCCAGCCCCAGACGCACCGCGACGTGGATCGGCTCGGCGCCGCCGAAGCCGGGCAGAATCAACCGCGACGAGGCGTCGCCGGCCGGGCGGCGGCGGCCGAGGTAGATTTCCACTGGTATATGAATATTATCATATTCAAGTATCCATCGCTCGTCCCAACGATCGGCGGGGTCGAGGCGGCCGGAGCGCCGGTGGCGTTGGAGCGCCGCGAAAGGGGCGAAGGGGATGAGGACGAGGTCGGAGGGCATGGGGGGGCTCCTCGGAACGACGGGCCTGGGATTCCCGACCATACCAATCGGAGGGGTGGAGACGCCATGCGTTGATAGGCGGTTTGGATGGATTTTTAGGCCGAATTGCGGGCTCGATCTTGTACGTCGCTTCCAAGCGACGTATAACGCCGCTTGCGGCGATCGTACACCGTATACGCGGCGCTACTAGGTGTAGCGCCGGCGCTACGACCCCGGCCCGTGGCGCGCGCGCCACGCCGCGGCCGCGCCGCCCCGGAAAACACGGAGCCCGACCCATGTCCGACACGACCGGATCGACCCGCCCCAAGGTCGTCGGCTACGCGCGCGTCAGCACCAAGGAACAGGCCGGCGGCTACTCCCCCGACGGCCAGGTCGCCAAGCTCCGCATGTACTGCGAGCTGCACGGCCTCGACCTGGTCGCGGTCCATCAAGACCTCGGCCGCTCGGGGAAGAACCTCGACCGGCCGGGGTTGCGGGAGGCCCTGGACGACCTGGACTCGGGCCGGGCCGGCGGACTGGTGGTCGCGAAGCTCGACCGCCTCACCCGCTCGGTTCGCGATTTGGACCGACTCCTGGAGGGTTGGTTCACCGGGGGGGTCGGGGCGGACCTGCACTCGGTCGGCGACTCGATCGACACCACCACGGCGGTCGGGCGGCTCGTGCTCAACGTCGTCGTTTCGGTCGCCCAGTGGGAGCGGGAGACGATCGCCGAGCGGGTCCAGGACGGCCATGACATGGCGCGTCGCGAGGGGACGTTCGCCGGCGAGGCGCCCTACGGCTGGGATGTCGGCGGCGTCAAGGGCGAGAAGGCCCGGCCCCTGGTCCCGGTCCCCGAGGAGCAGGCCGTGATCGCCCGAATCCTGCGCGAGCGTCGCGAGGGCCGCTCGCTCCGCAAGATCGCTTCCGGCCTTTCGGCCGACCTGATACCGACCAAGCGTCAACGCTGGACCGGGACCAAAATCAAGGCGCTCGACCACCGGGACAAAACGGGCCGCGACCTGACCGCGATCGAAAGGCACGCGCTGAAGGTCGCGCGCGGTTGGTTCGCCGAGGGCGCGAGCCCCGCCGGCGCCGCCGCGATCCTGAACGACCGTCACCCGGACTTGGTCCCGAGGGGGAATCGCTGGTCGGTCTCGTCAATCCAATCGATCCTCAAGAGGCACGCCCGCAATGCCGCGCTCCAAATCGGCCAAGACCCCTCCCCCGCTCCGGACCTCGATCAACGACCAGCTTAGGTCCGCGATCGGTCTGAGCGGACGAACGTCCTACTCCCTCGAAATAGAGACGGGCGTCCACCGTATCCGGGTGGATAGGTTCATGGCCGGCGGCGACCTGAAGGGTGAGACGATCGACCGCCTTTGCCGCGCGCTGAAGCTGGAGCTGCGTCCCTACGGTCGCGCGGGCGGCGGCAAGGCGGCGTGAGCGTCCGCGCGTGCCTCCGCTCAACAGTCGCGCGCCCTCGCGCCGATAACGGTTGAGGCGGAGGCGTTGAGGACGTGACGCGCGGAGGGGCGGACCCATGAGCGAGCAGGAGCCGGCGGGAAAGCGGACGAAGGTGAGACCGAAGCCGCGTAGGCCCGCGAACCCGGAGATGCGCGGCCTAAATATCTCGATCAGCGAGCAAACCTACATGCGCCTCGGCGTGTGCTCCGACCACAAGCGCATATCGCGCGGCCAGGTGGTCGAACTCGCGTTGCTCGCATACCTCACGGGTTACAAGGCGTGCAAGCCCGGCGCGGACGACGGCGAAGACGCGACGGCGGCGTAAACCTTGCGGTTTAAGATATGCCGATTCCGTGATCGATTCCGCCGCCCCCCTCCCCCGCCGTCGGGGCGGGGGAGGGGTCTCGGGCGACTTTGGGCGGATGCACGCTTGACGGGTTTTCGCGCTTCGGCGTAGTCTGGTGCCGACGGACGGAGTCGTCGGGGCCCAAAGCGGCGGGAGCTTCGGCCCGCCATCCCCTCGCGGGGGTCGTCCCCGGCGGCGCTCGGACCCTCGGGACCGCGAGCCGATTCCGCCGATCGTCGCCGAACCGCCGCGGCCCTCTCCTCCGGGTGGGCCGCGGCGGTTCGTCTTTTCGAACCGGTCGCGATCGGAGCGCGGCCGGCGTCCCGGCCTCGCGGTCACTTCGCGGCGACCTTCCCGATCCGTCGCTCCCAGAGTTGGGGGAAGGCGATCAGGTCGTCGAGGTAGCGCGACGCGATTCCCGGGACGGGCCGCGACCCCTGCTCCCAGGACTGGAGCGCGGCGACGCTCACCCCGAGGAAGTCGGCGAACACCGCCTGGCTCGCGCGGAAGTATTTTCGGACGGCCGCCACGTCCTCGGGCTTGAACTCGCGCGGGCCCGGCCCGACCTCCGCGGTCCGGACGGTGAATCGCCCCTCGATCGGGCCGCCGTCCCGCGCGGCCTCCAGGAAGGCGTCGGCCCCCGCGACCATCTCCCGCCCCAGGGCCGAAAGGCCGTCGCCCGGGGCGGCCCCCCCCCCGCGCCTCTTCGCCTTCTTCACGATCGCCCCTCCGCCCTCGCCTTGAGGTATTTCTTGACGGCCGTCACCCGCTTCGCGATGGCGTCGCGGTCGGCCCTCGTCAGGTCGGCCCGCTCCGATTTCGACAGCACCGCCCAGAGAACCAGGCAGCCGTGTTCCAGGGCGTTGAGGTAGTAGACTCGGTACCCGCCGCTCTTGCCGCGTCCCGAGCCGGGCGCCGCGAAGCGAAGCTTGCGCAGCCCGTTCGTCCCCGGCGCGACGACGCCCGCGTCGGGATCGCGCAGGATCCTGAGCTGGAGGACGTGCAGGTCGTCGTCGGTCAGGCCCAGCGCCCGCCACCGCGACGCGAACGGCTCGAACTCGACCACCAGGGCCAGCCGCTCGCGCGGGAGGTCGAAGCCCCGGATGATCCGCTCGCTCTCGTCCATCCCGCGCCCCTCCCGGCCCCGCTCGTCCCAACACGACTATACGACGGCGTGGGACAAAACGCAAGGGGGTTCGACGGGGGACGGACGATCGGCTCACCGGAACGAGAGGAGTTCGGTCGTCGAGAAGGCGATCGCCCGCGCGTTCCAGCCGGGCGCTTCCCGCGGCGGGTTCCGCCAGCGGGCATCGAACCTGACGAAGTCGACGCGGACGTCGGCGAGGACGTCTCGCGCGGCCTGGACGACGTCGGCGACGAAGTCGCGGCCCTCCATCGGCTTGACGACGATCGTCCCCAGGGGCGGCCAGGCGACGGGATCCGGCTCGTCCGGCGGCCACTTCAGGCCGAGGACCTCGACGCGCCGGAGGCCTTCGAGCGGCCGCTCGCGACCCTCGAACAACCGATCGAGGACGCGGTCCTCGATCACGCGGCGCGTCACCCTCCGATCGACGCTCATCGCCGGAGCGACCGCGACCGCCGGTCGTCGTCCGTCCCGGCCTCGGGCCGTGGCGGCGCGGGGGCCGCCGGTTGGTGCGGCTCGCCGATCACCAGGTCGCGGAGCGATTCGGTCAACGACCGCGGCGACGACGGAGACGGTGACGACGCGGCCCTGGGCGTCCTTCGCTCGGCGGCGCGCGGTTCGACGAGCACGGCTTCACGGAGCGATTCGGACAACGACCGGGGCGACGACTCCC
>CALCIB010000103.1 GCA_937907525.1 uncultured Planctomycetales bacterium | reverse complement strand
CACGAACGGGCTTCCGCGAATTCCAACGGTCGTCCCGCGCGTCGTCCCCCTCATCCGGCCGCTTCGCGGTCTGTCTTCCCCCGCGAGGGGGGAAGACCGTGATGGTCGTCCCTTGCCCACTTATGAGACAGACTCTCAGCGGCCAATCGCGCCCAGCGCGTTGATCAACATCTGGCCGGCGACGGTCCCGAGCGTGATGACGACGATCCAAAACCAGATCGCCGACTCCTTGCCGGATGGTCGGCCCGACGCGCGCGGGCCGGGCTCGGCCCCCTCGGCGGGGCCGAAGTCCTCGTCGTCCCAGTCGTCCTCTTCCTTGATCCCCAGCGCCAGGGCGTCGTCGGACCACTTCTGGGAGAGGATGACGCGGGCGTCGGCCGCCATGCCTTCGGGGACGCGGAGCACGACCCCGCCGGAAAACGCGGCGTGGAACGCCTTCGACCCCGCCAGCTCGCCATCGACGATGGTCGGGATTCCCTCGGCCTCCAGGCGGATCCGAGGAGGGTGGCAGTCGGCCACGTTGCCGAAGCGGGCGACCTCCACCCACGGCCCCTTCAAGTCCGGAAGCGGACCCGCGGCCTCGGGGCCCGCTTCCAGCAAGACGTCGTGCTTGGGGCAGACGCCTCCCGCGGGAGCGTTCAGAAAGCCCTCGCAGACCGGACAGTAGCCGCGATCCAGAAGGCCCGCGCCGCACTCGTCGCAGAGCCGCCGCGACCCGGCGGTCGCGAACCCCTTGCCGCACGAGGGACAGAACGCCGGGGGGCTCGCCGCGGTTGGGCTCATGGCTTTCGGTCCCTTGGTTCGGCGCGGACGTCAGTTTTCCAGCGCGGCGTCGAGCGTGATGGCAAGTTTCAAGTGCTGGCCGATGAAACAACCGGTCCTGGCCTTCTCCGCCAACTCCTCGAACTTCGCGCGGTCGGCGCCGGGGATCTTGGCCTTCAAGGTCAGGTGGGACGAGGGCATGGTCAGGCCCGTACTCCCTTTCTCCAGAGTGATCTCGGCGGTGGCCTCCAGCCGCTCGGGCTTGAGGCCGGCCTTTTGCAGCAGGTGGGCGAGCGTCAGCGTGTAGCAGGTGACGTGCGCTCCGGCGAGCAACTCCTCCGGGTTGGTCTCCCCCTTCTTCTCGAACTGGTGGGGGATGGGGCTGCCGAAGGCCACCTTGGCGATGGCGCCGCTCTTGCCGGTGATGGTTCCCTCGCCGTCGGTGGACCCGCCGCGCCAAACCGCCGTGCCGTGGGTCTTCATGATCTCGTTCCCCGGAGTGGGCGTGGTCGCCCAAGAGGTATTCGCCGCTAATACCCAATCATTGCGATGGGAACGGTCGAATCAACCCCAAGGCGGTCGGCGGCCTATTCGCCCGACCCCAGCCGCGACTCCAGCCGGACGACATGCACCGTGCCGGGCCTGGTCGCCACGGCGATCAGCCGTCGCGCCGGCGAGTACGCCAGCGCGGCCGGCTCGGCGCCGCCGAGGTTCAGCGGGCCCAGGATCGGGAACCGGCCGAGCAGGGCCGGCGGCTCGACCTGGAGCAGCCTCAGCCCCGACTCGCCCTCGGGTGCCGTCACCAGATAGCGCGCGGCCTCGCCTTCCGAGCCGTCCGGCGGGCTGGCGACGGCGACGGCCTCGCCCCCGACGGGGACGAGCAGCCAATCGCCGTCGTCCGACGTCGAGACGTAGGGGGCGTCGGCCCGCGCCAGGTCCATGCGGCCGGCGATCTTCGGCGCGGTCGGGTCGGTCAGGTCGAGCGCCACGGCTCGTTTCGATCGCGCCAGGGTCGCCAGGGCGCCGCCGCCTCGGCGGGAGAGGAACAGCCGCTCCACGTCGTCGCCGTCGTCGAACTCGACCCGGCCGACGGGCCCCGCGGCGGGGCCGGCCAGGACGTCGCGCGCCGCGTAAACGCTCAGCGCCGGGGCGGGCTTGTCCGGGTCGCCCTCGGCCCTTCCCGACGACAGGACCGCCAGGTGGGAGCCGTCGGGGGTGGCGACCAGGTCGTCGGGGTAGTAACCGGCCTCGACCCGCGCGCCGGTCTTCCCGCCTTCGAGCGTGAAGGCGTCGAGCCATCCCGGCCCCAGGTGCTTGGCGTCGTTGACGGGACGCTGGAGGACCGCCACGTCGTCGCCCACGACCGCGATCGCCACCGGCCGCCCTTCGACGCCGATCGCGGCCAAGGGCGCGAGCTTGCCATCGACGCCTACCTGATACGTCAACACCCGGTTGTACCGCGGGCAGAGGACCGCCAGGCGGTCGCCGTCGGCGTCGAAGGCGATCCGCTCGGCTCGCTGCTGGCCGGTGGGTCGACGGTCGACCTCGCGCAACAGCCAGGGGCCGGCGACGGCCTCCACCGGCGCGGCCGCGGTTCGAGCCACCCACCAGGCCGCCGCGCCCGCCGCCCACAGCACGACCGCCGCGATCCCGACCAGCGCCGCGGGATGAACCATCCCCGAGGGCGCCGAGGGGGGCGGCGCGTGCTCGCGCCGCTCGCGGCCGAACTCGATGCGGTTCTCCGTCCCCTTGAGCAATCGACCGACGTTCTTGCGATGCCGGACGATCAACAGCACCACCGCCGCGATCGCCAGCAGGCTCATCGCGCGATGCTCCCGCGACCAGGGCTCGGCCGTTCGGAGGAAGTACGTCGCCGCGAACGCGACGCCGCCGGTCATCGACGACAACGAAACGTAATGCGACGGCAAGAACACCGCGAAGAACGCGACCGCCGCCGCGCCACAGGCGACCGGCTGAAGCGCCAGAAGCGCGCCCAGACTGGTCGCCACCCCCTTGCCCCCCTTGAAGCCGAGGTAGACCGGGAAGTTGTGGCCGAGGATCGCCCCCACCGCGGCGAGGACGGGAAGATCCGTCGGCGCGTCCCAGCCCAACCGGGCGAACAGCCAGGGGAGACCGATCGTCGGCAGCAGCCCCTTGTGTACGTCCAGAAGGAAGACCAGGATGAAGAACCGGAAGCCCAGCAGTCGGCCGACGTTGGTCGCGCCGATGTTCCCCGAGCCGAGTTTGCGGACGTCCTGCTTGGTCAGCGCGTAGTAGATCAGGTAGCCGAACGGGATCGCGCCGATCAGGTAGGCGGCCAGGGCGACGGCGGGGTAAGACCAGTTCAAGGGGGCGTCTCCGTCAGTCGTCGCGGCCCATCTTCAGCACCGCCTGGTCGGGACGGCCGAGGAACGCGGCGCGTCGGTCGTCGAAGATCTCGTTGGCGGTGGCGTAGTCGTCGTGGCGGCCGATGTCCAGCCAGTAGCATTTCTGGCGGTAGCAGTGGACGGCGCGGCCGGTGGTCCGCATCGCCTCCAGCAGTTCCGGCATCGTGACCGCCTGGCCCGGCGTCAGGTAGTCCCAGGCCGACGGATCCAGGATATAGACCCCCATGCTGACCTGGAACGAGTATTCGGGCTTCTCGGAATATCCCGTCAGGACGTGGGGGTCGTCGCCGAACTCCAGGACGCCGAAGTCGATCTTCACCTCGCGAGGGTACGAGGCGATCGTCGCCGCGGCCCCGCGGACGCGATGGAAGTCGTGCATCGCGCCGTAGTCGAGCGTGGTGAGGATGTCGCCGTTGATGACCAGCACGGGTTCGTCGGGCTTGTCGATCAGCGTCAAGCCGCCGGCCGTCCCCAGCGGGGCGACCTCGCGGCGGTAGTCGAGCCGGACGCCGAACTTCCGACCGTCGCCGCAGAAGGTCTCGATCAACTCGGTGAGGTAGCCGGTGATGATGGTGACGTCCCGGAACCCGTAGCGCTCCAACTGGCGGATGACGACCTCCAGGATCGGCATCGGATCGTCCTCGCCCAGGGGCATCAGCGGCTTGGGCAGGACGTGGGTGTACGGACGCAGCCGCGTCCCCTTGCCCCCCGCCAGGATCACGGCCTTCATGCGTTCCCCCTTCCGTGGATCGGGATGCGATCGCGTCGCGAACGGAGCCCCGCGGACTTCCGCTTGCTCGCGGCGACCTCCTCGAACACCTTGACGAGCGCCTCGACGTGGTCATCGAATGTCCAGGCGCGGCCGAGTTCCGCCGCCTCGGCCGAGAGCGCCGCGCGGCGGTCGTCGTCGGCCGTCGCGTCGAGCGCGGCGACCATTTCGTCGGTCGCGTCGGGCGTCGAAAGGACGAACCCCTGACGGCCATGGCTCATCAACTCGCTCGCCCCGTTGCAGGCCGTGGTGATCGCCGGCAGGCCGCACGCGAGGGCCTCCAGGACGACCAGCGAGCAAGGATCGTAATACGTCGGCGAAACGAAGAAGTCGCTGGACCAGTAGCACTCGCGGACGTCGTCGTGGAAGCCGAGGAAGACGACCCGATCCCCCACGCCCAGCCGTTCCGCCAGCCGGCGATACCGTCCCGGCCGACCGCCGCCGCAGACCAGGAGCTTGATCGGCCGCGCGCCGGGACGCTCCCGCGCCGCGAGCCCTCGAATCAACGGTTCGAGACCTTTCAGTGCGTAGTTGTGTCCCACGAACAGGCCGACCAGGTCGTCGGTCGCGAGGCCGACCTCGCCTCGGAACTCGGCGCGGGTCTCGTTGGGCCGGGGGAGGGTCACGCGGTCGGGGTCGATCGCGTTGGGGACGACTCGGATTCGGTCGCCGCCCACGCCGTTGAACTCCCGGAGGTGCCCGGCGACCATCCGACTGACCGCCACCACCCGCGCCCCGCGCGCCGGATCGTATTGACGCTTCTCGATCGCGCGATACGTCCAGAACTTGGGGTTGGCCTTCTTGCCCAGGACGTACAGCCGGCGCGCGACCGGGTTGGCGAACCGCCTGGAGTTGGCCCGCAGGCTCCCCCCCTGGACGCCTCCCTGCGGGATGATGACGTCGTGCTCGTAGGTGTTGATGAAGCCGACGGAGCAGTCGTAATCGGCGTTCTTCAGAAGCGCCGCGGAGGCGTCGGCGAACGCGGCGATCTTTTGGGAGCGGGTCCGTCCGCCGGACTCGACGCGGACGCGGCGGACCTCCGACGGCAGAGCGCCTTCCGCCCAACCGCCGGCGTACAGGTCGACCTCGTGCCCGCGGCGCAGCAGGCCGCGACAGAGATCCACGATGTAGGTCTCGGCCCCGCCCCTGGTGGGATCGACCCTCGGGAAGTTCAGGGCCAGTCGCATCGTCGATCCCTCCATGGCCTATCGTCTCTTCTTCGCCCGAATGGGGGCCGCGGCTGGAGTTTTCCTCGCGCCCGCGTCGCGTTTACGGCCTTCCCCCCTCGCGGGGGAAGGTGGCCCGAAGGGCCGGATGAGGGGGGG
>CALCIB010000102.1 GCA_937907525.1 uncultured Planctomycetales bacterium | reverse complement strand
CCCCCTCGCGGGGGAAGACAGACCGCGGAGCGGTCAGATGAGGGGGACGACAAGCAAGAGGAGCTTTGCGTTACGGGGCGCGGGCCGCGGCCGCGGGAGGCCCCTCCGAAATCGCGACGGCCGACTTGCCCGCCCCCCCCTCATCCGGCCCTTCGGGCCACCTTCCCCCGCGAGGGGGGAAGGACGTCGGAGCGTTCGCGAGGGTCAGTGATCGAAGGCCGCGGCGGGTCTTATGGAAGAGGCCGACATGATTGCGAATCTCCCCCGACCGATCGCTCCGGCGCCCTCGCGGCGTCGGGCCCTCCTCGCCCTCGCCGCGGTCGCGGCGACGGGGTGCGGGTACTCCTTCCGCGCGCCGTTCGACAAGAGCGTGCAGACGGTGTTCGTCCCGATCTTCAAGTCGCAGTCGTTCACGCGCGACTCCGAGAAGATGCTCACCGACCTGGTCCAGAAGGAGATCGGCAGGCGGACGCCGTACCGGCTGGTCTCCCACGTCGAGAAGGCCGACACGATCCTCTCCGGCACCGTGAACTTCGTCGACAAGAACATCCTGGTCGAGAACCCGTTCAACCTGCCCCGCCAGCTCACGCGGACGATCAACGTCAGCGTCAGTTGGACCCACAACCCGCCCACCGAAGCCGAGAAGGGCCGCGGGCCGACCGTCATCTCCGACACCGTCAACTTCGTCCCCGAGGTCGGCGAAACCTCCCTCACGGCCACTTACGAGGTCTGCCAGCGCCTCGCCGCGCAGATCGTGGATATGATGGAGCAGCCCTGGTACACCGAGGAAGACCTGAAGTAAGTTCGCCCCAGCGCCGGAGTCCGCCTTGTCCGCGAGATGGGAATCGAAAGACCGCGCGCTCGTCGACGGCCCGACGCCGCGGGTGATGGGGATCGTCAACGTCACGCCCGACAGCTTCTCCGACGGCGGCCGGTGGGCCGACCGCGACGCGGCCGTCGCGCATGGGAAGCTGCTGGCGATCGAGGGGGCCGAGATCCTCGACGTCGGCGGCGAGTCCACCCGCCCCGGCTCGGACGTGGTTCCGGCCGACGAGGAGATCCGCCGCGTCGTCCCGGTCGTCGAGCGGCTCGCGCCGCTGGGAATACCGATCTCCATCGACACCATGAAGCCCGAGGTCGCCCGCGCGGCCCTCGCCGCGGGCGCTTGCATCGTCAACGACGTCTCCGGCCTTCGCGACGAACGGATGGCCGAGGTCGCCGCCGAGTTCGGCGCGGCGGTCGTCGTCATGCACATGCAAGGGAATCCTCAAACGATGCAGGACGACCCCCGCTACGACGACGTCGTCGGCGAGGTGTTCGACTACCTGGCCGAGCGGATCCGCTGGTGCGAGTCGCGCGGGATCCCCCGGGCTCGGATCGCGATCGATCCGGGGATCGGCTTCGGCAAGACGTTCGAGCACAACATGGATCTCTTGCGGGGGCTGGATCGATTCGCCACCCTGGATTGCGCGGTGGTGATCGGGATCTCGCGCAAGGGGCTCCTCAAGAAGATCACCGGCAAGGGGATGGCCCTGCGGCTGACCGCGTCGGTGGTCTCGTCGCTGGCCGCGTGCACGCTGGGGGCGAGGGTCGCGAGGGTCCACGACGTCGGCCCCATGGTCGACGCGATCAAGGTCTGGGGCGCGATCCGAGGCTGGGAGTAGGACGATGGCGAGCGAGGCGACGACGATCGAGGGGACGACCACGGACCTGGACGCCCTCTGCCGCGACATGGCCGAGAAGGCGAAACGAGCCTCGCGGACGCTGGCGGCGATGGGCCCCGGTCCCAAGAACGCCTGGCTGGCCGCGTCGACCCGCGCGCTGGAGGCCCGCGGCGACGAACTGCTGGAGGCCAACGCCCGCGACGTCGCCGCCGCGCCGGGCCTGGGCCTTTCCGCCGCGGCCGTCGACCGGCTCACGCTCAATCCGAAGCGGATCGGCGAGATGGCGAGGAGTCTGCTGGAGGTCGCCGCGCTGCCGGACCCGATCGGCGAGGTGGTCCGGTCGAGCCGTCGTCCCAGCGGGATCGAGGCGGTGCAGGTCCGGGTGCCTCTGGGCGTGGTCTTCATGATCTACGAGAGCCGGCCCAACGTCACGGTCGACGCCGCCGCGATCTGCGTCAAGAGCGGCAACGCCGCCATCCTCCGCGGTGGCAAGGAGGCCATCGAGTCCAACCGGATGCTTCATCGCGTCCTGGCCGACGAGTTGGTCTCTTGCGGCTTGCCCGAGCACGCCGCGCAACTGGTCCCCGTCGTCGACCGCGCGGCCGTCGGCAAGCTTTTGGCCCTGCCGGAGTTCATCGACCTGGCGATCCCCCGCGGCGGGGAGGGACTGATCCGCCGGGTGGTCGCCGAGGCTCGGATGCCGGTGATGAAGCACTACGACGGCATCTGCGCGGTGTACGTCGACCGGGCCGCCGACCCCGACGTCGCCACCCGGATCATCGTCAACGCCAAGGCCCAGCGCCCCGGCGTCTGCAACGCGGCCGAGACCCTGCTGGTCCACGAGGACGTCGCCGAAAGCTGGCTCCCCATGGCCGCGGCGGCGCTCAGGGCGGCCGGCGTGGCGCTCCGGGCCGACGCCAAGGCCCGCGCCATCGTCCCCGACGCCGACGCCGCCACGGCCGAGGACTGGGACACGGAGTTCCTCGACAAGATCCTGGCGGTGAAGGTGGTCGGGTCGATCGACGAGGCGATCGAGCACGTCGCCCGCCACGGCTCGGCCCACACCGACGCCATCGTCACCCGCGACCTGGCCGCGGCGCGTCGGTTCGTCGCCGAGGTCGACAGTTCGGCGGTGATGGTCAACGCCTCCACCCGCTTCAACGACGGCGGCCAACTGGGCATGGGCGCGGAGATCGGCATCAGCACCGACAAGTACCACGCCCGCGGCCCCTGCGGCCTCCGGGAACTCACCTCCACCAAGTGGGTCGTCTACGGCGACGGCCAGATCCGAGAGTGACCGTCGCGGTCGATCGTAACGCCCTTCCCCCCTCGCGGGGGAAGGTGGCCCGAAGGGCCGGATGAGGGGGAGGACGCGCCAGTAAGCCGTCGGCGTCCAGGGCTCTCCGGACGGGCTTCCGCGCATTCCAACGGCGTTCTGGCGCGTCCTCCCCCTCATCTGACCGCTTCGCGGTCTGTCTTCCCCCGCGAGGGGGGAAGTCGGCGGACGTCGCCCCGGAATCCCCGGCGTGGTCGCTCGCGAGAGGCGTCCCCGGCGCGTCTTGATCGGGTCTCGTTCGACATCTCCGTCCCACGTGCTAAGACTATAGGGGGGATGTGGATCGACGACGCGACGAGGACGGGCACCATGAAGACGCGACGACCCCGGACGTTCCAGTTCCGCAACGAGACGTTGGAGCCGCGGCTCCCCCTGTCCGCCGCCCCCTCGATGCGGGGGATGCTCGCCGAGCGGGCCGCGGCCGTCGTCGCGCGTCGGGAGGCGGCTCGGCCGGACCACTCCGTCGTCTTCGGGCGGGTCAACTCGCCCCTTCGAGCGGGCGGATTCGCCCTGGGGAGCGGCGACCCCGTCCTCTACGCGAACAACGTCGCGATGCGGGGGATGCGCGGGCGGATCCCCGGCGTGACGGCCCCCGGTCCTTACGGGCCGATCACTCCCGGAATCGGCGCGGGGTTCCTGGGGAATCAGGGGGGACCGATCAACCCGATCCCCACGGCCCCGGCCGCGAACCGGTACTACGGCCTGATCACGATCCGCAACACGACCCAGGCGCGGGTCGATTTCGGCGTGGCGGCCTCCACCTACCAGGGCGGGAGGTTCCAGAACTTCGCGCTGCCTCCCGGCGGGAGCCAGGTCTACTACGCCCCCTTCGGCGGCCCGTTCCAAAGCGCGCCGTCGTTCATGGTGAGCTTCGACACCGTGTACCACCGGAACCCCATTCTGCTCGCCGACGTCAAGACGGCCTACGCCCCGGACGGCTGGACGCCGATGGACGTCTCGCTGGGACGGCCCTACGCGATCGTCGCCCAGGCGGGGCGGTTGAACGTCGTGCCGGTGGGGTGAGCGATGCTTGAGGATTGGTCGCGAGCCTTTCCGGGTTGCGAGCCGGTGGCGCATCGTCTGAGGACGGCGCTGCCGTCGCGCTGGGTCCGGTTCCACGGCTTGCCCGAGTCGAAGCGATATCCCGACGCCGAGGACGAACTCCAGATCATCATGGGCCGTTGGAACCGCGTTCTCGGCGAACTCGCCGGTTCGGACCCGCGCGTCGTCCTCCTGACCACCGAGCATTCCGCGTCCGCCGACGTGGTCTTCGATCGGAAGGCGGGGCCCTGGCGGGTCGTCGCCATGCACGACCTGGAGGAGGAATTCCACGCGCCGACGTATTGGCGCGTCTTCGCAAGCGAATGGGAATGGCGGTCCGGCGTCTTCGATCCGACCCTTCGACTCGTCGCGACCGGGCGCTCCGCCAACGTCATGATCTCGCCTCCCGGCTGTCGATGGCTTTTCGCCCCCTACGACGGCGGCGCGGACGTGATCCTGGAATCTCCGGCGGCCCGCGATCGGCTCAAGGCGGCGTTCGCCGGTTGGCTGTCGCCCTGGCCGAGCGGATTGTGAATGGGAAGAGGCCCCCGCGCGGATTCTTGGCGGAGATCGTAACGGCCTTCCCCCCTCGCGGGGGAAGGTGGCCCGAAGGGCCGGATGAG
>CALCIB010000101.1 GCA_937907525.1 uncultured Planctomycetales bacterium | reverse complement strand
CATCCGGCCCTTCGGGCCACCTTCCCCCGCGAGGGGGGAAGGCCGTTATGTTCACTCCCCCAAAATCCGTGACGGTCAGTGGTTTTCGAGTATCGAGCGCCCCCGGCCGAACGAGGCGGGCGCGTCCGGAGCGTTCCAGGGTGCGGTTTGGTCCGGTCGAAATCAAGTCGAGCCGTCTCGAGGACCGCTCAATCGAGCCAGCCCAATTCGCCGGCGGTCAGCGGGTCGACGCGGAGTTCGGAGAGCCGTTCGTAGTCCAGCCGCATGACGTCGCGCTCGGTGACGTCGCCGTCGCGGAAGTGGGAGAGGGGCCAGCCGTACTTGTCCTGGGCGCCGAAGAGGTGCAGCACCTCGTGGGCCAGAATCCCGGCGCGAGGGGCGGGGGGACGGACCAACGGCTCGGTGAAGTTGGCCTGGCGGGCGTGGCAGAAGGCCAGCGCGATCCCCTCCAGGGCGGTCTGGTCCAACGGCACGGCGTAGGACCGGCCGGCCAGCCGCAGATGGAGCAGCCAGGCGACCGTCGCGTCGGGCGACCGCGCGGCGACCTCCTGAACGAAGTCGACCGCGTCGCGGAACCCCAGCGAGGCCGCCGCGCGGCTCATCAGGGCGATGGCGCGGACGCTCATGTCGGCCTCGAAGAACCCGACTTCGCCCCCGCTTTGCGCCATCTGGATCTCGACCTCCTCGGACGACTCGCCCTCGACGGCGAAGTAGACGTCGGCGACCCCCACGCCCGCCGCGACGCCGTAGCGCTCGGCCTGCTCCTCCATCCACCTCGCCGCGCGTTCCAGCGAGGTCAGGTGACGGGCGATCTCGTCGTCGCTCCAGCCTCGGCCGTCGGCGCCGACGAACAGCGAGACCAACGCCACCCGCCCACGCAACGGCGGGCAGGGCTCGCGCCGCCAGGGTATCCCCGGCCGGTCGGGCGTCCGGTCGTCGTCGCCGAACGGGCCGAGGTAGCGGGCGTAAGTCGGGTTCGCCGGGTTGGGCTCGACCGGCTCGAACGGGAGCCGCGTCGCGCCCGTCGGGGGGTTGTCCACCGGGAGCCTCGGCCTCCCGGCGACCCGCGACATGGGAGACCGGCCGGGGGAGCGTCCGACCGCGACGGCGATCGCGACGGCCGTCGCCGTCACGAATATCCCCAACAACAGCGCGATTTCGGGGAGGTGATCGACCAGGGCGCCGAGGGGCCCGTGGCCGAGGACTTCCGCGGCGAGTCGAAGCGGCGGCATGTCGCGTCTCGTTGCGAGGAAAGGAGTCGTCGGCGGCAAATCGCCATTCGAAGATTCGGCCCGATGGGGTATCTATTCTCCCGGATCACGCCGCCGTGTCCAGGAGGGACGTCGGATCATGCATGACTGGAAGCGGAGTGGATGGGTCGTCCCGCTGGCCTTGGCCCTGGTCCTGGCCGGTTGTCGGGACTCCGCGCCCGTCGAGCGTCTGCCGAGCGTCCGCGAGACCCTCGACGCCGCCGGGGTCCGGCTCGCCAGGATCACGTCCGAACGCGAGTTGACCGCGGTCGTCACCCGCGAGCCCGCGCTGCTGGCTCGGCTGAAGACCGAGGAGCGGTACGCGCTGGGCCGCGACGCCCTGCGGTTCCGCGCGCCCGAGGCGGCGGTCGTCGCCGTGGCCGCGCCGAAAGGCTCCGAGCCGTTCTGGCTCGGCGATCAAGGCTTCACGGCCTCGGGCGAGTCGATCCGAGTCGACGGCCGACCCTGGGCGATCCACCGCAAGCGCTTCCCGGCCGGCTGGATCGGCCTGGGGGTCAACGGCCTGGACCGCTCGCGCGACGAGCATTACGTCGCCTTCGTCCGCTCCGACTCCCCAACGCCCCTCGCCCCGGATCGACTGGAGTCGCGGCCCGACCCCGACGCCTCCTGGACGCTCGCGACCGCCCGCGAGGGCGCGAGCGCCGCCAGCGACGCCTCGCGGCCGATCACGGACCTTCCCCCCGACCTGGACGGCGCCGTCCTGCTTCAACCGGCACGCGACCGCCGCCACATGGCGCTTCTGGCCGGCGGCCGGGTCTGGAAGACCCATTCGCCGTCGTCGGCGGTCCCCGACCAGACGACCATCAGTCTCGGCGACGACCCGACGCGCCGACTCGTCTTCAGCTGGCGGACCTCGCCGAAGGTGAAGGAGAGCGTGGTCCGGATCGCCCCGGCGAGATACCAGACCCCCGAGGACGACCCCGCCTCCCCCCCAGACCTGTCCGGCATGCGCCAGGTCTCCGGCCCCGCGACGGTCGTCCGGGTGGACGGCCTGCTCAACGACCCGGTCGTCATGCGACATTCCGTCGCGGTCGACGGCCTGGAACCGGACACCATGTATTACTACTCCGTCGGCGACGGGACTCCCAACCGATGGGGGCCGTGGCGGACGGTGAAGACGGCCTCCGCGCGGCCCAGGCGGCTGGAATTCCTCTACCTGGGCGACGCCCAGACCGGGTTCGAGCGTTGGGGCGAACTGCTCATGTCCGCCTTCCGTCGCCATCCGGGGATCGACGCGGTCCTCATGGCCGGCGACCTCGTCGACCGCGGCAACGAACGGACCAACTGGGACCACTTCCTCCTCCGCGCCGCGCCGGTCTTCGACCGCGTCCCGGTCATGCCGGCCGTCGGCAATCACGAGTATCTCGACCGCGGGCCGTTTCTCTACAAATCGACGTTCCGACTCCCCGGCGACGGCCCGAAGGGGGTCGATCCGGGGCTGGTCTACAGCTTCCGTTACGGCGACGCCTTCTTCGCCGTGCTCGACAGCACCGCCGCGGAGTTGAGCGACGTCGAGGCGGATCGCCAGGCCCGGTGGCTCGACCGCGCCCTGGCCTCCGCCGGCGAGACCTGGAAGTTCGTGCTGTTCCACCACGCGATCTATCCTTCCCACCCGGTTCGCGACAACCCCCGGATCCGCGAGCACTGGGTGCCGATCTTCGACCGCCACCACGTGGACATGGTCCTGCAAGGCCACGACCACGCCTACCTCCGCACCCCGCCGATGAAGAACAACCAGCGGGTCTCCAGCTCGGCCGACGGCACCACCTACGTCGTGGCCGTCTCCGGCGACAAGTTCGTCCACGCCCAGCCCGAGCGGGACTACATCGAGGTCGGTCGCGTCGACGTCTCGACCTATCAGACGATCGAGATCGACGAATCGGCCCGCCGCCTGACCTACCGCGCCTGGACCATCGACGGCGAAATCGTCGACTCGCTCGTCATTCAGAAGCCCATCGACGAGGCGCGCGGCGCCCTCGCCGAACGCCCCGGCGGACCCGCCCCCCCGCGTCGCTGAGCGGGACGATCCGACGCGCTCGTCGGACATCGGGAGGCGGCGCGGCCTCGACTCACGCGCACCCGGACGAAACGCGACTCGCCATTCTCCTTAGGGTACGGAACGCCGCGGGAGGGACCCGCCCGCCCCGGACGACGAACGGCCGCGATCCATCTTTTTCGGTTTTTTTCTGGAATGCGGCGTCGAGGCGCGGTATACCGTCTCCATCGTCTGGTTTCGCATCGTGGAGACTCGTGCTTCCGGGAGGTCGACGCCGCGTCAAACATCGCGCCGCCGAACCACGACCGCGACGCCTCGTCGTGGTGAGGGGTTACGTCGTCCGCCGTTCCGATCGCGCCGGTGGGCGGTGGCGGTGACGGTAGGCGGCGCGCGAAGGACGACCGGAGCGGGACCATTGCGTCGTCTCGCGCCCGAGTTCAAGGGGAAGACGCGCGCCGATGACGTCGCGACCCCTAAACGTCCCAGCGACGATCTCACGGATCGCGCCGCCGTCGGGCGGTTCGATACGGACGAACGATCGACGGGCGGAACCCGAACAGTCCGAAGAGATTGGGATCGGCCGCGGTCGCGGAACGCCTCGCTCGATGGAGGCGGACGTTCGCGGCGCGCGCCTCGCGAGACGCCGACGTCGCGCGCGGCGATTCGGGCGAACCGCGTCGTCGCGGACGAATTGAATTCCGGAACTCCAGGCCGGCTCGGTTGGAATTAGAGGGAAGCGTCATGAGCTCGTTCTCACGCGATCGGCGGCCTCGAGGCAAGGGACGGCGTTCGAGCGGCCCGAGGGCGCGTCGGCGAGGGCACCCGCGGATCGAACTCCGGCCGCTCATGGAGGAACTCGAAATCCGCCAGCTCCTGGCGACAGTCGCCGAGTCGGGGGTGAACGACGCCCCGGCCCTGGCGACGGTCTTGAGCCTGACGCAAGACCCCGCCGGGAGCGGGTTCCTCACGGGCGCGGGGCTGGGCGCGATCGATCCGGGCGGCGACGTGGACTACTGGCGGTTCGACGCCAACGCGGGGGACCGGGTCTCGATCGCCGGCGACGACGCCACGTCCGGCTACGGCTCGATCTACATCGAATTGCGCGGCGCCAACGACGCGATCCTCGCGCAGGCCGGCGGTTACAACAACAGCCACCCGCTGATCTCGGACTTCGCGATCGCGACGACGGGCGCGTACTACGTCAAGGCCCGGGCCAACGGCGGCGGCTCCTACGTCAACCCGGCCTATTCCGTGCGGGTGGACGTCGCGCGCGGCGTCGACATGGAGGCCGAGAACAACGGCTCGGCGGCCGCGGCCACGCCGATCATCCTGAAGCCGGGCGCGGCGGGCCACGCCGTCGGCGCGATCGCCGGCAACGTCACGACCTCCGCCGACGTCGATTACTTCAACCTGGGCGCGCTTCGGGCCGGCGACGCGGTCGACCTGTCGGCCGTCCTCCCCGGGGTCAGCACGCTCGACCCGAGGATCGAACTGGCGCGAGGCTCCAACGGCGGCGTCGTGGCGACGGCCGTCGGCGCCGGCCACGCGACCTGGACGATCGACGCCGACGACGTCTACTACGCGAAAGTCTCGGCCAACACGGCCGCGACCGCCGGGCCGTCGGCCCTTTACCTGCTGAAGGTGGACGTCGCCGACGCCGACGCGCCGAGCGTCGCGACGACGACGCTGCCGACGGCGGTCGCGACCGCCGGCCCGTCGCTCGGCTTCGACGGCGTCGGTCAATTCGCCCAGGCGCCCGACTCACCGTCGCTGCGCCCGACCGGCGGCGTGACGCTGGAGGGCTGGGTCAACGTCGCCGCACTCGGCGGATCGCGCGTGATCGTCGCCAAGGCGGCCGGGTCCGGCACGTCGAACTCGTACGCGCTCTGGATGAACGGCGGCAACCTCTACGGGGCCGTCGGGACCGTGACCGGCATCCCGACCACGGTCGGCTACGCCTGGAACCCGACTCCCAACGCCTGGCGCCACGTCGCCTTCACGTTCGACGAGGCGACCAAGGTCCAGTCGCTCTACGTCGACGGCGCCCTGGTCGCGCGCAACTCCACGACCGCCTCGCTCGCCGCGAGCAACGCCTACGACGCGCATCCGGTCGTCATCGGGGCCGACTTCGAATCGGGCAAGTTCGCCGGCTTCTTCAACGGCAAGCTCGACGAGGTCCGCGTCTGGGGCCTGGCGCGGTCGCCGATCGACCTTCAGCGCGACGCGGCGCGCGGCCTGACCGGCTCCGAGACGGGCCTCGCCGGCTACTGGCGGTTCGCGGAGGGCTCGGGCCAGACGACGGCCGACCTGACGGCCAACCGCAACGACGCCGCCCTCGGCGGCGACGCGAGCCAGCGGCCGTCGTGGATCGCGGGCGACGGCGCGCCGCTGATCGACGCCGCGACCACGGCGAACGTCGCCCAGGCCGTCGATCGCTTCTCGGTCACGTTCGGCGAGGACTTGCTCGCCTCGGCCGCCGCCGACCCCCGCAACTACAGCCTCGTCGAGTTGGGGCCCGACCAGACCCTCGGCACCGGCGACGACTCGATCTACGCGCTGACGCCCACCCAGGCCGGCCCTGGTTCGCGCCGGGTCGATTTCGCCATCGCCCCGAACCCGTTGCAGCCGGGCCGCTATCGGTTCCGCACCCTGGCCGGCCTGACCGATCGCGCGGGCAACCCGCTCCCCCCCTTCACGCTCGACTTCGTGGTGAGCGATCCCCAGGCCGGCAAGGTGGAGGGCGCCCTCGGCGACGATCAAATCGCCGGCGCGACCCCGCTCCCCCTGACCGAGACGCCGGCCGGAAGCGGCCTCTTCACCGGACTGGGCCTGGGGACGGTCTTCGACGGCACGGATCGCGACTACTGGCGGTTCGACGCCGAGGCCGGCGACCACGTCACGCTCTGGCTCGAATCGAGCGGGGCCTCCCCCTTCCTCTACCTCCAAAACGCCAGCGGCCAGAACCTCGTCACCACCAGCGGCGGCTCGGCGCGGATCCAGGACTACGCCTTCACCGCGCCGGGGACGTACTACGTCTACATCGGCGCGTCCAACCCGTCGAACTACCAGTTGCGGGTCGACCTGGCGCGCGGGCCGGCGCTCGAGGTCGAGCCCGACGACGCCCAGACCTCGCGGATCCCCGTGAACCTCGCCGGCTCCGGCGGCGTGATGACCGGAAGGGCCGCCGGCGCCCTCGCCGCGGGCGACCCCGGCGACTATTACGGCCTCGGTCACGTCAACGCCGGCAACGCCATCCACGCGACGATCGCCGCGCCCGCGTTCGGCGCGCTCGGGCCGACCGACGTCGTCCTCACGATCGAGAAGCTGGGCGAGGCCGCCGTCCTGGCCACCAGCGCCACCGGCGCGATCGACTACACGCCGACCGGCGACGGCCAGTATCTCGTCCGCGTCCAACCGGCCGCGGGCTCCGCCCTGGGAATCCGCGCCCAGTACATGCTGACCGCCACGATCACCGACGGAACCGCTCCCCGGGTCGTCGGGACGAGCTTCCCCGGGACCAACCCGGCCACCGAATTCAACACGTCGAGCAACCCGTCCGGCGCGTGGAGCTACGGCTGGACCTCGCCGACCCCGGGCTCGACGTTCACCCCGTACTCCTCGCGGTTCGCCAGCGGCTCGCTCGACGCCTGGGGCGTCTCCGGCGGCGCTCCGGCCGCGTACCACAACCCGACGGCCGACTTCCTCGTCTCCGGCGCCGCCCGGTACGCGCCGGGCCAGATCGCGCTGCGCCCCGGTTCGAGCGGGCAGAAGAGCGTCGCGCGCTGGACCGCGCCGGCCTCCGGCTCGATCAACGTCGTCGCCACGTTCACCGGGCTGGACGTCCAGGGGCCGACCTCGACCGACGTCCACGTCCTGCTCAACGGCGTCCCCGTGTACGACGCCAACGTCAACGGCTACGGCGACGCCAGCGCCCGAACCTACACCGGGACGCTCGCCGTCAACGCGGGCGACACGGTCGACTTCGTCGTCGGCTACGGCTCGAACAACAATTACAACTATGACGCGACCGGCCTGAACGTCGAGATCACCGGCGTCGTCGGCTCGACGACCACCGCCGAGCTGGATCGGTTCGTCGTCCAGTTCCCCGAGGACGTGGCCCCCGCGACGGTCAACGACCCGGCGAACTTCGACCTCCGCGCCGCGGGGCCCGACGGCCTCTTCGACACCGCCGACGACCTCGTCTACACCCTTGCTCCCGACGGCTACAAGCGCGGTCTTCTCGCCACGTTCCGAATCACCGACGGCCCGCTCCAGCCCGGCTCGTACCGATTCCAGGCGCGCGCCGGCGTGACCGACCGGGCGGGCAACCCGCTCGTTCCGTACACCAACCTGTTCACTGTCGCCGAGCTTGCCCCGTTCACGTTCGAGGGCCGGTCGAACGACACGCTGGCGACCGCCACGCCGTTGGGCCCGACCTCGCCCGGCTTCGCCGGCTCGTTCTCAAGCGGCCCGGCGCTGGCCGCCGGCGCCAACCCCTGGGGCCTCGCCGCCGGCGATTTCGACGGCGACGGCCGCCCCGACCTGGCCGTCTCCAACAACGACTCCAACACCGTTTCCGTCCTGCTCGCCCAGGCCGACGGCTCGTTCTCCCGAACCGACCACGTCGTCGGCTCCAGCCCCCTGGGCGTCGTCGCCGCCGACGTCGACGGCGACGGCAAGCTCGACCTCGTCGTCGGCGTCGACGGCCCCAACACCGTCGCCATCCTTTGGGGCGAGGGGGACGGCTCGTTCGAGACGACCCCGACCACGTTGGCCGCCGGCGACCCCCGGTTCCTCGCCGTCGCCGACCTCGACGGCGACGGCCGGGCCGACGTCGTCGTCGCCAACTACTCCAGCAAGAACCTCGGCGTCTTCCTCCAGACCGGAAGCCGGACCTTCGCCCCCCAGGCCGCCTACGCCGCCAACGGCAACCCCATGGGAGCCGCCGTCGGCGACTTCGACGGCGACGGCGTCGTCGACCTGATAGCCGCCAACTACGGCGGCAACTCGGTCGCCCTCCTCAAGGGGAACGGCGACGGCTCGTTCGTCCCGGCCTCCGCCGCCACCACCTTCGCCGTCGGCTCCTACAACCCCTACGCGATCGTCGCCGCCGATTTCGACGGCGACGGCGTGCTCGACGTCGCCACCGCCAACTGGGGCTCGTCCAACAACCTGTCGGTCCTCGCGGGCCGCGGCGACGGCTCGTTCGCCGCCGCCAAGGTCTACAACCTCGGCGGCGGCGCCTCGGTGGGGATCGTCGCCGCCGACCCGAACGGCGACGGCAAGCTCGACCTGGTCCTGGGCGGCTCCGGCTACGCCCACGTCGCCTACAACACGGGCGACGGCTTCGCAGGCGCGCGTTATTCCCTGCCCAACTCCAACTACGGGGTGGCGGTCGGCGACGTCGACGGCGACGGCCGGATCGACCTGGCCGCCACCGACTCCGGCGGCTTCGTCCGGATCCTGACCGGCGACCCCGCCATCACGCTGGCCGAGGACCCCGCCGGCTCCGGCGTCCGCTCCGGCTACGCCCGCGGCAACCTCTCCTCCACCGCCGACGTCGACTACTTCTCCTTCTCCGCCCAAGCCGGCGACGTCCTCACCGTCGCCGCCGACGTCCCCGGAAACCCCGCCGCCAGCGGCCTGTACTATCGGACCTACGACGCCGCCGGGCGGCAGGTCTCCACCTTCTACTCGGCGTACAACGGCCAGGGCCAGTCCCGCCCGGTCGTCCTGCCGACCCCCGGCGTCTACCGGGTGGCCGTAAGCTCCAACTACGACTTCCAGGGCGAGTACCGCCTCCGCGTCACCCTCGCCCCCGCCGGCGTCCAGGCCGAAAGCGAATCCAACGACTCCGCCTCCAACGCCGACGCGCCGAGCTTCGCCAGCGTGACCGTCGCCGGCGTGACCCGCCGCCGGGCCGTGATCTCCGGCGCGATCGCCACCGGCGACGGCGGCGACTACTTCAAGCTCGGCAACCAGACCGCCGGCACGGCGATCTCCCTGACCCTGGCGACGCCGGCCGTCGGCGCGCTCTCCGCCGTGCTGGAGATCTACCAGGGAACGACCAAGGTGGCCGCCTCCGCCGCCGGGGCGGCGAGCCTGGACTACGCGATCCCCGACGGCGGCGACGGCGCCTATTACGCGCGGGTGTCGGCCGCCGCCGGCGCCGGCCTGCTGGGGATGTACGTCCTGTCGATCGATCTGGCCGACGCCGTCCCGCCGACGATCGTCGCGGCGACGATCGGCGACGGCGGCTCGTCCCAGGCGTTGACCGACGGCCTGGCCATGACCGCCGTCGTCGACCGCCTGGGGGTGACCTTCTCCGAGGACATGACCGCCGCGACGGTCAACGACCCGGCCAACGTCGACCTCCGCGCCGCGGGGCCCGACGGCCTCTTCGACACCGCCGACGACGTCGTCTACCATGTGGCCGCCCCCGGCTACGCCTCGGGGCTGGCCGCGACCTACCGGGTCGCGGACGGGCCGCTCCAGCCCGGCTCGTACCGCCTGACCGTGGGAACCGGGCTGACCGACGTCAGCGGCAACCCGCTGGCCGCCGCCTTCGTCCGCGGGTTCGACGTCGCCGGGATCGACCTGTTCGGCCTTGAAAGTCGGTCGAACGACACATTGGCGACGGCGGACCCGCTGGGCCCGACGTCTCCCGGCTTCGCCGGCTCGTTCTCAAGCGGCCCGGCGCTGGCCGCCGGCGCCTCCCCCTGGGGCGTCGCCGCCGCCGACCTGAACGGCGACGGCCGGCCCGACCTCGCCGTCTCCAACAACGACTCCAACACCGTCTCCGTCCTGCTCGCCCAGGCCGACGGCTCGTTCTCCCGAACCGACCACGTCGTCGGCTCCAGCCCCCTGGGCGTCGTCGCCGCCGACGTCGACGGCGACGGCAAGCTCGACCTCGTCGTCGGCGTCGACGGCCCCAACACCGTCGCCATCCTTTGGGGCGAGGGGGACGGCTCGTTCGAGACGACCCCGACCACGTTGGCCGCCGGCGACCCCCGGTTCCTCGCCGTCGCCGACCTCGACGGCGACGGCCGAACCGACGTCGTCGTCGCCAACTACGCCTCCAAGAACCTCGGCGTCTTTCTCCAGACCGGGACCCGGACCTTCGCCCCCCAGGCCGTCTACGCCTCCAACGGCAATCCGACCGGCGTCGCCGTCGGCGACTTCGACGGCGACG
>CALCIB010000100.1 GCA_937907525.1 uncultured Planctomycetales bacterium | reverse complement strand
CGGTCGACCCCTCATCCGGCCCTTCGGGCCACCTTCTCCCTCAAGGGGAGAAGGTGAAGACCGTCGCAACCATCGGAAATAAACCCTCACAGCTTCAGGTCTCCGCCGTCGTCGGCCGCGTTCAACTCCGCCTGGAGCTTTCGGGTCTCGGCGTCGAGCTTGACGGTCGCGTCGAGGTCGCGGGCGAAGGCGACGGTCAGGACGTCCCCCGGTTTGGCGTCGGCGGGGAGCCAACCGCGGGGGACGTCGATCGACGTCCCGTCCGCGGCGGCGAGGACGGCGAGATCGCCTTCGAAACGATCGAGCGAGAGCGAGACGGGCACGGCGGGGCCTCCGTCGGGGTCATCGGAGCAGGATCGGACGTTCGGCGACCTCGGCCGGCAGGTCGGGGCCGCGGCGCGCGCGGGCGGGAGACGGGGCGTCACGCGGCGTCGGGTCGTCGCGGCCCTCGGGGGAGTCGCCCGCCCGTCGCGAGGCCAGCGTGACGCGGTTGCGGGAGGGGTCGGTCCCCGGATGGATGCGGCCGTCGGGCTCCAGGGGGAACTCGCCGGAGGTGAGCGGGAAGCCGTCGGTGTCGCGACGGGCCATGCGGAAGGTTTGCGACGACGAAAAGAGCCCGGCCCTGCCGTCGTAGGCCTCGATCATGAAGCGGTCGCCGCGGCGCCACTCGACCTCGAACGGCCGGTTCGACCACGACGCCGACAACTCGTCGCGACCGACCACCGCCAGGTTCTCGCCGAACCCGCGACTCTCCCAGACGACCGTCTCGACGTCGTCCGCGCCGACCCTGCGCACCCGGGCCTGGACGTCGACCGTCCTCCCCAGCGTGAACGACTTGGGATCGAGCTGGACGCGGTCGACTCGAACCCGATACACGCCCGGCCCAGCCGCCGCCGACGTGACCGCTCCGACGGCCTTCTTCTTAAGCGCCGCCTTGGCCTGGACGATCTCGCCCGCGACCGTCCCGGCCTCCGACGGGCCGAAAACCAGCGAAAGAATCGGCTGAAGTTGGGGGTAATCCTTGCACAACCACCCGCCGACGCCGGCGCTACCGCCGGTCGTCACCATTATTAGGAAGTATAGGATCCGTCGCAGCAGCGGTGATTTCGCCCTCGACGAAGTCCTTCCGGCCGACGAGCGCCGGCTTTTCCTGGTCTTGCTCACGAGCGTGGTGCCCCCGTCCCTGGGCGCGGGCGGTCGGCGCGATCGAGTTCTTGATCGCGTCCGGTCGGCCGTCCCTGGCCAGTCATCCGCGACGATCCGCGTCCCCGCCGCGCCGATGTGAGGAATGGCGGGTCGGGGCGCGGACCAACGGCGATCCTTTTAGCAGGCCCGGCGGCGCGGTCAAGGCGACTTGCGCCGGCGGCGGCTCAGCCGCGCTTCTGGAGGGCCGCGGCCAGCCGGTCGTTGGCGACGTCCCAGCGATACCGCGAGGCGATCGTCCGCCCCGATTCGACGCGACGCGCGCGCTCGCCGTCGCGGTCGAGCAAATCGCGAAGGGCCCCGACGATCGCCTCCTCGTCCTCGGGGTCGAAGTACCAGCCGGCCTCGCCGCCGATCTCCGGCAACGCGGTGGAATCGGCGAGCGCCATGGGCGTCCCCTGGGCCATCGCCTCGACGGCCGGGATGCCGAAGCTCTCGCACAACGACGGGAATACCAGCGCCGTCGCCTCCGCGTAGGCCGCCCGAAGCGCCTCGCCCTGGCGGTAGCCGGGAAGCCTGACGACCGCCCGGGGCCCCAGTTCGGCGACCGCCTCTCGGAGCGCTCGCTCCTCCTCCGGCGCGCCGGAACCCAGCAGCACCAGCGCCAGTTCGCCCGCCGCGACTTCCGACAGCCTCCCCGCGGCCCGGACCAACCGCGGCAGATTCTTCCGCGGCTGAAAATTGGCCACGGAAAGGAGGTAAGGCAGATCGTCGGGGAGGTCCAGGTCGGCGCGGACGGCGGCGCGGTCGGTCGTCGGGGTCGGCTCGAAGAAAAGGTCCTCGGCGGCGTTGGGGACGTGGGCCGTCTTTCCGGCGCACTCCGGGACGGCCTCCAGGAGCCTGGCGGTGTTGAACTCGGAGACCGACAGCACCAGGTCGGCGCGGCGAAACGCCGTGGCCGCGTTGCGCCGGGTCCGCTCGGAGCCGAACTTGAAGCCCTGCAAGACGTCGTGGCTGGTGACGGCCACCCTGGCGCGCCGGGTTCGGACCCGGAACTCCGCCGGGCAATAGACCCAGTCCAGCGGCCCAGCGATCCACTCCATGGGAGGGACCGGGGCGACTCGCCACCAGCGGAGCAGGTCGCGCGTGCGGACGGGGAATCGACGGCGGTGCGGGGGGCCCAGCGAGTTCCAGTAGGCCCAGCCCTCCGGGCGCGTGATCCGCCCGGTGACGGCGGTGACGGCGAAGCCGTCGCGACGGGAAAGGCGCTCCAGTTGGGCCAGGGCGTGCCGAGTCACCCCGGTGGGGGCGTGGCAGGCGTCCATGTCGTAAAGCCAGGCGACCCGGATCAAGCGGCGCTCCCTCGTCGGTCGAAGAAAGGTCGGTCCCTCGCGGCCGATGGTAAGGGACGCAAGGACGCCGCGTCAATCGCCTTGACAGCGACGGCGAGCCCGCTAGACTAATACCCTTTGGCACGGGATAGACCGCCTGAATCCGATCGGGGACGTCGTCCGAGCGCGCGTGGCGTTCCGGGCCGATGCGTCGCGGGTCTCCGGGGGCCGTCCCCCGAGACCAAGCAGGGACGACAGGGAAACGACGAAGAACATGCCGACCATCAATCAGCTCGTTCGCAAGCCGCGCCGGCCGGTCCAGTACAAGACCAAGTCGCCGGTCCTTGAAGGGTGCCCGTTCAAGCGCGGGGTCTGCCTCCAGGTCAAGACGATGACCCCCAAGAAGCCGAACTCGGCCTTGCGCAAGGTGGCGCGGGTGCGGCTCTCCAACGGCAAGGAGATCACCGCCTACATCGGCGGCGAGGGGCACAACCTCCAGGAGCACTCGATCGTGCTGATCCGCGGCGGTCGGGTCCGCGACCTGCCGGGCGTCCGCTACCACATCGTCCGCGGCGTCCTGGACTGCCAGGGCGTCGGCGACCGCCGCCAGGCCCGCTCCAAGTACGGCGCGCCCAAGAAGAAGGCCGGCGCCCCCGCCAAGGGCGGCAAGAAGTAATCACGCCCTCGTCCCGTCGCCCGGATCGCTTTGAGCCGTCCTCCCGGCTCGCGTCCCGGCGACGGTCGTCCCCTTATACGGATTCAATCGCCTCCAAGCCCCACGGGATCGACATTCAATGGCCCGCAAGTTCACGGCGAGCAAGACCCACCTTCGGCCCGACCCGCGGTTCGGGTCCAAGCTGGCCGGCAAGTTCATCAACTGCGTGATGTACGACGGCAAGAAGAGCATCGCCCAGAAGCTCTTCTACGACGCCATGGAGCTGATCCAGAAGCGGCTCCCCAACGAGGAGCCGATCGAGGTCTTCACCCGGGCCGTCGAGAACGTCAAGCCGATCATCGAGGTCCGCTCCAAGCGGGTCGGCGGCGCCAC
>CALCIB010000099.1 GCA_937907525.1 uncultured Planctomycetales bacterium | reverse complement strand
GACGTTTCGGCGGCTTCCGGTCGCGTCGTCCCCCTCATCTGACGCCTTCGGCGTCCGTCTTCCCCCGCGAGGGGGGAAGACGTCGGATCAACGGCCTTCCCCCCTCGCGGGGGAAGGTGGCCCGAAGGGCCGGATGAGGGGGAGGACGAGCAAGACGACCGTTGCAATCCCAGGCCGTTGAGGATCGTTTGCGAACGTCGACGGCCTTCCGGCGCGTCCTCCCCCTCATCCGACCGCTTCTTGGAAGGCCGGCGCCCATGCCCACCGAACGCGAGAAGATGTTGTCCGGGTCGATGTACGACCCGTTCGACCCCGAGTTGGCCGCCCTCCGCGACCGCGCCCGCGACCTCTGCCAGGACCTCAACGCCACTCGCGAGGCCCAAGTCGAGGAGCGCCGGCGGATCCTCCGCGAGCTGTTCGGGACCGGCGGCGACTCCGTCTGGATGCAGCCGCCGTTCTACTGCGACTACGGCGTGAACATTCACCTGGGCGAACGGGTCTTCTTCAACTTCAACTGCGTGGTGCTCGACGTCGCCGAGGTTCGGATCGGCGACTTCACGCTGTTCGGGCCGTCGGTTCAGATCTACACCGCGACCCACCCCATGGACGCCGCCGCGCGCCGGCTCCACGAATACGCCCGGCCGATCACGATCGGCGCCGACGTCTGGGTCGGCGGCGCCGCGGTGATCTGCCCCGGCGTGACGATCGGCCCGCGTTCGGTGATCGGCGCCGGGAGCGTCGTCACCCGCGACGTCCCCGAGGGCGTCCTCGCCGCCGGCAACCCCTGCCGCGTCATCCGCCCCGTCGACGGCTAAAGGATGGCCTTCGCGAGCGACGTCAGTTCTCGACGACGAGCCGAGGACGCCCTCGCCCAGCCCTCCTCGACCGCCGCGAAGACGCCGGGCGGGGCGGTCACGTCGAAGTCGTGAGCGGCGAGCGCGGCGATCCCGCGCACGAGTTGCCCCTTGCTGACGACGCCCGCGTCGCGCGCCGCGCTCCAGGCGGCCCCCCAGGGGACTCGCCGCACCTTGATCGTGATTCGGCGGTCGTTCTTCGATCTCGAGGCGGGCTGGGCGCCGCGGAGGGCCACGGCCTGGGCGATCTTGGGATCCTCGGCCACCAGATTCAGATAATAGCGGAAGATCGCGGGGCGGATGACGGTTCGATCGCCTCCAAGGGTCGCCGTCACAAGGTCGACGACCTCCTCGATCGGCCGGGAGATGCGGCATTCGATCGCCTCGCGGTCGAGATCGCCGTCTTTCCGAGACGCATTGATCTTGGGCGTCGACTGATGAGGCACGGCGACGACCCGCCCACATCGCTCGCAGACCGCGACCAGGACGTCGGGGATGGTGACGCTCCATCCCGTCGGCGTGTAATCGCGGTATTCCATCAGGGTCCGCACCCGGGCCTTGCAATGCTCGCAAACCCCGGCGGAACGCTCGCCCGCTTGATAGAGCCTCATGGGCTTCGCTCCCGCGCTCCTCGCGCTTGACGTCTCCGCCTCGCCGCTACCGATGCACGCTGGCGAGAAAGCCGTCGGAATCCAGCGTCCGTCGGGCGGGCTTCCGCGAATGACGACGGCCCTGTCGCGCGTCATCCCCCTCATCTGACCGCTTCGCGGTCTGTCTTCCCCCGCGAGGGGGGAAGACTCGTTCAGGCCCCCAAAATCCGTGACGGTCGGGAAATTCCGAGATTCCTGAAACGTCGACGCTCCCCCCGCGGATCATGACGAATGGAGAGGTCCCTTCGTTCTTTGACAATTCGCTCGCATCGAAAGGTCTAAAAGCCGACCGAGGCGGGACGGCGTCCGCTTCCGCTTCCCGGGAGAGGCCCGGCGTCGAATCCCCGCCGTCGTCGGGCGGGGAGATTCGGAGCGACGTGGAATGATTTTGAAAATGACGAGCGAACCCAAAGGCGTTTATCCGTAAGACGTGATCCAGTAATGGGATAAGCAGGTCAAACGGGGGCTTCGCCCCGGCGATCGAACCCGATCGGCGGTCGCGGGTCAGTCCTCGACGGCCGCGGCCATGTCCCGGAGCGCCTCGACCGTCCGCCAGTTGCGCAGGGTCATGGGGACGCCGGCCGCCTTCTCCATGCCGTCGGCGAACCTGGAGCGGCCCAGGCCGTCGGGGGCGTGGAGGTGGACGACGTCGCCGCGGACCTCGAACGATTCGCGGCCCTTGGTCCTCGCCAGCAGCGCCGCCAGTTTGGGCGCGTCGGGCGGGCCGAGGCAGACGGCGACGTGGACGGTCTTGGGATCCTCGGCCGCGGCGTCGGCGTAGGGGTTCCCGGCGACGATCTCCGCCCAGCGGTCGGCCGCGACGAGCAGGACCCGCGCCGAGAAGCCGAAATCGCGCGCGAACGCCACCGCGCAAGCCCTGGCGACGTCCTCGGCCGGATCGTCGGTCGCGAGGACCACGTTGCCGCTCTGGACGTAGTGCCTCACCCCGCGGTGTCCGAGCCGCTCGTGCATCGCGCGCAGGGCCTCCATCTTCACGGCGGTCTTGCCGCCCACGTTGAGTCCTCGATACAGGGCGATGTACACCGGCATGGCGCGCGTCCCTCCTCGGCCCCATCTTGCGCGAGGCGTGGCGGCGACGCCATGGGGAGGCGGACGGGGGGCGACGGCCTCACGCCCGCGCGGGCTCGGCGGCGGGTTTGGATGGGGCGGGCTTGACGGCGATCGGCGAGCCGTCGGGGCGGCCGAGGATCAGGGCGCGGGCCTCGGCCAGGGAGACGACGACGTGGTTGGCCGCCACCGGATTGAGCCGCTCGACGATCTGGGACGTGTCGGCGTCGCGGTCCCAGTACGCGAAGGTCAGCTCGGCGTGAGGATGTCGCGTCCGCATCCGCTTGGTCATGTAGCGGGCGCGCGCCATGCCGACGGGGGGGAGGTGGGAGATCAGGATCATCGCCGGCTCCAGCTCGCCGATCTTGTCGGCGACCTTGAGCGCCGTGCCGCCGGCGGAGACGATCGCGACCCGGACGTCGGCGGGCGCGAGCGTCAGGTTGAGCATCCTGAGCACCAGGGCGTCGCCTCCGCCCCTCATCGCCACCGCCGCCACCGCGCGGGGCTCGGCGGCCGGCGTCTGGGATTCGGGCGCCGGCGGGGAGAGGACCAGACCCTCGCGCTCGGGGACGTCGTCGAGCCAGTCGCGGACGACGCGCCAGATGAGCGCGACGTCGCGCGCCTCGAGGTTGCCCCGGACGCGGTCGCGCTCGGCGCGGCGGAGGGTGGGGATCACGATCCGGTCGCAGACCTCCTCGAACGATTCCTCGGCGAGGGCCTCGTCCAGCAGGGTCAAGGCGGCGTCGGGATCGCGGCTGACGAGGCGCTGATACCAGCGCAGGTCGTCGGCCACGGCGACGTCCTCGCCGAGCAACGTCCCCAGGGCGCCGAGGCCGGGGACGTGGCGGCCGGCGACCGCCAGGCAGACCGTCATGGCGTTGGCCAGAAGCAACCCCAGGGGCCCCCAAAGCCAGGCCCAGAACAGGGCCGAGACCAAAAAGCCGACCGGGGAGATTCCGGTCGATTTGCCGTAGATCAAGGGCTCAAGCGCCGTGACCGCCCCCTCGGCCGCGGCGAAGAGGCCCAGCACCAGGATCGGTTGCGTCCAGCCGGGGAAGGCGGCGATGGAGATCCCGAACGGCAGCGAGAACGAAAGGATGGTCCCCAGGTAGGGGATGAAGCGTAAGATCGCCGCCATGAAGCCCCAGAGGGCGGGGGAGGGGAGGCCGATCGCCCAGCATCCCAGGCCGATCGTCGCGCCGAAGCCGACGTTGACCAGGGCCAGGGCCATCAGGTAGTTCCCCAGGCTCGTCCCGATCTGGGAGAGGGTCTTGGCGGTCACGCCGATCCGACCCCAGCCCACCAGGCGGATGATCTTGTCGCCCACCGCGTCGCGTTCCAGCAGGAGGAAGACCGTCAGGAGCAACACGACGCCGGCGATCGCCAGGACCGATTCGAACGGGCCGGTGATCGCGGCGAGCCGCTCCCACAGGTTGTTCTCGCGGACCAGCCGCACCGGCGTCGGCGCCTGCTCGGCGGCCTCGGTCTCGTCGGGCTTGCCGAGGGTCTCGGCGGCGTCCTGGATCTTCACGGCGACCGACTCGTCGGCCGGCTGGAGCCTGTCGAGCTTCTCGCGGATGGCGACGGCGTACCTGGGCGCGTCGTGGGCGAGGCTGGCGAACTGGCGGGCGAGGACGTAGCCGGTCGCGGCGGCGACGGCCACCCCCGCCAGCAGCACGACCGCCACGCTCAAGGCGCGCGGCAACCCCAACCGCTCCAGGCGGCCGACGATCGGGACCAGCAGGAACGTCAGCAGGATCGCGAGCGCCAGGGGCTTGAGCACCTGGGCGGCCACCGCCATCGCCAGGACGATCGTCCCGCCGATCAAGAGGGTCCGGAGCAATCGCGCGGTGACGACGTCGATGTTCATGGCGAGGCCCCCGAGGCGGTCGCGGCGGGGTCGTCCCCGCCGTCATGCCTCGATCCCTCGCAAGAGTCGCGCCGTCGGGGCGCGAGGCTTCCGATTCTATTTCGGTTTGTATGCCGAGGTGTCGATCTTGTACTGGGCGATCTTCGCCGAGACGCTCCGCCGGGACAGGCCGCTGATCTTGGCGCAGCGGCCGACGTGGCCGCGGCACTTCCGGAGGGCCCTGCGGAGGAAGCGCTCCTCGAAGGAGGCCGTCAGCTCGCCGAGCTGCTCGGCCAGCGGCCGGCTCAAATCGACGCGGAGCGAGCCCCGCCGGGTCTTGCTGGCGACGAGGTCGTCGGGGAGGTTCTCGGGGCGGATCTCGCCGTCGCGGGCGGTGACGCAGGCCCGTTCCATGGCGTTTTCCAACTGGCGGATGTTTCCCGGCCAGGAGTACGCCAGCAGCCGCTCCATCGCCTCCTGCGAGATGGCCGCCGGGTTCTGGCCGGGGCGGGCGTACTTCTGGGCGAAGTAGGTCGCCAGGATCGGCACGTCCTCGGGGCGGCGCCGCAGCGGCGGCAGCTCGATCTTCACGACGTTGAGGCGGTAGTACAGGTCCTCGCGGAACTTCCCCTCCTTGACCGCCGCCTCCAGGCTCTGGTTGGTCGCCCCGACCACCCGGACGTCGATCTCGATCGGCTGGTTGCCGCCGACCCGCTCGAACCGACGCTCCTGCAGGACGCGCAAGAGCTTGATCTGCATCGACATCGGGATGTCGACCACCTCGTCGAGAAAGAGCGTGCCGCCGTGGGCCAGCTCGAACCGCCCCTTGCGCTGGCCGGCGGCGCCGGTGAAGCTCCCCTTCTCGTGGCCGAACAGCTCGGACTCCAGCAGGGTCTCGGAAAGCGCCGCGCAGTTGACCGGGACGAACGGGCCCTTGCGGTACTCGGCCGACGCCTGGTGGATGGCGCGGGCGATCTGCTCCTTGCCGGTGCCGGTCTCGCCCTCGATGAGGACGGTGGTGGCGGTGTCGGCGACGTCGCCGATCAGCTCGAAGATGTCGAACATCCGCGGGCACTTGGACAGGACGTTCCAGAAGCGGTGCCGCTCGCCGATCTGGGCCCGAAGCGCCGAGAGTTCGTCCTGGAGCGTGCGCTCGCGCAAGGCGCGCTCGATCAAGAGGCAGAGGTGTTGGGGGTCCGGCGGCTTGGTCAGGAAGTCGTAGGCGCCCATGCGCATGGCGTGGACCGCGTCGTCGATGCTGCCGTGGCCGGTGGTGACGATGACCGTCACGGGGAGCCGGCGGGCCTGGATCTCGGCCATGAGCTTCAGGCCGTCGACCTTGGGCATCCGCAGGTCGGTCACGACGACGCTGTAGGGCCGCTCGCCGAGCATTCGCAAGGCCGCGGCGCCGTCGGCGGCCAGGTCGACCTCGATCCCCAACGCCATGCCCAGAAGTTGCTGGAAGGAATCGCGCGTGTCCTCCTCGTCCTCGACCAGGAGGATCCGCCGCACCGGCTCGACGCTCGGCGCCGAGGCGTCGCGGGGGGCGTCCTTGGACTGGCTCTCGACGGCTGTCGTCACGCGCCTCGCTCCGTTTCGGGTGGGGGTCGACCGATCCGGCGGCCCTCGCCGCGCGGCCTCGCCCCACATCGTACCAGAAAATCGCCGTTGGCGAGGCGGCGTCGGCATCGGCCCGGCGCGGAAGACCGGAACGGGATTTGCTTGCAACGTATTCTCGCGGGGGGGACGCGCCGGCCGAATCGGTGGGTACGAGCATGGCGACCAGGGGGCGACACGACGAGCGGAACGGGGACGGACGTCCCCCGAACTGGGCCGAGTCCGCTCCGGTGGCGCTGGTCGAGTCGGCGGCCGACGGCCGGGCCACGGCCTGCAACGACTGCTGGCGGGACTACGCCGGCCTGCCGCCGGGGCCGCCGGCGCAGGGGTGGATCGACCGCCTCCACCCCGACGACGCGCCCGCCTGGTCCGCGGCCTTTCGCGACGGCGTCCGTTTCGAGGCCGAATGCCGGCTTCGCGGCGGCGACGGCCGGCATCGCTGGTTTTTGGTCCGGGCCTCGCCCCGCCTCGACCCCGCCGGCGGCGTCGCCGGCTGGATCGCCGCCTGCGCCGACGTCGACGACCTGGTCCGCGCCCGCGACGAGTTGCGACGGTCCAACGCCGACCTGGAACAGGTCGCCGCCGTCGCGGCCCACGACCTGCTCGAACCCCTGCGCAAGGTCCAGGCCTTCGGCGACCGCCTGGGCGACCGCTGCGGGCCCCGGCTGGACGACCGCGGCCGCGAGTACCTCCGGCGCTCGGCCGGGGCGCTCGGCCGCTTGCGCGAGTTGATCCGGGACGTCCTGGCCTACTCGCGGCTCGACGCCCGCGAGGCCCGGATCTCGGTCGTCGACCTTTCGGCCGTCGCCGCCGCCGTGGTCCGCGACCTCTCCGAGGCGATCGACGAGTCGGGTGGCGCGGTCCTGGTCGACCCCTTGCCGACGGTCGCCGCCGACCCGACCCAGATGCGGCAACTGCTTCAGAACCTGATCGCCAACGCCCTCAAGTTCCACCGCCCCGGCGCGCCTCCCCAGGCGCGCGTCTCCGGCCGGCTCGAGCCGGGGCGCTGCATAATCGAGGTCGCCGACGACGGCCTGGGGTTCGCGCCGGAGGACGCCGAGCGGATCTTCGAGCCGTTCCGGCGACTCCACGGCCGCGGCGAGTTCGACGGCCGCGGCCTGGGGCTGGCGATCTGCCGACGGATCGTCGAACGCCACGGCGGCCGCATCGTCGCCGAGGCCGCCCCCGACGCCGGGGCCGTCTTCCGCGTGACCCTGCCCGACGACCGACCCGCGACTTGAGGAAGGGGACGACGATGTCTTCCAAGCCCATCCGGTTGATGCTCGTCGACGACGACGAGGAGGACTTCATCCTCACCCGCGACCTGCTCGACGACATCGCCGACGTCGAGTTCGAGATCGAATGGCTTCGCGACGCCGACCGCGCCGTCGACGTCATCGCCGAGGGCCGTCACGACCTCTACCTCGTCGACTACGGCCTGGGGGGACGCGACGGCCTGGCGATCATCCGCGAGGCCCAGGCCCGCGGCGCCGTCGCCCCCATGATCCTCTTGACCGGCCGCGCCGAACGCGCCATCGACCTCGACGCCATGCGCGCCGGCGCCGCCGACTTCCTGGAGAAATGGCGGCTCAACCCCACCCTCCTGGAACGCTCGATCCGCTACAGCCTCCAGGAACGCCGCCACGCCGAGGAACTGGAACGCCGCGTGCAGGAACGCACCGTCGAACTCGCCCTGGCCAATCAGGCCCTTCGCGACGTCGACCGTCGCAAGAACGAGTACCTCTCCACCCTCGCCCACGAACTGCGCAACCCCCTGGCGCCGATCCGCAACGCCCTGGAAATCATGCGCCTGCACGCCGCGGGGACCTCGGGGGGCTCGGCCGTCGTCGAGAACTGCCGCTCCATGATCGAGCGCCAGGTGAAGCACATCGTCCGCCTGATCGACGATTTGATGGTGGTGGCGCGAATCTCCCGCGGGTTGATCGAATTGAAGCTGGAGTCGGTCCCGGTCGACCGCCTGACGGCCGCGGCGGTGGAGAACGTCCGGCCGTTCCTCGCCAAGCGCGGGCACGAATTGGCGGTGACGCTCCCGGACGATCCCCCGGTGCTTCGCGTCGACGAGCAACGGATGGTCCAGGCGCTTTACAACCTGCTGCACAACGCCGCGAAGTACACCGATCCCGGCGGCCACGTGCGGCTCGAGGTCGTCCGCGACGGCGACGACGTGCTCTTCCACGTCGGCGACGACGGGCCGGGGATTCCCGAGGACATGCGGGAGGCGGTCTTCGACATCTTCGTCCAGCTTCGAGTCGACGGGGGGGCCGACGGCGGCCTGGGCGTCGGCCTCTGGCTGGTCAAGCGGATCGTCGAACTTCATGGCGGCCGGGTCGCCGCCGCCACCGGGCCCGACGGCCGGGGCAGCGAGTTCCTCGTTCGGATCCCCCTCGTCCCTCCCGACCCGCCCGCCGAGGGCGCGTGATTTGCGTGCCGGTCTGGAAGCGTGGCTCGAGGACCGATCGACTCTGGGAATCCCTGACATGAGCATGCCCACCAGCGCTTCGAGCCGGTGTTCGCGCCTCGACGGCCTCAAGCGGTTCTTCGCGCGACTGTTCGGCAAGGCCGAGCCGCCGCGCCCGCCGACCGGGGCGGATCGCGGACGCGACATCGGGGAGCCGGAAAACGGCCGGCCGATCACGACCCAGGAAGCGGTCGACGTGGCGTCCGAGGACTCGTTCCCCGCCAGCGACCCCCCCAGCTTCACCGGCGGCATCACCTGAGAAGGGCCCGCCGCCGCGATGCGGCCGAAACCGACCCCGGCGTCGCCGATCGACGCGCGGGGAAACGCCGACGGCCCCGCCCCGTCTCGCGACGAGGGGGGCCGTCGGCGTCTTCGCGTTCCACGGTCGTCGGTCGGGTGGTTATTGGCCGGCCGGCCACTTGCCGAGGATGTCGATCCAGGTCCGCGAGCCGTAATCGATCAGGAAGAACCCGATCATCAGCGCCACCCACATGAGGGTGCCGGCGGCCGTGATCCAGGTCAAAGGCGCGCTGTAGTAGACGTGCATGAAGATCAGGGCGATCAGGATCGTCTTGACCGCGGAGATCGCCATGGCCGCGTACAGGTGGCCGCTTCGGCTGAACGGCATCTCGGACGCGAGCACCGTGGCCGCCAGCAGGACCACCAGCGCCACGTAGACGAGGAAGTACGTCTGCAGGGAGACGACGTGGTGCGGCCCCTCGCGGGCGTCGCTGGAACGGGACAGTTCGGTCATGGTTGGGGATCCGTCTGACGTTCGTTGGAGTGATGGTGACGGCCGCGGTCGGTTCGGGTCGGCTCGACCCCCCCATCATTCGATGAGGTAGAGCAGCGGGTAGAGGAAGACCCACACGACGTCGACGAAGTGCCAGTAGAGGCCGAGCATCTCGATCTGGGTCTGGCCGTAGCCGGAGAACCAGTGGAGCTTCGTCAGGACCGCGAACAAGAGGATCAAGACGATCCCGATGATCATGTGGAAGGCGTGGATGCCGGTCATGAAGAAGTAGAGCACGAACATGAGCTGGAAGCGGCCCAGGTTGTTGGCGAACTCCTTCACGTCGAGCTGGCCGTCGACCATGCTGGCGTCGCGCAGCTTCTGGTAGTCGCTGGCGTGGGCCGCGTCCCCCGCGCCTTCCTCGGTCGCGTGGACGTCCCGGGGCGAGCCGGGGACGACGAAATGCGGGCCGGGGAAGAGGTGGTGCTCGATCTTGGTGCCGTACTCGTAGGCCTTCACGCCGAGGAACGCCGTCCCGAAGACGGCGGTCAACAGCAGGTAGCGGAGGATCCCCCGACGGTCGCCGACCTGGGTGCAGCGGACCGCCAGGGCCATCGTCCAGGAACTGGTCAGAAGGACCCAGGTGTTGAAGAACCCGAGCCACTTGTCGATGTGGAGGCTGGCCAGGTGGAACGCCTCCGGCGACAGCGCCCGGTAGACCGCGTAGGCCGCGATCATGCCGGTGAAGAACATCACCTCGCTGGCCAGGAAGAACCACATGCCCAGGCTGGAGGACAGGTGCTGCTGTTCCAGGTCGCCGAAGTGGTGCAACAGGAGTTGCTCACCCGTCTCAGGCGACAACGTCGTGCTGGGCGTGCTCATATTCCCGTTCCGCTTCCTCTGGCGAGTACAAGTAGGGGTCGCAGGTCACGACGACCGGCTCGACGAAGTTGAAGGTGGTCGGCGGGGAGTCGGTGTGCCATTCCAGCCCGGTCGCGCCCCAGGGGTTGGGGCCGGCGTTCTTGGGGCCGCGGAGCGACAGCAGCAGGTACACCATCGGCATGACCATGCCGATCGCCAGCACCGTGGCCCCGGCCGTCGACAGCACGTTGAGGACCTGGAACTCCGGACGGTACTCGAAGTAGCGCCGGGGCATCCCCAGGTAACCCAGGACGTACTGCGGGAAGAACGTCAGGTTGAACCCGACGAAGTCCAGGATCGCCGCCAGCCGGGCCCAGAACTCCGAGTACGTCCGCCCGGTCATCTTCGGCCACCAGAAGTGGATCCCTCCCAGGTAGGCCGACACCGTCCCGCCGACCATGATGTAGTGGAAGTGCGAGATGATGAAGTAGGTGTCGTGGACGTGGACGTCGATCGCCAGCGACGCCACCATCAGCCCGGTGACGCCCCCCATCATGAACAGGCCGATGAACGCCAGGCAATACAACATCGGCGCGTCGAACCGGATCGACCCCTTGTACATCGTCGCGGTCCAGTTGAAGACCTTGATCGACGACGGGATCGCCACCATGAAGCTGAGGATCGAGAACACCGCGCCGGCGTACATCGACTGGCCGGAGACGAACAGGTGGTGGCCCCAGACCAAAAAGCCGAAGACCGCGATCGCCACCGACGAGAGGGCCACGAACTTGTAGCCGAAGATCGGCCGCCGCGAGAAGCAGGGGATGACCTCCGAGACCACCGCGAAGCCCGGCAGCACCATGATGTACACCGCCGGGTGCGAGTAGAACCAGAACAGGTGCTGGAAGAGGATCGGATCGCCCCCCAGCCTGGGGTCGAAGACCCCCACCCCGAAGAAGTTCTCAAGGCCGACCAGGACCACCGAGATCGCCAGCACCGGCGTCCCCAGGACCTGGATCAACGACGTGGCGTACATCGACCAGACGAACAGCGGAATCCGATACCAGGTCATCCCCGGCGCCCGCATCGTGTGGGTGGTCACCAGGAAGTTCAGCCCCGTCAGGATCGACGAGAAGCCGGCGACGAACACCGCGCAGGCCGCCCCCACGACGTGCGTCTTGGAGTACAGCGAACTCAGGGGCGTGTAGAACGTCCAGCCGGTGTCGACGCCGCCGCTGGCCATGATCCAGAGCCCCATCGCGCCGCCGATTATGTACAGATACCAGCTCAGCAGGTTGATCTTCGGGAACGCCAGATCCTTCGCCCCGATCATCAGGGGCAACAGGAAGTTCCCCAGCACCGCCGGGATCGACGGCACCAGGAAGAAGAAGATCATCACCACGCCGTGCATCGTGAACGCGGTGTTGTACGCGTCGGGCGAGCTGAACAGGTCCCCCTTGGGGGTCATCAGCTCCAACCGGATCAGCCCGGCGAAGGTCGCGCCGATCAGGTAGAAGAACGTGATCGAGACCATGTAGAGGATCCCGATCCTCTTGTGGTCGGTCGTCAGGAGCCACGACCGGATCGTGGTGCCGTTGGTCAGGTAGTCGACCGGCGGCCCGTCGTGGCTGGAGAGTGCCGAGGCGCTCATTGGCTCACCTCCCGGTTGGCGAGGGACTTGATGTAGGCGATGATCTTGAGCAGGTCCTGCTCGCTGATCTGGTCCTTGAACGACGGCATGATCGGTTCGTAGCCCGCGACCACCTTGTCCTTGGGCATCAGGATCGAGTCGCGGATGTAGGTCTCGTCGGCGATCTCGAAGTGGACCTCCGAGCCGACCTGGATCGGCACCGGCTTGCCGTAGACCCCCTCAAGCCGCGGGGCGTGGACGATCTGGCTGCCGCGGTGGCAGCCGGCGCAGTGGTTCCGCACGAACAACCGCTCCCCCTCGTCGGCCTGCGACGGCCCGCCCCCCTTCTCGGCCAGCCACGCCTCGTAGTCCTCCGGCTCCATGACGTAGACGTGGCCGATCATTCGCGAGTGGTTCGTGCCGCAGTACTCGGCGCAGAACAGGTCGTAGACGCCCACCTTGCTCGGCGTGAACGAGTAACCCGTGTACATCCCCGGCACCACGTCCTGCTTGAGCCGGAACGACGGGATGAAGAAGCTATGCACCACGTCCTGCGACGTCATGTTCAGCTTGAACGGCCGGCCGATCGGCACGTGCAGCTCGTTGGTCTCGGAGCGGCCCTCGGGATGCTGGACGTACCACATCCACTGCTTGCCCACCACGTCGATCCGCGAGGCGCCCGGCGTCGGCGTGTACTCCTCGAAGAACAGCCGGGTCGCCCAGGCGTACATCGTCCCGCAGATCGCGATCGCGACCACGAACCAGAGCACCTCGCCGATCCGGCTGTTGACCGGCGGGTTCGAGCGGTCGACCGGGTTGCCCCGGCGGTAATGGATGCAGAAGCCCAGGATCACCAGGCCGAACATCACGATGAAGAACGCGCTGACGCCGATCTCGAAGATGACCAGCGCGTCCACCTTGGGAGCGATGGTCGCCGCCTGCTCCGGCCACAGGGAGAAGTTCCACATTGGGGGGAATCCACCTTCGTTTCAGGTCAGGTCCGAGGGACGTCGCCGGCCGCGGTCGCGTCGGCGTCGGGCGGGGCGACGACCCCGTCCCGGCCGCGGACGTCGCGCCGAATCATGAGGAACAGATACAACCCCAGCGACAGCGCGGTCAGGGTCCCGAACGCGCGGAGCAGGCGGACGATCGACAGCGTGTACTTGCCGCTGGACGCGTCGTAGTCGTAGCAAAGCAGGATCAACTGGGCGATCTTGGAGCCCGTCCGCCCCTCGCCCGCGGCCCGGATCGCGGCGTCGAGCTCCTTGGGCGGGTAGTCCAGGCCGAAGAGGTATTGCGACGCCGTCCCGCCGGGGGTCAGGACCACGATCCCGGCCGCGTGGACGTACTGGCCCGAGGCCGGATTCCTGACGTACTGGAAGCCGACCGCGTCGCAGACCGCGTCGATCGCCTCCTTCTGGCCCGTCAGGAAGGTCCAGCCCCCCTCCGTCCCCGGCCGGTCGTAGCGCTCCAGGTAGCCGGCCTTCTTCTTGAGCGCCGACTCGGGCGTGTCCTCCGGGTCGATGCTCAGGGCCACCACGTCGAAGTCCACCCCCGCGCTCAGGGGGAGCGGCTTGAGCGCCCGCGTCAGCCCCTGGAGCACCTGGTTGCACAACAGCGGGCAGCGGTGGTAGACCAACGCCAGCACCACCGGCCGGCGGCCGAACAGGGAGGACAGCTGGACCGTCCTCCCCGTCTCGTCCACGAACGTCGCCCCCAGGGGGACCCGGGAGCCCAGCTTCTGCTCGAACTTCGCCCGCGACGCGACCGTGCCGGCCGCCGACGGGTCCGAGACGTCGCCGACGGCGTCGGCCGACGGGTCGATCGAACTGACTCCGGTGAAGTTCGCGTCGCCCAGGGCCGTCGCGGCCGGCGCGACCGCCAGCAGCAGCGCGAGCGAACCCGCTTGGAGGGCCTTCATCACTTCGCCTCCGACTTCGGCCCCTCCGGCTTCGGCTCCTCCGCCTTGGGGGGCTCCTCCGCCTTGGGGGGCTCGGCTTGGGCCTCCCCGGCCTCGGCCGCCGCCGCGGGGGCGGCCGGCTCGCCGGGGACGCCGATCATGGGGACGCCGGACGAACCCGGCCTGGGATGGAACTGGTCGACCGTGCCGACGTCGGGCAGGCCCCGCTCGGCCAGGATCGCCATCGCCCGCTCGATCGGGATGTGCGCCGACGTCCTCGCCTCGTCGTTCCAGCCGTAGGTCTCCAGCCGCGCCTTGGCCTCGTCGAGGATCGCGCGGGTCTCGACGGCCGGATCGGCCTGGATCAAGGGGCCTTGCGGCTGGGGGTCGGCGTTGAACCGGTTCGAGAGCGCCAGCTCCCGCCCCTGGTCCTGGTCGGCCCGGTACGCCCGCATCATCATCGCCAGGGCGAGGAACGTGCCGATGAACAGGATCACCAGCAACGCCATGTTGATCACCACGCCCCGGACGTCGGTGTCGCCGGGGTCCTGGTATTGTTCCTTGAGCTTGTCGGCGGAGACGTACTTGCCCTGGGGGATCCGGTCCCCCTCCAGCAGCTCGGGGTCGATCTTGCTGTGTTCGCTCATGGGACCAGATCTCCGGCGGGCTCGTGGGCGAGGTCGAACTCGACGGCCGCGATCACCGTCGGATCGCGGAGCGGGACCAGCCGGGCCGTCGTCAACCGCTTGAGGAACATCGCGTGCCAGATCCCGCCGATCCCCGCCAGGGCGGCGACGTAGAACCCGACCCCGACCCAGGGGAAGCCGTCCCACTCCGAGCCCAGCTTGGCGAAGCCGGGCAGGACGTTCCAGGCCGAGTCGACCAGGCGCATGACCAGGATCCCGACGGCGATCGGCGTGATCCACGCCACGTCCCGCTTGTGCTTCTTCTGCAGCAAGGCCAGGAACGGGGCGAAGAACCCGAAGGCGATCAGGGCCAGCCCGACCGCGCCCCAGAGCCCCTGGATCCGCCGCTGATAGAAGATCACCTCCTCCGGCAGGTTGCCCAGCCAGATGATGAGGAACTGCGAGAACGCGAAGTACGCCCACAACATCGTGAACGTCAGCATCAGGTTGCCCAGGTCGTTGAGCCGCCCGACGTTCTGGGCCGTCTTGAACGGCTCGTAAGCCTGATGCCGGACGATGAAGATCGCCGCCAGCGACAGCGCCGCCAGGATCGACCCGATGATGTAAAGCGCCCCGTAGATCGTCGAGTACCAGTCGGGGTCGCGGGACATCCCCCAGTCGAACGCCGCGGCCGACACGCTCAGGAACATCACCAGGGTCGCCGGCCCGGCCAAGGCCCAGAGGCGGCGGCTGGGGGCGTCGCCGGCCGTCTCGTCCTGCTCGCGCGACCAGCCGCAGACCATGAACGCGACCGCCCCCCAGATCGCGAAGTAGATCGCCGCCCTGATGGTGAAGTTGGCCGGCGTCAGGTAGCCGATCTCCCGCACCTTGTAGGCGACCGACTCCATCGAGTCGACCACCGCGGGGTCGGTCCAGGCGTAGGTGTGGCCGAGGCCGGCCAGGACCGGCAGGAAGAAGACGGCCAAAAGCCCGACCTGCCAGCCGGCGGCCTCGAACGGCCGCCGCAGGGGGACCATCCACGACCCTCCCGCCAGGTGGAACAGCAGGCAGAGGCCGAGCGAGGCCACGCTGACGCCGACCCAGAACAGCAGCGCCGCCAGATAGGCCGGGAAGAACGCCGACGGGAACGCCAGGGCGCCCGCCAGGCTGACCGCCAGGCCCGCCGCGCCGATCTTCAGCGAGAGCCCGCCGGCGGCGTCGAATCGGGCCTTGAGCTCGTCCGAGGCGCGGGCGTCGTTGGGGAAGTCGATCATTTCCCGGCCCCCTCCAGCTTCTGCTGGTCTTCGAGCGGCAGGTCGGCCGGCTTGGCGCCCTGGCTGAGTTGAAGCGCGCGGATGTAGGAGGCGATCGCCCAGCGGTCCTGGGGCGGGATCCGGGCCGCGAACGAATACATGGCGCCGTGGCCGTTGGTCATCACCTCGAAGAAATGCCCCAAGGGGGCCTCCACCAGGCGGGGGTCGGTGTAGTGGGGCGGCGGGGAGAACCCGCGCTGGACGACCACCCCCCGGGCGTCGCCCAGGAACCCGTGGCAGGGGGTGCAGAAGACATTATACCGTTGGCGGCCGCGCGCCAGTAGGTTCGCGTCGACCGGCAGGGGGCTGGCCTTCGAGAGCTCGCCGTCCTTCATGCCGGTGGTCAGGAGCTCGACGTCCTCGACCGGCGGCAGGTCCCGGGCGTCCTCGTGCGCGACGACGCCGTCGACCAGGGGCCGGGCCGACGCCCCGTCGGGGAAGAAGGCGCTCGCCTCGTAGGTCTCGTATTTCGCCTGGTCGTACATGTCCGTGCAGCCCGGCGCGACGGCCAAGAGCGCCGCGGCGGCGGCCGCGGCGGCCAGCCGTCCCGGCGCGGGCTTGGCGCGGGCTCGTGGGGGGTTCGGGTTCATCGTGGCTGTTCGTTCCGTTCCGATGGTTTGGGGGCGGGCCGGGAGGGTCAGTACGGCACGACGGAGACCGAGCGGGGCCCGAGCCCCTCCAGAAACGCCAGGGTCGCGGCCGGATCGAAGTTCGGGTCCTCCGACTGCACGCAGAGGAAGAACCGATCGTCGGACGCCAGGTCGAACCCCGGCGCGTTGAAGACCGGATGGTACGGCCGGGGGAAGCCGTTGTACGCCAGCATGCCGAACACCGCGGCCAGCGAACCCCCCAGCACCGTCAGCTCGAACGTGATCGGGATGAACGCCGGCCACGAGTAGAGCGGCTTGCCCGCGATGTTGTGCGGGTAATAGATCATCGCCGACCAGCACATGAACAAGAAACCGCCCAAGCCGCCGAGCAGGCCCCCCGCGAAGGTGGTCGGCCCGACGTAGTTGCTCAGGCCCGGAAACGTCTCGTCCAGGCCCTCGACGGGGAACGGCGTGTAGGTGTCGAACTCCGTGTAGCCCCCGGCCTTGGCGGCCCGCGCCGCCCTCAAGACCTCCTCGGGGGCGTCGAACTCGGCCATCAGGCCGTAGATCGCCGGGTTCTCGGCGGCGTCGCCGGCGTGCGCGTGCGCGGCGGTCATGGCGTCTCTCCGTGCGCTTGGGCGGCGTGGCCGTGGTGGCCGGTCTCGTGGACCAGCTCCCGCATCTCGGCCATCGCGATCGCCGGCAGCGAGCGAACGAACAGGAACAGGCAGAACACGAAGAACCCGATCGTCCCGAGAAAGACCGCCACGTCCCAGAACGTCGGCGTGAAGTAGGCCCACGACGACGGCAGGAAGTCCTCGCTCAGGCTCGTGACCACGATGACGTAGCGCTCCAGCCACATCCCGATGTTCACGAAGATCGAGATGATCCAGAGCACCATCGGGTTGCGCCGGATCGCCGGCGACCAGAGCAACTGCGGGACCATCACGTTGCAGAAGATCATCATCCAGTAGGCGTGCCGGAACGACCCCCACGGCCGGGCGTGCAAAAGCGCGTGCCGCTCGAACGGGTTGCCGCCGTACCAGGCCACGAACGTCTCCGACGCGTAGCCGTAGCCCACGATCATCCCCGTCGCCAGGAGCACCCGCGACATGTAGTCCAGGTGCTTCAGCGTGATGAAGTCCTTGAGCCCGTACCACGACCGCAAGGGGATGCACAGGGTCAGCACCATCGCGAACCCCGAGAAGATCGCCCCGGCCACGAAGAACGGCGGGAAGACCGTCGAGTGCCACCCCGGAATGATCCCCGCGGTGAAGTCCAGCGACACCACCGAGTGGACCGAGACGACCAGGGGCGTCGCCATCGCCGCCAGCAGCATGTACGCGGTCTTGTACCGCGCCCAGTGCCGCCCCGAGCCCCGCCAACCCAACGCCAGCGACCCGTACACCTTCGCCAGGAAGGTGTTCCCCGCCCGGTCCCGCAACGTCGCCAGGTCGGGGATCAGCCCCACGTACCAGAACAACAGCGACACCGTGAAGTACGTCGACACCGCGAAGACGTCCCACACCAGGGGGCTGCGCCACTGCGGCAGCAGGTCCATCGTCGCCGGGTACGGGAAGAGCCACCAGAACTTCCAGGGCCGGCCCATGTGCAACAGCGGGAACATCCCGGCGCACATGACCGCGAAGAGCGTCATCGCCTCCGTGAACCGGTTGATCGACGTCCGCCACTGCTGCTTGAGCAGGTACAAGATCGCCGAGATCAGCGTCCCGGCGTGGCCGATGCCGATCCACCACACGAAGTTGACGATCGCCCAGCCCCACATCACCGGGGCGTTGATCCCCCAGATCCCGACGCCCTTGAACAGCAAGAGCGACACCGCCGCGCCCAACAACATGATCAGGGACGTCCCCGCCCCCATGCCGACGAACCACCGCCAGTCCAGCGGCCGCTTCAAGACGACGTCGGCGATCGTCGCCGTCACCGTGGCGTAGGAATGCCCCGGCGCGATCACCGGCGGCTCCCCGCCGCCGCGGTCATGGGTCTCAGCCATTCTTCGACTCCTCGCGCGCCGGGGCGCCGCCGGCCGGGTTGGTCAACTTCGACAGGTACGTCGTCCGCGGCAGCGTCCCCAGCTCGCCCAAAAGCGAGTAGTGCCGCGACGACCTCCGCCCCTTCGACACGTCGCTGTCCGCCAGGAGGTTGCCGAAGACGATCGCCCCGGTCGGACACGCCGCCTGACAGGCCGTCTTCACCTCGTCGCCGCCGACCTTGCGGCCGGCCATCTTGGCGTCGATCCGCGCCTCGTTGATCCGCTGCACGCAGTACGTGCATTTCTCCATCACCCCCCGCATCCGAACCGTGACGTCCGGGTTGCGCTGGAGCTTCAGGCTGGGGGTCTCGTCGTCGCTGTAGTGGAGGAAGTTGAACCGGCGGACCTTGTACGGGCAGTTGTTGCCGCAGTACCGCGTGCCGACGCACCGGTTGTACGTCATCTCGTTGAGCCCCTCGTCGCTGTGCGTGGTCGCCTCCACCGGGCAGACCAGCTCGCACGGGGCCTTCTCGCACTGCTGGCAGGGGACCGGCTGGAACCGGATGTCCGGCGCCTCCGGATCCTCGCCGGCGTAGTAGCGGTCGACCCGGATCCAGTGCATCTCGCGCGAGTTGAGCACCTGGTCGCGGCCGACGGTCGGGATGTTGTTCTCCGCCTGGCAGGCGATCGTGCAGGTCCCGCAGCCGATGCAGCGGTTCAGGTCGATCACCATGGCCCAGGCGTAGTCCTCGCTCTTGTGTCCCGGCCAATCCGGGATCAGGCTCCCGGAGGGATGCTCGTGATGCTCCTTCTCGTCCGGATGCTTGTACTCGGCCAGCGTCTGGACCTTCACGACGTCGCGCCTGGCCATGTCGTGGTGGTGCTGGGTGATCGCCAGCCGGTTGACGGTCGAGGTCGGCTCGACCTTCAGCCCGCCGCCCTGCCAAAGCGCGTCGGAGCGCCGCAGCAGCCCGGCGTTGAAGCCGATCCCGCCGCCGACCCGGCCGGCCCGCTTGGCCCGGCCGTAGCCGAGGTGGACGGTGACGGTCTGGGCCGCCTGGCCGGGGGTGATCAGCGCCGGGGCCTCGACCTGGCCCCCCCGGAAGTCCAGGATCACGACCTGGCCGTCGACGATCCCCTTCTCCTTGGCGAGCGCCGGGCTGACCAGGGCGGCGTTCTCCCAGGTCAGGGTGCTGGTGGGCTTGGGGAGTTCCTGGAGCCAGGCGTTGTTGGCGTAGCGACCGTCCCAGATCGTCGGGTCGGGCCGGAAGGTCAGTTCCAAGCCGACGGCGGCCGGCGCGGGCCACGTCACCTTGGAAAGGTCCGCCGCGGCGGGGGCCTCGGTCTCGGCGGCCTCGCCGGGGAGCTTCAGCACGCCGTCGCGAAGCGCGGCCCGCCAGTCCTTCTCGAACGTCTCGGCCGGCAGCCGCCTCCGCCAGTGGTTGCGGACCAACTCCCGCCGGGGGACGCCGACCTCGCCGAGCAGGGCGGCGAGGACCTCGGAGATCGAGTGCCCCTGGTACAAGGGCTCGATCAACGGCTGGATCAACGCGACCGCGCCGTCGGAGGAGCGGACGTCGCCCCACGACTCCAGGAAGTGGGCCTCCGGCAGGTGCCAGTGGGCCATCTCGCCGGTCTCGTCGTTGTAAAGGCCCAGGTGGACCAGCGACGTCACCTTCTCGCTTCGCAGGGCGGCGGCGACCTTCAGGTCGGCCGGAGCCTCGTAGACCGGATTGGCGCCCAGCACCAGCACCGTGTCGACCTCGCCGGCGTCGACGTCCTTGACCAACTGGGCGAGCGAGCCCGCCTGGTCGATCGGGGCGCCCTCGGCGGGGGCGTTGAGGACGACCGCCTTGCCGATCGCCCCCAGGGCCGCGTTGATCGCGTAACCCAGGGCGTGGACCTCCGCCGGCTGGGCGTCGCCGACGATGACGACGGCCTTCCCCCTGGCGGCCTCCAGCTCCGCCGCCAAGGCGGCGATCGCCGGCTCGTGGGCGGTGGCGGTCCCCAGGGGCGCCTCCGGGGCGCCCGCCACCTTCAGCGCCCTCGCCAACGCGGCGGCGACGGCGAAGACGTCGGCGGCGGCGACGGCCGTTCGGTGGTCGGCCGACGCGCCGGTGACGCCGGGGGTCGGCTCGAAGGCGTGCAGCCGCAGCATGCTCGCGGCGTCGGGGTCGCGGCGGTCGGCGAACTCGCGGGCCAGCCGGGTCGAGGCCGAGCCCCAACGCAGGAAGTCGGCGTCGAGGGCCACCGCCACGTCGACCCCGTCCAGCGTGTACGACGGCTCCAGCGCCTTGCCGAAGGCCAGTTCGGCCCCCTTGCGGGCGTTGTCGCGGTTGACCGGCTCGTAGGCGTGCCAGACGAGTTCCGGCATCGCCTCCTTGAGCCGGCGGAACTGGTCCAGGATCGTCGGCGAGCCGATCGACCGGGTCAGGATCCGCAGGCCGCGGCCCTTCTCGGGGAGCTTGCGGGTCCGCAGGTCGATCAAAAACCGCAGGAAGTGCTCCCAGGTGTCGACCCGGCCCTGGTGGACCACGACCTGCGAGCGGTCGGGGTCGTAGAGCGTCAACACCTCGGCCTGGGCGAAGACGTCGGTCGCGCCGCGGCTGGCGGGGTGGCCGGGGTTCCCCTCGACCTTGGTCGGCCGTCCCATCTGGCTTTCGACCAACAGCCCCAGGCCGTCGCCGCCGAAGGGCATCGCCGTGGCGAAGAACAACGGCTTGCCCGGCACGATCCGCTCGGGCTGCACGACGTAGGGGACGATCTTCTCCGGCGGCTGGACGCCGCAGCCGGTCACGCCGGCCAGGGCCAGCGAGGCGCCCATGACCGTCATGAAGTCGCGACGGCCGACGTCGCCGAGGCCGTGGATCGCCGCTTGCGCCCGCGCCGCGGCGTTGGCCGCGGTGCCGACGGCGGCCGCGGGGTCGGCCAACTCCTCAAGGCTCCGCCACAGCCGCGGCGGTTCGGACGGGCCCCCCCGGACCAGCTCGTCGAGGGTGAGGGGGTGGTCGGAATCGGGGTTCCGCGGCATGCTCATAAATCTCCCGGCGTGGAGACCGTCGCCTTCAGGCGACGGAGGAAACGCCGTCCTCCGGGGTTGCGCATGGAGTGAATCACTCCTATAATGAGACCATGAAACTGACGCTCCAACTTCGACTGCTGCCGACCGTCGAGCAGGCCGACGCGCTTCGAGCCACGATGGAGCGGTTCAACGCCGCCGCCTCGTTCGCCGCGAACGTCGGATTCGAAGCCGGGGCGTTCAGCCAACCGTCGATCCACAAACTTTGCTACCGGGAACTGCGCGACCGCTTCGGCCTCTCGGCCCAGATGGCGGTCAGGGCGATCGGCAAGGCCGTCGAAGCCTTCCGGACGCTTCACGCCCAGGGCCGTCGCGTCCGTCCGACGTTCAAGGCCCTCGGCGCCGTCACCTACGACGAACGCATCCTCGGCTTCAAGGGCCCCGACAAGGTGAGCCTCTGGGTCCTGGGCGGTCGGACGATCCTGGCGATGGTTTACGGCGCGTACCAGGGCGAGCGGTTCGACCGGATCAAGGGCCAGTGCGACCTGGTCCATCGCGACGGCGCATTTTACCTCTACGCGACCGTGGACCTCCCCGAGCCGCCGCCCGTTCCGGTCGAGGACTTCCTCGGCGTGGACCTGGGGATCGTGCAACTCGCGACCGACTCCGACGGCAACGCTTACACGGGGGCGGACGTGGAAAAGGTCCGTCGGCGGCATCACCGCAACCGGCAACGACTCCAACGCAAGGGGACCAAGGGGGCCAAGAAACGCCTGCGGAAGCTGTCGGGTCGGGAGGCCCGATTCCGTCGGCACGAGAATCATCGGATCAGCAAGGCCGTCGTGGCGCTCGCCAAAGACACCGGGAGAGGGCTGGCGTTGGAAGACCTGACGCACATCCGCTCGCGGACAACGGTTCGGAGACGAGACCGCGCCCGACACTCGGGATGGGCCTTCCGACAATTGCGCGCGTTCCTGACGTACAAGGCGGCCTTGGCGGGCGTCCCCGCGGTCGCGGTCGATCCCCGCGACACCAGCAGGACGTGCAACGCCTGCGGCCACTGCGAGAGGGCTAACCGCAAAAGTCAGGCTCGGTTCGAGTGCCGTCAATGCGGGTACTCCGCGAACGCCGATCTCAACGCGGCCCTGAACCTTCGGGTTCGGGGCTTGGGGTGTCGTAAACCACCCCCAGAACTGGCGGGCCTTTCGGCCTAGCCGGAAAGCCGTCGCCTCGTTGGGCGGTGGCCGTTTACCGATGACAAATCGAGCAGTTCGTCAACTGCCCGACCTCCACGTGGGTCTCGGGACTCGCCTCGCGGGCCGCCTCCAGCCCGCTCCCCTCGGGGGGCGTCCAATCCATCGCGAACACTTCGTCCCTCGGCCGCAGCCGCGGCTCCGGATTGGTATGGCATTCCAGGCACCACTGCATCGTCAGCGGCTTGGCGCGCCACGCCAGCGGCATCTTGTCGATCCGGCCGTGGCACTCGACGCAGCCGACCCCCTTTTGCACGTGGACGCCGTGATGGAAGTACACGAAGTCCGGCAGGTCGTGGACCCGCGTCCATTCGATCGGCTTGCCCGTCTTGAGGCTGGCCCGCACCGGCTCCAGCATCGGGCTGTCCGACCAGATCTGCGAATGGCAGGTCATGCAGGTGTGGGTCGGCGGCAGCCCGGCCGTGGCCGACGTCTCCACCGACGAATGGCAGAACCGGCAGTCGATCCCCAGGCCCCGGACGTGGTGCTCGTGGGAGAACTGCACCGGCTGCTCGCGAGTCATCCCCACCTGCGTCTGGAAGGGGGAGCGCACCAGTATCATCATCAATCCCAGCAGCGCCGCCGGCCCGGCCGCGAGACCGAGCAAGACCACGCGCGAGACCGTGTTGGCGCTCGGGTGGAAGACCTGGGGCATCGCTCGTCCGTCCTGTGTGTGACTAGGGAATCGAAACGAGTCCGCTTTCCGAGAGGGGCGGCCCGCGTCTCGCCGTCGCCGCCCGCTCGATCCGGGGACTCCCGCTTGTACGACGCCTCGCCCCGTCGGTACGCTGCCAATCGCCCTCGGGGCGCGGCCGCGCGGCCGCGCGGCTCCCGACGGGCGTCCCGTCGGGAGCTTGCGATATGAGCGTTCGAGGATGGACCCGACCCGGTCTCGGCCGTCGCGCGGCGTCCGCGCTTCCGGCCGTGATGATCGGCGTCGCCCTCGCGGGATCGACGGGCGCCTTCGCCGTCGGTCCCGCGAGGGCGACGTCCCTCGTGGATGCTGGTCGACAAGGTGCGTTCAACGTCGGACCCGCACGCGCGGCCTTGACTCGGACGTTCGAGCCGGCCCTCGGCGGGGACGTGGCGCGATTGGAGTATACGGTCCATACCGACGCGACTGTAGGGGTCTTTGGAAAAGAATTCTCGATATCGCCCGCCGCCGATCGCCCCAACCTCGTCGAAATCCTCATCGCCCCCGAAACTTCCGGCGATTTCGCCGAAATCGAAACCACGCTGGAAATCAAGGGTTCCGTCGGAGTCCAGCGCGTCCCGATCCCCCTCCGTCCCGGTTGGACGACCGTCGAGTCGCTTTTCGACGCCCGCGCCGTCGGCGCGCTTCAAGAGCTCGTCCTGACCGTCCGACGTCGCGGCGGGCCCGACCCGGCCGAAGGCGCGATCCGCTTCGACGCCCGGATCAGGCCCCTCGATCCGGCGCGGGCGCTGAGCCTCTCCGCCCCGGCGCGCGCCGCGGCGGTCGCGCTGGCCGCGCTCCTGGCGGCGTTGATCGCCGCGGCGGGTCGGGGGACGCGCGTCCCGCGGTGGCGAGGGTTCGCCGGCGACGTCCTGCTCGGCGTCGGCTGGGCGGCCTCGGCCTGGCTGGTCGCCGAGGTCCACGCCGCCGGCGGGATGGACGCCCTGGCGCTCGGCTGGCGACCGGCGTGGATCGCGCTGGGGGGCGCGGCGGTCGCCTCGTGGTGGTCCTTGACGATCGCCGAGCGCTTGCCGGGACCGCGGGAGGCGTTCCGGCACGCGGTCGTCGCGGGGTTCCTGGCGGCGGCCGCCTCGACGGTCCCGCTGCTTCAGCCGCCGGGCGACTGGTGGGGACTCTCGCACCTGAGCCGCGCCGGCGCGTCGGCGACGCTCCTGGTCTATCTTCTGGCCCATGTCGTCCGGCTGGCGACGTCCGGCGCGGGCCTGGGCGCGGCGGGCGCGGCGTTGATCTTCGGGACGCCGTTCGTCGCCGGCGGGCTGACGTTGCTGGAGCCCGGCGGGCTGCTCGACGGTTTGGCGGGCGATCGCGCGGTCGTCGGCTATCTCTCGCGAACCGCCGTCGTGTTCGTCTTCAACGTGCTTTTGGTCGAGGGCCACGGCTGGGTTTCGGGGCGGCGGACGCGGTCGGCGGCGGGGTTCGTGGCGATGCTGGCCGCGGCGTCGGCCGCGACGGCCGGGCCCTGGATCGCGTCCTTGGGTTCCGGCGCGAGCCTGGCCGACTGGTCGCCCGCGGTTCGCTTCCCGATCGTGCTGCTGGCGACGATCGGCTCGCAGGCCGGGTTGTGGGCCGAGGCGTACATCGTCACCGGCCTGGCGCTCGACGCCCTCGCCGGCCGGGGGCCGTCGGCCGCGGGCTTGCGGTCGATCCCGCTTCAGGGCGCGAAGAAGGGAATGATCTACAGCGGCGTCTTCATGACGATCCTGTACGCGATCGCGTCGCTTGACGCCTCGGCGACGTTTCGCGACGTGTTCGAACGCGCCCCCATTCCCTGCGCGGCGCTTCTGGGGGTGCTGGCGTTCCCGATGGCTAAGACGGCGTTCGAGACCTTCGACGGCTCGCCCCCCTTCTTCGAACGGTTATGGCGGAGCTATCGCGATCCCTGGCTTTTCGCCCGTGGCGCGGTCGGCGGCGCGGGCCTGGCGTTCGGCCTTCTCGGGGACTGGCAGCGCGCGACGATCGCGGATCGCGCCGCGCTGGGCTTCCTGATCGGGGCCTTGACGTTCGCCGGGGTGGACCTCGTCCGCGACGCCGTTCGTCGGTCGCTGGGCGGGGGCGACGTCCAGGCCCCGCGGTTCTACGGCGCGCGGGTGGTCCTCGGCGGCCTGATCGGCGCGGCGTTGGGGTTCTACCTGGACGTCGCGCAACTGGCGATCGTGGTCGAGAAGTTCCGGCTGTACACGACGGTCGGCAGGGAGTCGCATCCGTTCGAGATCTACCCGTTGGTGAGTAAGTGGGGCTTCATGCGATTGGGGGCGAGCCAAGGCGGGGCCGACCTGCTGTTCCTGGAGGCGCTCGCGGGGGCCTTGACGTGGTCGACGGCCGCCTGGCTGTTCGCGCTCAACCGGACGTTCATGGCCGCCGGCTTCGAGCGTCAGACGGCGCCGATCCGGGCGATGTTCTCCGCCGAGGGGCTGCGGAGTCTCGGGGAGAACTCCATCCACGTCGCCCGGTGGGGCCTCTGGATGTCGCCGATCATCAATTCGTTCCTGCGGCCGATGGGCGAGCCGACCTGGTACAACCAGGACGGCGCGATCCGCACCGTCGCCGCGACGTTCGAGTATCTGACGACCTCGCCCGAGGCGTTCCGGTCGTGGTCGTTACAGATGTTCGTATATTTGCTCGCCTACGACGTCGTCCGGGTCTTGATCTGGATCGATCACATGGGCCTTCGGGTGGCGACGCTGGTCAACCTGAGCTTCCTGGGCGTGGACGCCGGGGAGCGTCGGCTGGCGCGGTATCTGGCGCCGTCGGCGACGGCGCGTTGCATTCCGGAGGCGGTCAAGCGGTTCGCCACCTGGGCCCCGCTCCTCTTGCCGTTCTACATCCCTCGCGGCGCCGACTGGGACAGGGCGTGGAGCGCCTCGGAACGCCTGACCGCCGGGTCGGAAGGGCTCGGCCCCGTCCTGGCGGGGCTCTCAGCCGACGAGCGGATGGCGTGGTTCCTCGCGGCGTCGCTCGCGCTGGCGGTCGTCTGTTCGATCGCGCGATTCGTGAAGGGACGTTTTGGCGAGAAGGTCCCTCCGGCGCTGACCCTGCGCAACGCATCCTATGAATTGACGATCCGCGACGACGGCGCGGTCGTCGCGCGGACGACGACGGGGCTGGACGTGAGTCGTCGGTCTTACGACCTGATCGACCCGGCGGGGCGGGCGGTCTTCTTGATGGAAGACGGCGGCGAGCACGCGCCGCGGGAGGGCGAGGAAGGTTACGGCGAATACCACGTCCTCGCCGGCAACCCGCTCGGAGAAGCCCTGGGGAGGGCCGAGTGGACGACGCGCGGCGACTCCCTGATCGCCTCCCACCCGCTCGATGACGGTCGCGCCATGTTGGAGGTCGCCCTTCCTGCCGACGGCGATCCGGTCGAGTTGTGGACGCTGACCGTCGACAACCCGACGGCGGCGCCCCGCGCGGTCCACGTCGTCCCCTACCTGGAATGGGTCCTGAACGCCGCCGAGGCCGACCGCAACCACACGCAGTACAACCGGCTGTTCGCCGAGATGGAATACGTCGATGCGTTGCGCGCCGTGCTCGCCTGGGACAAGCACGCCAGGGCGATGGGCTTCCTGGCCGTCGACGCGAAGCCCGAGGGGTTCCTTACGTCGCGCATGGACTTCATCGGCCGGGCCCGTTCGCTGGCCTCGCCGCGGGTGTTGGAAACCCTGAACTTCACGCCCGCGCGCGACGAGGCGGCGCACCCGACGCTGGACCCGATCGCCGCCCTGCTCGTCGGCGTCACCGTCCCGCCGCTTTCGACGGCGACGGTTCGATTCCTCGTCGGCGCGACGACCGACAAGGCGACGGCCGCCGCCTTGATCGCCAGGCACCTGGGGACGCCCGGCGCCGGGTCGGTCCCGACGACCCGCGACCGCAAGCCGATCCATCGCATCGGCCACGGCGAGATCCCCGCGGGGACGCCGTCGCCGTATTGCGAGTTCATCGACGACGGCGCGAAATTGCTGGTCCGCACGCCGTACACGCCCCGACCGTTCGACCATACGATGTCCAACGCGCTCGGGCACGTCGTGGTGGTGACGAATCGGGGATTGCATACGTCGGCGAGCGTCAACGCCCAGCAGAACCGGCTCACGCCCGACTGGTCCGACATCGTGACGAAGGAGGTCCCGTCGGAGGCGGTCTACCTTCACGACCCGGCCTCCGGCGAGTGGTTCTCGCCGACCTTCCAGCCGCTGGGCGACCCCGACGCGGCGACGGAATCGGAGTTCGGCGTCGACGGGACCGCCGTCTTCCGCATGAAAAAGGGAACGATCGAGACCGAGTTGACCGTCTTCGTCCCGCCCGACGACCCCGTCGGCGTCTACCTGCTGACGATCCGGAACCGGGGGGACCGGGACCGCCGGCTGCGGATCGCGCCCTACTTCCAGATGGTCCTGGCCGGCCGGCCCGAGTTCTCGGGCGCCCTTTCCGTCCGCGTCGACGCGACCCTGAACGCGATCTTCTTCGAAAACCCCCGCAACATATTTCGGAGCGGCCCGGCTTTCGTCGCGACGGCGGACCAGGTCGAGCGGTTCGAGACCAGGCGCGGGCGGTTCCTCGGCCGCCTTCGGCTCATCGACCGGCCCCACCTCGTCGATCTGGGCGAGCCCGACGCCGCCGCGACCCTGGACGACAGGCCCGTCGCCGCGATGCTGTCGACGATCCACGTCCCGGCGGGCGGGTCGTACACGACGGTCGTCTTGCTCGGCCAGGCCGACGACCGCCGAACCGCCGAGGCCGTCATCCGCAAGTACCAGGACGTCGCCGACGCCGAGGAGGCGCTGGATCGGACCCGGAAATGGTGGCGCGACCTGATCGGGACCGTTCGCGTCGAGACCGCAGCGCCCGAGTTCGACGCCTACGTCGACTGGCTCAAATATCAGGCGCTCGCCGAGCGGATCTGGTCGCGGCGGGGGTTCTACCAGGCCAGCGGCGCGTTCGGCTTCCGCGACCAGTTGCAGGACTCGATCGGCCTTTTGTGGGTCGATCCGGCGATCGCGCGACGGCAGATCATCCTGCACGCCTCGCAACAGTTCTTGAAAGGCGACGTCGTCCACTGGTTCCACCGGCTCCAGGACGGCCGGACGGGGTTCGTGGGCCGGTCGCACGCCTCGGACAACCTACTCTGGCTGGCCTGGGCGGTCGTCGAGTACCTGGCGGCCGCCGGAGATGAAACGATCCTGGACGAGCGGACGCCCTACCTGGAATCGGAGCAGCCGTTCGAACCCTTGCCCTGGGGCAAGCACGGCATGGGGTTCGACCCGATCCGGTCGACCCGGTCGGACACGGTCTACCGCCACTGCCTGAAGGCGATCGACCTGGTCCTGGACGAGAAGATGGGCGCCCACGGCCTCCCCCTGATCGGCACCGGCGACTGGAACGACGGGTTGGACGAGATCGGCTCCCAGGGGAGGGGGGAAAGCGTCTGGCTGGCGCTGTTCCTCTCGTACATCCTTCAGCGGTTCATCCCCGTCGTGGAGACTCGCGACGGCGTCGTTAGGGGCTTGCGTTACGCCGGACGCCTGACCGGGCTCAACGCCGCGATCCAGAAGACCTGGCGGGGCGACCGCTACTTGCGGGCGATCCACGACGACGGCTCGGAGATCGGCGTGAAGGGGAGCGGCGTCTGGGAGATCGACGCCCTCACCGCCGCCTGGGCCGTCATGGCGGGGATCGACCCCGAGCGCGAGCGGATCGTCTTCGAAACGGCCCTCGCCGAGTTGGAGCAGCCGACCACGATCAAGCTGGGGACGCCCCCCTTGCGCGAGGACACCCATCCTTACCTGGGTCGGAGCAGTTGGTATCCCGAGGGGGTCCGCGAGAACGGCATGTACTGCCACGGCGTCCAGTGGCTCGTCGGCGCCGCGCGGATCCTATCCGATCGCGCCCGCGAGCGGGGCGACGCCGAGGCCGCGCGCCAGTACGCCGAGACCGCCTGGCGGCTCTGGAGGAAGATCGCCGCGGTTTATCACGCGGTCCCCGGCGAGATCGAGACCTACGGCGGCCAGCCCAACAAGCAGGCGGCCGACATGGTGACGACCTTCGACCCCGGCCGTATGATCTGGAACGGATACACCGGCGCGGCCGGCTGGATGCTCCGCCAGGCCCTGGAATCGGTCCTCGGCCTGAAACTCGCCGCCGGCCGCGTCGAGGCCGCCCCCGCCGTCGTCGCCGAGGAGTTGGGCGACGCGACGGTCGCCCGCGACGTCTCCGGCGGCCCGTTCGCGAAATCGGATTCTTATTAAAAAATCCCTTCTCCCCTTGAGGGAGAAGGTGGCCCGAAGGGCCGGATGAGGGGTCGACCGGCGTCGGATCTCGGCAAAGGCCCCGTTTGACGACGGTTTCGGTTCCGGCGGCTTCCGGTCCCGCCACCCCTCATCCGGCCTTCGGCCACCTTCTCCCTCAAGGGGAGAAGGACGCTCGTCATCGGTCAGTTCGACTCGCCCCCAAGGATCGGATCATGATTACGCATCTGAAATGGCTGTGCGGCCTGTCCCTCGCCCTGGCGGCGCCCGCGGCGGCGGGCGAGCCGCCGACGGTCGATCCGGGGTTCCGGTTCCCCACCGTCCCGGCCGACCGCCCCCACGCCCGCGCGCTTCTGGCGAACGCCCTGCGATACCTCGGCCCGGACGTCCGGATCTTCGACGCCGAGTCGGGCTACCCGGTGGAGGGCTGGAACCAGGACCCCGAAAAGGGGCTTTTCCTGCGGTCGTTCACCCAGCTCACGGCGATCGGACAGGGGATGGAGATCCTCGCCAACGTCGCCGCCGGGCTTTGCGAGACGCCGTTTCTCAGTCGTAAGGACGCCCTGGCGCGACTATCGCAACAGACGCGGAGCCTGCTGAAGGACCAGGCCGACCCGACGCTCGCGGCCGACGGCCTGCTCGGCAACTTCCTGGACCTCGCCACCGGCGAGCGGCTGGGGCCGCTGGCGTCCGACGTCGAACTCGACATGCTCGCCGACGCGCTGGGCGCGCCCAAGGCCGAGGCCGTTTGGAAGGCGCTCGCCGCGCGGGACTGGATCAAGCCCCGCGAGGACGGCCGCGAGGCCGAGATCGTCCGCTCCGCGTCTTACGGCTGGGAACACTTCGACGGCCCGCTGGAGCCGTTCGCCGACAACGACGCCAGGCGGAAGATCATGGACGTCCTCGACCGCCGGGTCGTGATGGTCGTCTTCGTCGACAACGCCAACCTCTCCTCGTCGCTGGCCCGCTGCATCGGCGCGCTGTCGCGGCCGGCGGTCAAGGACGACCCCGCGGCCGTCGCGATCCGCGACGAACTGGAACGCTTCCTGGAAGCCCAGCGCGACGGCTACGCCCGGCTCCACGACCCGGCCGCGGGGATGTTCTACTTCGGCCGCGACGCCACCAGGAACCGCCTCTTCGGCTGGCGCGACCTGGAGGGGAAGTGGGTCGACGGCCACGTCGACTACCTCGTCAACGAACTCCGCGGCCCCGCCGCGTTCGTCGTCGCGCGCTTCGGCGCGCCGATCGACGCCGTCGCCAACCTCGGCTTCAAGCTCCGCCCCTACGCGACGGCCGACGGCCGGACCCTCCGCGTCCTGGCCCCGTGGGAGGGATCGGCGTTCCAGGGCCTCGGCTTCGAGCTGGCCATGACCGAACTCGACCGCCCGAGCTGGCGTCGGCTGCTGAGCGACTTCGTCGCCGTCGAGATCGACTACTCCACCCGGCACAAGCTCCCCGGCTTCCTATCCGAGGCGTACAGCGGCCGAGGGACGCAATACACCGGCTCGATCGGCATCCCCGAGATCACCGTCTCCCCGGAGCCTCGAATCACCGACGCCCCCTCGCTCTACACCCTGGGCCCCGCCTACTCCGTCGCGCCCGCGGCCGTCGAGGCGTTCCTCGCCGCCAACTGGCCGGACGTCTCCTCCCTCATGACCGACCACGGCCCCTGGGAGGGCTTCGACGCCACCCGCCGCCAGCCCATCACCTTCCAGACCTCGGCCCACACCTTCTCGCTGGTCCTGGGCCTGCTCGGCACGGCGTCGGACCACATGAAAATCTACCTGGAATCGAAGGGCATGGCCGGACGACTGGACGCGCTCTTCCCCGACGGCGCCGGCGCCGACCTGCTCTCCGACGCCGCCTCGGCCTTCGCCTGGGACGCCAAGGACCGCCCGATCGAGTCCGGACGCGACGGCCCGGCGCTCTTCGTTCGAAGCCCCCGGATCGCCGAGCCCGGCGTCGCGTTCGTCGCCAGGGACGACGCGGGCGTCGACCTGTCCGGGACCGTGTTGACGCTCCGATCCCGCCTCAAGTCCGACCCCGTATCCGTCACGATCGCCCTCAAACCGGTCAAGACCGCGACCAACTCCGGCCCCCACGTCATCCCGACCGAGATCGCCATCGACCTTCCCCGCGGCGACTCCGGCGCGATCGCGATCCAACTCCCCGCCGCGCCGGGACTCTCCCACGTCAAGGAGGTCGTGCTGACCTTCGCCAAATCGGCCGCCGGCAAGCCCCTGGACCTGGCCGTCCTGGAGCTGTCCGCCGCGCCGCCGCGGTGACGGGCCGGCCGCTTGACCGATACCCCCGCCGGGTATATGATCCTCGTAAGGAGGCGGCCGAAGTGGACGATCGGGCCAGGAAGATCAAGGCGAGGGCGAACCGGATCGCCGGCCAGGTGGCCGGCGTGCAACGAATGCTGGAGGAGGACCGCTACTGCGTGGACGTCCTCAACCAGATCGCCGCGGCGCGCTCGGCGCTGGACGCCCTGGGGATGGAATTGCTGTCGCGGCATCTGGAGCGCTGCGTCCTGGGACACTGCTCCGGCGGCGGCCACGACCGCGCCAGGCCCATGACTCAGGAGGAACTCTTGGCCGAGGTCCAGGCCGTGCTGTCGCGGTTCCTGAAATAGAAACATGAGGGGAGGGCGCCATGTCCCGGACGGAGACGACGCTGAAGATCCAGGGGATCGCGTGCGAGGGCTGCGCCGGCTCGGCGAAGGCGGCGCTGGCGAAGCTCCCCGGCGTGGGGGAGGCCCGCTTCGACATCCCCGGCAAGACGGTCACGGTCTCCCACGACCCCGCGGTCGACCGCGCCGAGGTGGCCCGCGCCCTGACCGCCGCCGGCTTCCCGGCGGAATAAAAGTCCATCCCATAAGTATGCGAATGACGATCATCACGGTCTTCCCCCCTCGCGGGGGAAGACAGACGCCGAAGGCGTCAGATGAG
>CALCIB010000098.1 GCA_937907525.1 uncultured Planctomycetales bacterium | reverse complement strand
TCGAGGCCCGCGGCTACACCGCCTGGGATCCGACCAGCCCCGCCTTCATCCTCGACAACCCCAACGGCACCATCCTCTGCATCCCCACCGTCTTCTGCTCGTGGAAAGGGGAGGCCCTCGACAAGAAGACGCCGCTTCTGCGCTCGCTCGACGCGCTGTCCGCCCAGGCCGTCCGCGTCCTCAGGCTCTTCGGCTCGACGGCCGCCCGCGTCGGCGCCACCGCCGGGCCGGAGCAGGAATACTTCCTGATCGACAAGAACTTCTACTACGCCCGCCCCGACCTCCTGAACACCGGACGCACCCTCTTCGGCGCCCGGCCCGCCAAGACCCAGGAGATGGACGACCACTACTTCGGCTCCATCCCCGAGCGCGTCCTTGCCTGCATGCTGGAGACCGAGAACGAACTGTACAAGATGGGCGTGCCGGTCAAGACCCGCCACAACGAGGTGTCGCCGTCGCAGTACGAGATCGCGCCCTTGTTCGAGCAGGCCAACGTCGCCACCGACCACAACATGGTCATCATGGAGACGCTCAAACGGGTCGCCGACCGCTACGGGCTGCACGCGCTTTTGCACGAGAAGCCGTTCGCCGGGGTCAACGGCTCGGGCAAGCACGTCAACTGGTCGATGTGCGACGACCAGGGGAACAACCTCCTGAGCCCCGGCGACACCCCCCACGCCAACGGCCAGTTCCTGGTCTTCCTGGTCGCGGTGATCCGCGCCGTCGCCCGCCACGGCGACCTCCTGCGGGTGGCCGTGGCCCACGCCGGCAACGACCATCGCCTCGGCGCCAACGAGGCCCCGCCGGCGATCATCTCGATCTTCCTCGGCGACATGCTGGAGGACCTCGTCGACCAGATCGAGAAAGGGACGGTCACCAGCGCCAAGAAGGGGGGGCAGTTGACGATCGGCGCGTCGGTCTTGCCGGTGTTCCGGCGCGACCCGGGCGATCGCAACCGCACCAGCCCATTCGCCTTCACGGGCAACAAGTTCGAGTTCCGGGCCTGCGGCTCGGCCCAATCGATCTCCGGGCCCATCGTGGTCCTGAACACGATCGTCGCCGAGAGCCTGGACTACCTGGCCACCGAGCTGGAGCGCGTGGTCGCCAACGGCGGGGACGTCGACCGGGAGGTGCAGTCGTTGCTTCAGAAGGTCGTCAAGGAGTCGCGCCACGTCGTCTTCAGCGGCGACAACTACAGCGAGGCCTGGCACGCCGAGGCCGAGCGCCGGGGGCTGCCCAACCGTCGGACGACCGTCGACAGCCTCGCCGACTTCGTCACTCCCAAGTCGATCGAGCTGTTCGGCAAGTATCGCGTCTTCAACGAGCGCGAGCTGCGCTCGCGCTACGAGATCTTCCTGGAGAGCTACTGGAAGACCATCGCCATCGAGGCCCAGTCGATGCTTCAACTGGCCGCCCGCTCGATCCTGCCGGCCGCCCTCCGCTACCAGGCCGAGGTGGCCGATTCGGTCGCCAAGCTGAAAGCCGCGGGGGTCTCCCCCCCCAAGCTCCAGCTTCGCCTTCTCGACGAGTTGGTCGCCGCGATCGAGGAGCTACAAGCGAACCACGACGTACTCGCGGAGATCATGGCCGCCTGGGACGACGACGACGACATGGCCCACGCCCGACACTCGCGCGACGTGGTGGTCCCGGCCATGAACGACCTTCGGGCCGTCGGCGACAAGCTCGAAACCCTGGTCGCCAGCGACCTCTGGCCGTTGCCGACGTATCAGGAGATGTTGTTCATCAAGTGAGCCCGGCGATCGCCTCGCGTTCCGAAATCAAGACCGGCGGTCGCGCCGAGGACGTTCACCCCGTTCCCCGGCGCGTCTCCTTGCGTGCCGACCGGCACGAAAAAAGAGACGGCCAAGCGGCCGTCTCCTTGCAACTACTCGGCTTGTGGGTCTTTAGGCGAGCTGGGGAACTAGGATTCGAACCTAGACTAACTGATCCAGAGTCAGTCGTGCTACCGTTACACCATTCCCCAAACGAATGGATCGGGGGTCGTTTCGACCCGATGGAGGCATCATAGGGATCCGGGGCCGAGCGTGCAAGCCCGGTTAGAACGAGACGGCGGGCGACTCGCGCTCCTTCTCGGATCCCAGTTCGAAAAGCTGGGCCGGGGCGAAGCCCGTCGCGCCGGCGACGAGGTTCGTCGGGAAGCTCTCGCGGGCGGTGTTGTACCGCTGGACGTCGTCGTTGAAGGTCCGGCGGGACGCGGCGATCTGGTCCTCGGTCTTGCCCAACTCCGTCTGAAGCGCCATCATGTTCTGATTCGCCTTCAGGTCCGGGTACGCCTCGGCGAGGGCGAACAGCCGGCCCAGGACTCCGCCGAGCTGGGTCTCGGCCGCGGCGAGCCCGGCCATCGACGCCGGGTCGCCGGGGTTCGCGGCGGCGGTTCGACTCGCGGCCACCGCCTGGGTCCGCGCCTGGACCACCGCCTCCAGCGTCTCGCGCTCGTGGTTGAGGTAGCCCTTGGCCGTTTCGACCAGGTTCGGGATCAGGTCGTGCCGTCGCTTGAGCTGGACGTCGATCTGGCTGTAGGCCGTCTTGTAGCGGTTGCGAAGCGCGACCAGGCCGTTGTACGCCGCGACGATCCAACCCAAAGCGGCCAGGACGACCACGACGACGACCACGAGCACCCCGAGAATTCCCGATGGCATGACTGGGTTCGCTCCTCTCGCGCGTCGGACTCGACGCGGTCTTCGCCGCCACTCCCGGAACCCGCGCCGGGTCGCCTCCGATCATGCGACGCCGGAAGGTCGCCTTCAAGTCGGAAGTCCACCCGTCGCGATGGATTATGGGATCGACGTCGGGGGGGCCTTCCTCGCCCGACGAGGCCGGGCGTCTCGACAATCCCACGTTCCCACTTCCGCGGGGCTGGTATAGAATCCCCGCGCGGTCAGGGAGGATCGCGATCCGGTCGTCGTCGGAAGGGCTCCGAAACGCATGCACCGATTGTCGCGCAGGGAATGGGCGGCCGCGGCGTTGGGCCTCGGCTTATCCGGTCTCTCCGGGTGCGCCGCCATGCGCCGCAACGCCCTCGATCCGGACCTGCGCCCTTGCACCGACGAGTACGCCCACACCGAGGACGGGTGGCGGCTGGGAGTGCGCCGCTACCGTCCCAAGCGGCCCGACCCCAACAAGTACCCCGTCATCCTCTGTCACGGCCTGGGGCTCAACGCCACCTTCTGGACCATCACCAAGAGCCATCTGCCGTCCCAACTGGCGGCGCACGGTTACGAGGTCTTCCTCTTCGATCTGCGGGCCTCGGGCGAAAGCTCCAAACCCGCCTCGCACGACCGGATCAACCGCTTCCTCCGCGAGACCCCCTTCCGCGAGCGCGGGGAGTCGACCTGGACGCTGGACGACGTGGTCCGTTACGACATGCCCGCCATCCTCGGCCATGTCGAACGCCAGACCGGCCGCCGCCAGGTCAACTGGGTGGGGCACAGCCTGGGCGGGATGATCATGTTCCCCTTCCAGGAGTTCGGCGCGGAGACCGACCGGATCGCCAACTTCGTCGGCATGGGGAGCACGATCATCCAGGCGAAGACGCCGCAGACGCACATGCTCCTGGCGAACGCCGGCATCCGCTTCTTGCAGCTCGCCGCCAGCGCCGGCAGGATGGGTCGGCCGTTGACCTACGTCCGGATGCCGGGCATGGACTTGATCGACCGCTTCTATTACACCGCGGAGAACGTCGAGCCGGGGACGGTGGCGCGGTTCTACGGCTACACGCTTGAGGACCCGGGGCCCTCGGCGCTGCGGCAGTTCGCGCCGTACCTGCGGCGCGGCCACCTGCTGTCGGCCGACGACCGGATCGACTACGCCGACCATCTGCCGGAGGTGCTCACCCCCACGCTGATGGTCGCCGGCGAGTCCGACCTGATCTCCGACGTCCCCTCCACCCGGTTGACGTTCGACCGGCTGGGAAGCCCGGACAAGACCCTGTTGATCTTCGGCGAGGGGCAGGGGAGCCTGGGCCGCTACGGCCACTGCGACCTGGTCTGGAGCAAGCACGCCCCGGTCGAGATCTTCCCCGCCATCATCAAGTGGCTCGACGCCCGCCAGCCGACCCCCAGCGCCCAGGCCCTCGCCTCGCCGCAAGCCCCGAGTCCCTCCCCCCGGGCCCTCGCCTCGCCGCAAGGCGGATCAACGGCCCGACAGTAGCGCGTCGATGCAGAACCGCGACCAGGTCTCGAACCGCTCGCGGTCGGCCGCCAATCCGGCGATCGGCGTGAACCCGGCGTCGGCCAGACCGCGCTCGCGCGGGGAGACCGCCGGCTCGTCGAGGTCGTAGAGGTGGACGACCCCCAGGTGGACCTTCCCCACCGGGGTCGCGTCGTCGTTGATGAGCCCCGCCAGCGTCAGGACGCCGGGGCTTCGGATCTCGACCTCCTCGGCCAGTTCGCGGCGCATGGCGGCGTCGTAAGCCTCGAACCCGCGCCGCCCGTCGGCGTCGGCCTCGTCGACGTGGCCGCCGACGCCCAGCGACATCAGCCGGCGCAGCCGGGCCTCGCCCCGCGAGCCGCCGCGGGTGTAGCGGAAGACGGCCCCTCGCGACCGGATGACGACGTAGGCGATGATCTGTTTGAGGCTCGGGTCGTCCTCGACCTCCGATCGCGGCCGAAACGAAGTGTTCTCGGGTCGCAGCAGGACCGCAAGGTAGCGGTCGGCCTCGGCGTGGAACCCCTGGAACCGCCCCAGCCGGTCGAGTTCGGCGGCGGGGACGACCAACACGCGCTCGTTCGATGTCGCGCTCACGACGAGGGCCTCGGACGGAAACGGATCGGGACGACGGTCGGGACCAGTCTACCACCCGAACCGTGTCGAGGTTCGCCGGAGTCGAGCGGGCGCGCCGCGGGAATGGCTCCGTTCGCTCGACCCGCATACGAAGCCAATGACGTAAGCAGATGCGGCAAAACGTGTTTGCGTCGTTTCGTCGGCTTCGATCGTCGCGGACGCGATTGGTTTTCGAGGTCCGCCGCCCGATCGCGGCCGACCGATCGGGGTGGGAATCCCCGAGCCGTCGCCCGCGCGACGGATGATCGCGGGACGGGGGGCGAGCCGGCGTTCAAACGTCCGAATTGAGAAGGAGCGACGATCCAACCCGTATGATCGCGGGGTGGAGACGCGGGATTTCAGGATTCCGCCCGAATCGTCGAAAATCCCGCGCCGGCCGCGGCGATCGGCTTGAAATCGCGAGGCGGACGTCGGGAGCGCGTCGGGGCCCGTCGCGGCACCGTCGTCGGAATGACAAGGCGCGGTTTGGCTTGCATTTTTCCTTACAAGCACTCTGGCATCGAAGTTTGCGTTTGGATATCTTGAGTCGCGACAGCGCGCGACGGCTCCCTTCTTCGTTTAAGCAGGAGGCGAGATGTCCGGGTCCGCCGATCGTCCTCTTCTGTTCGGCCTGCTCGCCCTACGGACCGGCCTCGTCCGCCAGGACCAGTTGGTCGCCGCGTTTCGAGCCTGGGCGGCCGACAGGGACCGGCCGATCGGCGAGCATCTGGTCGCCCTGGGGAGTCTCGGCGAGGCCGGACGGGGCGTGATCGAATCGCTGATCGAACTCCACGTCGCGGCCGGCGGCGACGGCGCGGAAACCCTGGCCACGGTCCCGATCGACGACGCGACCCGCGCGCGGCTCTCCACCCTGGCCGACGCCGACCTGGACGCGGCGCTCGCGCGGGTCGACGCGGCGTCGACGCGGGCCGACGCCACCCGGTCGTATCACGTCGCGACCGCGACCGAACCGATCGGCGGCCCGCCGGGCGACGGCGCCGCCGCGGCGTCGGGCGGCCCTCGCTTCCAGGTCCTGCGGCCCCACGCCAGGGGAGGGCTGGGGGCCGTGTACGTCGCGCTGGATTCGGAGTTCGACCGCGAGGTCGCCCTCAAGCGGATCCACGAGGACCGGGCCGACGACCCGGACAGTCGAAGCCGGCTCCACCTAGAGGCCCGGATCACCGGCGGTCTTGAGCATCCCGGAATCGTGCCGGTGTACGGCCTGGGGAGATACGAGGACGGCCGCCCTTATTACGCCATGCGGCTGGTCCAGGGCGACTCGCTCCGCGAGGCGATCGAGGCGTTCCACAAGGGCCCGAAATCCAGGCTGGACCGATCGCTGGCCTTCCGCCGCCTCTTGAAGAACTTCACCGACGTCTGCAACGCCGTCGAGTACGCCCATTCGCGGGGGGTGCTGCATCGCGACGTGAAGCCGACCAACGTGATCGTCGGCAAGCACGGCGAGACCTTGCTGGTCGATTGGGGGACCGCCAAACTGCTGGGGACGTCCCCGGCCGACTCCGTCGAGCAGACCCTGTCGCCGACCCTGGTCGCCGACTCCTCGGCGACGCTCCCCGGCCAGGCGATGGGGACGCCGGCGTACATGAGCCCCGAGCAGGCCCGCGGCGACCTGGCGGCGGTCGGGCCGCGGTCGGACGTTTACTCCCTCGGCGCCACGCTCCACCATCTGTTGACCGGAAGGGCCCCGTTCCAGGGGACGCTCCACGAGGTCTTGCGAGCGGTCGAGAAGGGCGCCCTCCGCCCTCCCCGGACGGTCGACCCGGCGATCGACCCGGCCCTGGAGGCGATCGTCCTGAAGGCGATGGCGACCGATCCGAAGGCGCGCTACCCCTCGGCGAGGGCCCTCGCCGGCGACGTCGACCGCTGGCTGGCCGACGAGCGGGTGGAGGCGTATCCCGAGCCGCGGGCGCGGGGCCTGGTCCGCTGGCTGACCCGCCATCGCGCGGGGGTCACCGGGTTGGCCGCGGCCGGGCTGGCCGCCATCGTCGGCCTGGCCGCGGTCTCGGCCGTGCAGACCGGCGCGCGGCGCGCGCTCGACGCCAAGAACGCCGAATTGACCAACGCCAACGCCAGGCTGGCGGAGGGGAATCGGAAACTGGCCGAAAGCAACGACGCCCTCGCCATCCAGCGGAAACGGGCCGAGGGGAACGAGTCGCAGGCGATCGACGCGGTGAAGCGGTTCAAGGACGCGATCGTCGAAAACCGGGAGTTGAAGAACGATCCCAAGTTGGAGTCGCTCCGCAAGACGCTCTTGAAGGAGCCGTTGGCGTTCCTCGGCCGGCTTCGCGACCGCCTCCAGGCCGAGAACGACGCCCGCCCCGAAGTCTTGCTCAAGCTCGGGAACGTGGCGGACGAGCACGCCCTGTTGGACTACGAGATCGGCAACCGCCAGGACGCGGTCCAGTCCGTTCGGCTGGCCGTCGACGTCTTCGAGCGCCTGGTCCGCGAGCGTCCCGACGCGGTCGAGTACCGGTCCCGCCTGGCCGAGTGCCAGTACCACCTCGCCTTCATGGCCTACGACGTGGGTCGCAACGACGAGTCGCTGGCGGCCCACCGCCGGGAGGTGGAGCTCTACGAGGGCCTGGTCCGCGACCATCCCGAGGTCTCCGGCTTCCTCGGCGATCTGGCCTGGGGTTATAACGGGCTGGGCTCCCAACTCCACGTGATGGGCCGCGACGACGAGGCCCGGCCGTTCTACGAGCGGGCCGTGGAAATCCTCGAACGGCTGGCCCGCGACCACCCGGAAGGCGCGCTGGATCGGAATCGGCTGGCGATGTGTCTGGCCAACCTCGCCAACGCGATTTTCAACTCGGGCCGGCGCGACGAAGGCTTGACGGCCTACAAGCGGGTCGTGGAAATCCTCGAGCGGCTGGATCGCGAGCGTGGCGGGGTCGAGGGGAGTCTGGCCTGGAGCTACGCCGAACTCGCCGACCGACTCCGCGCCTTGGGACGGCAAGCCGAGGCATTGACGTTCTACGAGCGGGCCGCGGAAATCTATGAACGGTTCGTCCGTGACAACCCGACCAACACCGTCTTCCTGACGAACTTTTGGGCGCTGCTTCAAACGCGCGGCGGCTTGCTCCGCGGCGACGGGCGGATCGAGGAGGCTCGGACGGCCTACGAACGGGCGGTGGAAATCGACGGCCGCTTGATCCGCGAACACCCCGACGAGGCCCTTTACGGGGCGCGGCTCGTCGAGTCCCTGGACGACCTGGCCGGGACGGACCTTCAGGCGTCGGGATTCGCCGGGGCGCGCGAGCGGCTTCTCAAGACGATCGCCGCTCAACGAAAGGCGCTGGAACTCGATCCTCAAGACCCCTTCGCCCTGGCGGTCCTCGACAACGGGTTGTTCCACCTGGTCCAGGTCGAGCGCGGGCTCGGCCACCGCGAGGAGGCCGCGCGGGTCGATCGCGAGTTCGGCGAGTTCCGGTTCGGCGACCCCAGGTTCGCGACCGTCAACGCCCGGCTCAAGGACGTCATCGCCGGCGCGACGCCCAGGGACGACGCCGAGCGGCTCGTCCTCCCCCAGCGGGCCTACGACGTGAGGCGCTTCCCCGTCGCCTTCGGGCTTTGGGAGGAGGCCCTGGCCTCCGACCCGACGCTCGACGGCGAGCGTGGCGAATCGGCCCGCCGCAACGCCGCCCGCGCCGCCGCCCAGGCCGCCGACGGCCAGGGGATCGACCCGCCCGCCGACCCCGCCGAGAGGACCAGGCTCCGCGGCCGGGCCCTCGTCTGGCTGAGGGCCGAGATGGGATCCTGCGAGAAGCGTCTCGCCTCGGGCCGACCCGAGGACCGGGCGAAGGTCGCGGCAAGCCTGCGATACTGGGGCGAGGATCCCGAGCTGGCCGCGATCCGCGACCCCGACTTCCTCGCCAAGCTCCCGGAAGCGGAGCGGGCCTCCTGGAAGACCTTCTGGGACGACGTCGCCGAGTTGATCCACAAGGCCGAGTGACCGGCCGGCTCGCCGATCCGTCGTGGCGCGGACGGCGGGATCCGCTATGCTCGCCATCGCGCGGGGGCGCTTGGGCCGTCGCGCCGGAGGAGTCCGCATGGCGACCGCTCTTGAGTCCGACCTCGTCACTCGCAACCCCGCCACCGGCGCCGAGGTCGGCCGCGTCCGCCCCACGCCGCCGGAGGACGTCGCCGCGATCGTCGCCGAAGCCGGACGCGCCCGGAAAGCCTGGGCCGCGCTCCCCTGGCGCGAGCGCCGCAAGCCGATCGACCGCTGGCGGCGGATCCTCGCCCGCGACGCCGACGCCTGGGCCGACGCGATCCGCGACGAGATCGGCAAGCCCGCGCCCGAGGCGATGGCCGGCGAGGTCGTCCCCACCCTCGACGCCCTCCGCTGGACCGTCAAGCGCGCGGGGAAGGTCCTGGCCGACGAGCGGATCGGCCCCGGCTGGCAGTGGTGGCTGCAACTGACCGCCGGCCGCCTGCGCTGGGCCCCCGTGGGGGTCGTGGGGATGATCGGCACCTGGAACTACCCGCTGTCGCTCAACGCCGCGCCGATCGCCCAGGCCCTGGCGGCCGGCTGCGGCGTGGTCTGGAAGCCGTCGGAACGGGCCGTCGCCGTCGGCGAACGCCTGCAAGCGAGCCTCGACGAGGCCGGGTTCCCGGCCGGACTGGTCGGCGTGGCGCGGGGAGGGCCGGACGTCGGCGCGGCGCTTCTGGAGGCCGGCGTCGACAAGCTGGTCTTCACCGGCGGCGTGACGACGGGGCGCGACGCGCTCCAGGCCGCGGCGGCGCGCGGAACGCCCGCGGTGGCCGAGCTCTCGGGCTACGATCCGGCGATCATCCTGCCCGACGCGCCGTTGGCCGCGACCGTTCGGGCGCTGCTCTGGGGGGCGTTCGTCGGCTGCGGCCAGACGTGCATCGCGGTCAAGCGGGCGCTGGTCGTCGGCGACCCCGAGCCGTGGGCGCGCGCCCTGGCCGAGGCCGCCGGCCGCCTGACGGTGGGCGACCCGAGCCTGCCAAGGGTGGACGTCGGCCCGATGATCGACGCCCGCGCCCGCGACGGCTTCGACGCCATGATCCGGGCCGCCGTCGCCGCCGGGGCCGAGGTCATGGCCGGCGGCCGGCCGATCGACGGCGACGGGTCGTTTTACGAGCCGACCGTCCTCCTGGCCCGAACCGTCGAATCGGAACGCGCGCTCGAAGGCGCGTTCGGCCCGGTGGTGCTCGTCCGCGGCGTCGCCGACGTCGACGAGGCGGTCGCCGCGGCCGATTCCAGCCGGCTGGCCCTGGCGGCGAGCGTCTGGGGGGCCGACCGCCGCGCCGCGCGCGACGTCGCCCGCCGGGTGACCGCCGGCATGGTTTGCGTCAACGAGGCCGTCACCCCCGCCGCCTCGGCCGCGGCCCCGTTCGGCGGCTTCAAGGCCAGCGGCTTCGGCCGAACCCACGGCGCGCTCGGCCTTCGCGAGTTCGTCGCCCCCCAGGTCCTCTTCACGCGCCGAGCGGGCGGCTTCCGCCCCCACCTCTTCCCCTACGGCGACGGCCGGCTCGTCGCCTGGTTCCTGCGGTTTTACCGATCCCTCTTCCATCCCCGCGCCTAAAATACGATTGGGAGGACCGATTCCATGAACGACCGAAAGCTTCTCGCCGCGCTGTTGGCCGCGTCGATCGTCGCGGCGACGTCCCTCGCGGCCCACGCGGCGCTTCGCCGCGACGACCAGCCGGCGAAGGCCGCCCCCAAGGCCGCCACCACGGAGACCACGACGAACATGCCCACCCACGACGAGGCCGCCGCGGCCGACCTTCCCAAGACCGAGGCGGAATGGCGCGCGAAGCTCACGCCCGAGCAATACCGCGTCCTTCGCGAGAAAGGGACCGAGCGCCCCTTCACCGGCAAGTACTGGGACAGCCGCGAGGCCGGCGTCTACCGCTGCGCCGGCTGCGGCGAGCCCCTCTTCGACTCCGCCGCCAAGTTCGACTCCGAATGCGGCTGGCCCAGCTTCGACAAGCCGATCGGCGACGGCGGGGAGATCAAGGAGCAGGCCGATCACAGCCTCTTCATGACCCGCACCGAGGTCCTCTGCAAGAAATGCGGCGGCCACCTGGGCCACGTCTTCAACGACGGGCCCACCAAGACCGGAATCCGCTACTGCATCAACTCCGCCTCGCTCGACTTCCAGAAGCGCAAGCCCGCGGAAGCCAAGAAACCCTGAACGACCGTCACCGCCGGCGCGATTTTTTCGAGGGATTCCACCGCTTCGACTTGTTCGGAGGTTTCGCAGGACGTAAAATTTCTGTAGAAACCGACGCTCCCGAAGAAGCGGTGACCTTGATGGAAATGACGCCGGCCGCGCAGAAGTTCGTACTCCACTGGGGCGAGATGGGCCAGGCCTGGGGCATCAACCGGACGATGGCCCAGGTCCACGCCCTGTTGTTCATCGCCCCCTCGGCCCTGGACGCGGAGGAGATCAGCACGCTCCTGGACGTGAGCCGGTCGAACGTCTCGACGAGCCTCCGGGAGTTGATCACCTGGGGGGTGGTGCGCCGGGTCCACATCATCGGCGACCGTCGCGACCGCTTCGAGGCGTTGAAGGACGTGATGGAGACGTTCCGGGTCATCATGGCCGAACGCCGAAGACGCGAGATGGACCCGACGATCGCGCTCTTGGAGCATTGCATCGACGAGGCGAAGGCGGGAGGGAAGGCGGAGGCGTACACCTGCGAGCAACTGGAGAAGATGCACGCCTTCACCAAGATGGTCACCGAGTGGTACGGCCACATCGAGAACCTGCCGACCCCCGCCATGCTCCGCCTCTTCCACGGCGGGACGCTGATCGCCAAACTCTTCTCCAGGGGCCGCAAGGCGGGGAAGCCCGGCTTCGCCGACGAGATCCCGGACGACCTGTTCGAGACCGACGGCGAGGACGTCGAGGACGCCGCTCCGACCCCCGCGAAGCCCTCGTCGAAGAAGTGACCGGGAGAGACGCCGCGATGGATCCGAGGGACGTCCGGCCGGACGCGCTGGAAGCCTGGGCGGCGAAGCGCGGTTGCGACGCCGGCGTCGCCCGCCGGCTGCTCTCGACGGTCTTCAAGGACGACGTCCTCGACCCGGCGCGCTGGACGGCCGAGTCTCGAATCCCCAAGCGGCTGGTCCGCGACGTCGGCGCCTTGCCTCGGCTGACGCTCGACGCGAGCGTCGCCTCGCCGGTCGACGGCTTCCAGAAGCTTCGGTTCAAGACGGCCGACGGCCTGGCGCTTGAGACCGTGTTGATCCCGCTCCACAAGGAGGGGGCGGTGAGCCTCTGCCTGTCGTCGCAGATCGGCTGCGCGATGGGATGCGCCTTCTGCGCCACGGCGAGGATGCCCAAACGGCGGAACTTGAAGACCTGGGAGATCGTCGATCAGTTCCTCCAGGCCCGCGCGATCGTCCGCGACCAGGGGCGACGGGTGACGGGCGCCGTCTTCATGGGGATGGGCGAGCCGTTCCTCAACTACGACAACGTGCTGACCGCCGCCGAACTCCTGCGCTGCTCGTCGGCCGGCTCCGTGGCCGCCAAGGCGATCACGATCAGCACCGTCGGCCTGGTGCCGGAGATCGACCGCTTCACCCGCGAGGGCCACCGCCACCGCCTGGCCGTCAGCCTGGGCGCGGCGACCGACGCCAAGCGCGCGGAGTTGGTCCCGGTCGCCTCGCGGTGGCCGGTCGCGGAGGTCGTCGCCGCCGCGCGTCGCCACGCGCTGGCGCGGCGGACGCGAGTGACGCTCGCCTACGTCTGCATTTCCGGCGTGAACGTCGGCGAGGAGGACGCCCGCGCCCTCGGCGCGTTGATCGGCGACACCCCCGTGCGCGTCGACTTGATCGAGGTCACGGACCCCACCGGCCGCTTCCAGCCGCCGACGGCCGAGGAGTTGCAAGCGTTCCGCGACGCCCTGACGCGCCACGTCGGCCAGCCGATCGTCCGCCGCTACTCCGGCGGCAAGGACATCCAGGCCGCCTGCGGCACCCTGGCGGGCGCCGGCTGAACCCCGACCCGAACGTTTTCGACCCGCCGGCCGACCAGTACCTTGACATCGGTTCAAGACACTGGACAATCGACCCCACTCAAGCCCATGCGGCGCTTCCCTCGTTGGGGACGGGCGTACCGCGGTAGGGGCCAGCGTTTTGTCCCCGTCGCGTCGCGCGCGACGCGACGGGGACGTCGTCAGGAGACGTCGCGATGCCGCCGCCCTCGGGTGGAGCGGCTTCGCCGTCGTTCGCGGAGGAGCGATCGCCTTGCGACGGTCAGGATACCCGCCGGCCGCCGCCCGGGGGCTTCGGCCCCTCGGCCGGTCGGCGTCAATGACCGTCCCGCCCTCGCCGATCCGCGCGGCGCCCGTCTCCTGACAGCCATCATCCGATTCGTTTTCATCATCGTCCGATTCGTCCCCTCCGAAGAGGAGATCCCGAGGTGTTTCGCAACACGGTGGTCGTCCGCGAATACCAGCGCGGGCTGCTCTACCAGGACGGCCGGTTCGCGGGCGCGCTGTCCCCCGGCCGCTATCGATACTGGCGGTGGCAAGACCGAAAGGTCGACCTGGTGGACGTCCGCGAGGTCAGCCAAACCGTCGAGGGTCAGGAGATTTTGACCGCCGACAAGATCGGCGTCCGGGTCACGCTGATCGCCCAGTTTCGGGTCGTCGATCCGGTGGCGGCGCGGCACCAGGTCGGCGACTACCGCTCCCAGCTTTATCAAGACCTGCAGCTGACGCTTCGCGAGGCCATCACCGGCCGAACGCTGGAAGACCTGCTCAAGGAGCGCGAGGCGCTCTCCACGAACCTCCGGGAAGCGGTCGCTCCCAGGGCGCTCGCCTACGGGGTGGAGTTGAACCGCGTCGGGGTGAAGGACATGGCGTTGCCGGGGACGGTGCGCGCGGTCTTCCTTCAAGAAGTCGAGGCCGATCTGAAGGGCAGGGCGGACCTGGCCGCCGCCCGACACGAGGTCGCCGCGGCGCGGGCGCGGGCCAACACGGCGAGGCTGGTTCAGGAAAACCCGCTGCTGCTTCGACTTCAGGAGTTGGAGACGCTGGCCAAACTGGCGTCCAAGTCGGGCAACGTCGTGGTCGTGCCGGGGATCGACCGCCTCTTCGGCGCCGCGCCGGCCTCGGCCTCGACCGCGGGAACGGGCGCGCCGTCGTGACCCCTCGCCATCCCCTCGCCTGGCTGCTCCCCCCCTGGGGTCGAGGCGAGGGCGAGGTCGCGGATCGGGAAAAACTCGCGGCCATCCTGGGCGTCGCGGTCGACGAACTCGACGCGATCCGGATCGGCCCGCGCTATCATTATCGGCCGCTCGTCGCGACGAAGGCCGACGGCCGCGAGCGCCGGATTCTGGCGCCGTCGCCGGCCTTGAAGGAGCTTCAGCGCCGGTTTTTAAGCGGCTGGCTCGACGACCGGAGCGTCCATCCCTCGGCGACGGCGTTCCATCGCTGGGGCTCGACGGTCGCGCACGCGCTGCCTCACGCCGAGAGTCGACTGATCGCGACGGTCGACCTGCGCGACTTCTTCGAGTCGACCCGCGGCGGTCGGGTGGCGCGCTGGCTGGCGGCGCGAGGGTGGGGGCGGGATGCGGTTCGGGTGCTGATGCGGCTCTGCGTTTACCGCGACGGCCTGCCCCAGGGCGCGCCGACCAGCCCGAGCTTGAGCAACCTCGTCAACTTCCAACTCGACGAGCGCCTGCAATCCCTGGCGAGCCGGACGGGGGCCGCCTACACCCGCTACGGCGACGACCTGGCGTTCTCGTGGCATGAGGACCGCCTGCCCGACGGTTTCACGGCGGCCGTCGAGGATCTGCTGTCGCGATCGGGCTACGAGCTCCAGCCGCTGAAGGGCTGGCGGGTGGGAGCGGCCCGCGACGGCTTCGAGATGGTCGGCCTTGCGCTCCGGGGGGACGGCCGGGTCCGCGTCCCCCGGGCGTTGCGATGGCGGGCCTTCCTGCTCCGCCGCCGGGCGATGCTCGGCGGCGATCCGGCGATCGCGGCGCGGTCGAACGGCCTCGACGGCTACCTCAAGATGGTGGACCGGGCGCCTCGGTTCCGTTGAGCCTGGCTTTTACTCCGTCGAAAACCCGGCGTCCGGGGAAATCGGAACCACGGAGACACGGAGGACACGGAGAAGTAGAGAGAAGAGGATGATCCACAGATTACCCAGATTCACGCAGATTAAACAGGAGAGATTGTTTTAATAATCTGTGTTAATCTGGGTAATCTGTGGATTGACTCTTCCTTCACCGGGTCTCCGGGATACCTGATCTTCCGATCGGGATTGGGATTTCGACGGAGCGGCCGGCCTTCGAAACGCGGCGAGGCGTCGGCCGGTCGCCGACGCCTCCGGGTTTTGACACGGGCTCAAGGCGTCGCGGTCAACCCTGGTTGCGGGGGCGCGCGGCGCGGGCGGCGTGGTGGCGGATCGCGGCGATCAACTCCAGCGTGGCCCTGGCGAAGGGCCGCATCGCGGCGGTGCGGGCGACCCATTCGTCGGCGCCGGCCGCGACGGTGAACCGATGCCGACCGCGGCGAGCCGTCATCTCGACGACCCCCCGATCGACCAGGTAGAGCAGGACGGCGAGGCGGCGATGCAGGGGAACCCTCGACCAGTAGTCCGAACGACAAAGGTCGTTCTCCAACTGCATGCCGACGAAGCGAAGGGTCTCTTCACAGAGCGCGTCGAGATGCTCGTCGTTGCGATGCGACGTGTAGTGGGCCAGGCGGCCGTTCCAGCGGGTGGTGAGTTCGCGAGGCGATGGGGCGGACAAGTGAGGTTTCCTCAAGGACGCGTGACCGGGCCGCTTCATCGGCCCTCTCGGCATTTTCTAAAGGATCATAACCCCCGCGGCAAGATCCCGGCGAAGTCGGCCGGCGGTTCCCGCCGATGAAGGTTCCAGGGACGCCGACCTCGGCCGCGGGCGGCCCCGACCCGCCGGGACGGGTGGACGACGACCGGCGAGAGTCGTAGAATCACACCAAACGTATTGCCGCTGGACGACTTGGGATCGACGGGCCAACCCCCGGCCGGCGATCCCGGGGTGGAAGTCGCCCGTCGGGCCCCCCATGAGGACGCCGGTTCGACCATGTTCCCCTTCCTCGCCGACCTGGTGCAGCGCCGATCCTGGCTCATCCTTCTGTCCTGGATTTCCGCGATCTCCCTCCTCTTCCTGTACGCGCCGCGGTGGGAGGACGTGACGAAGGACGACGACGTCCGGTTTTTTCCCAAGAACTATCCGAGCGTCGTGGGTCAGGAGCTGATGGAGCGGGGCTTCCCGCGCGACGCCTCCAGCTCGCAGGCGGTGCTCGTCTTCGAGCGCGAGGACGGCCCGCTTTCGCCCGACGACCTGGCCTACGTCGAAGGGCTGGCCGCCGACCTTTACAAGTGGAGCGAGTCGGTCCCGGAGGTCGGGGTCAAGAAGATCGACACCCACCGCACGCCGGTGATCGGCCCGCGGTTGATCGGTAAGGCGCACGACGGCCCCGGCCAGGCGGTCCTGTCGATCGTCTCGCTGGACGGGACGTACCTTTCGCGCAAGACGCGGGTGGGCGTCGACATGATCTTGGCGTTCCTCGACGCCCAGCCCCCGCCCCCCGCGGGTCTTTCGCGGTCGGTGACGGGCTCGGCGGTGGTCGGCCACGACATGAACACCGGGGCCAACGAGAGCATCGAGAACACCACCAGGGCCACGATCCTGCTGGTGGTCGCGATCCTGCTGATCGTCTACCGTTCGCCGCTGCTGGCGATGGTCCCGCTGGTGGCGATCGCGTTCTCGGTGGTGGTGTCGATGAAGTCGATCGCCTCGCTATCGGCCTTCACGACCGACCTGGGCGACCGTCTGGGCGCGCCCTGGATGTCGTTCCAGGTCATCAGCATCACCCGGGTCTTCGTGGTCGTGCTCCTCTTTGGCGCGGGGACGGATTACTGCCTGTTTCTAATCGCCCGCTACCGCGAGGAACTGGCCCGCGGCCGTTCCCGCAAGGACGCGCTTCGCGAGGCGATCGTCCAGGTCGGCGGGGCGCTGGCCGCAAGCGCCGGGACGGTCATCATCGGGCTGGGGATGCTGATCTTCTCCACCTTCGCCAAGATCCGCCACACCGGCCCGGCGATCGCGCTGAGCCTGGCGATCGCCCTGGTCGCGTCCCTGACCCTGGCGCCGGTGTTGCTGGCGAAGCTGGGCCCGGCGGTCTTCTGGCCGTTCCGTCCCCCTCATCACGAGCCGGGGCGCGACGGCAAGGACGCGGACCTGGACGAGCCGCCGATGTCGGGGTTCTGGGTCGCCGTCGCGACGTTGGTGGTCCGCCATCCGGTTTGGATCCTGGTCGTCTGCCTCTCGGCGCTTTTGCCGCTGGCGGTGGTCGGGGCGGGGACGACGTCCAATTACAACCAACTGGCGGACCTCGACCGCGCGCGGCCGAGCGTGATCGGGGCCTCGGTGATCCGGCGATACTTCGCGGTGGGGGAGTTGAGCCCGACCGTCGCGCTCGTCGAGCACGCCGGCGTCGACTTCCGCTCCGACGAGGGCCGCGCCAAGGCGGCCGAGGTGACCGGGAGGCTGCTGTCGGTCCCCGGCGTCGCCGAGGTCCGCTCGCTGAGCCAGCCGCTGGGCGTGCCGCCCAAGCCCGAGTCGGAGATGAACTTCCTTCAGAAGCTCGCCGACCGCGCCCTCCGCGCCGCGGCCGACGGGCGTTACGTCAGCGTCAAGCCGCGCGATGGGGAGCCCGCCAACCACATCGCCCGTTTCGACGTCGTCTTCCGGAGCGACCCGTTCTCCAGGGCGAGCATCGACGCCCTGGCCGCGGTGGAGGACGCGCTCGCCGCGGCCGCCATGCCCGACGGGCCGCTGCACGGCGCCGCGGCGATCGGCATGGCCGGCTCGACCTCCGCGGTCAACGACCTGATGCGCGTCACCACCGCCGACGAACACCGCATGTACGTCCTGGTGACGCTCGGCGTGTACGTCATCCTCGTGATCCTGCTCCGACGCCCCGGGACGTGCCTGTACCTGATCTTCACGGTCGTGCTGGGCTACCTAGCCTCCCTGGGGGCGACGGAGTTGGTCTTCAAGTCCCTGCACCAAGGGCCCGAGCCCTGGGGGGGGCTGGAATGGACCGTGGGCTTCTTCCTGTTCGTGATCCTGGTGGCCGTGGGCGAGGACTACAACATCCTCCTGATGGCCCGCGTCATCGAGGAGGAGGCCAAGCACGGCGCCGTCGAGGGGACCCGGCGCGCGGTGGCCCGCACCGGCGGGATCATCAGCTCGTGCGGCCTGATCATGGCCGGCACCTTCGGCTCGATGCTCACCGGCACCCTGACCTCGCTCAAGGAACTGGGCTTCGCGCTGGGGCTGGGCGTCCTGCTGGACACCTTCCTGGTCCGGCCGATCCTCGTGCCGGCGTTCGTCGTCATCGTCGACAAGCTCTGGAGCGACGCCCCGCCCGGGAACGGCGAGCCCGAGCCCGCCCGGCTCGCCGCCCCCTCCGCCAACGGCGACGCCCACGACCCGGCGACGTCCGAGGACCCGCTCGTGCCCGACGCCGTCGACTCCTGCCTGGGCGACCTCTACGACGAATGACCGGAGGCCGAGCCGTGCCCCTCGTCCCAATCCTCGCCGCGCTGGCGATCCTGACGGCCGACCCGCCGGCCGGGACGCGCGTCGACCCGCCGTCCGACGCCCGCCTGTTCATCCCGGCCGACTGGAAGCCCCGCGACGGCGCGGTGGACGTCGTCCTCCACCTCCACGGCGCCCCGACCGCGACCGAACCGGCCCTGGCGGCGACGGGCTGGAACGCGGTCCTGGTCTCGTTCAACCGCAAGGGGCTCTCGGCGGCCTACGCCTCGCCGTTCTCCGACCCCGCGCTTTTCCCCAGACTTCTCGACGAGACCGCGGAAGCGGTGGCGGAGCGGCGGCCGGGCGGACCCTATCGCGTGGGCAAGGTGATCGTCAGCAGCTTCAGCGCGGGGTTCGGCGGCATCCGCGCGATCCTCAAGCAGCCCTCGGCGTTCGACCGGATCGACGCGATCGTCCTGGCCGATTCGCTCTACTGCGGCTACGAGGGCGACCCGGCCGAGAGGCGCGTCAGCGCCGAGTTGATGAGCGGCTTCCGGCGCTTCGCCCGCGAGGCCGCCTCGGGCCGCAAGGCGATGCTCGTCAGCCACTCGGCCCAGGTACCCCCCGGCTACGCCAGCACCACCGAGACCGCCGACGACCTGCTTTCGACCGTCGGGATCGCCGCCGAGCCCGACGCGACCGACTGGGGCGACGGCTGGCGCCAGACCCGAAGCGCCTCGAAAGGCCGGTTCGTCGTCCTCGGCTTCGAAGGCGAGGGCCCCGACGACCACCTCCGCCACCTGCGCCGGCTCGGCGAGCTATGGAAGCGGCTCCCCGACCCGTTCGCGACGGGGCGGTGAATCGGGGCTTTTCGGCAAGTCGTCAACGGTCACTGAAGGGAATAGAGCGACCGGAGCAATGAGAAGAAAAAATACAGCAGAAGCAAGGCGCAAGGGATGATCGCGACCCAGGCGGTCACGGCGGTCCCCAACGAGATCCGCTTGCGCAGGCCGACCGTCGCCGCGACGCTCGCGACGACCGAGACCGCGAACAAGGCGAGGAAGACCGCGGCCACCGCCCCGTGGCCGTCGGCTTGATTCGGAAGGGTCGATCGCGCCTGATCGAACACGACGAAGGCGACGAGCAAGGCGGGCGTCGCCACGGCGAGGGAGGCGACGATCGCGTTGGTGAGGAATCGCGACATGGGCATCGAGGATGTCCTCCTTCCCCTGGTTTCCAGGCTCGGAGTGGTGGATCGCCCTTATAAGGCCGAATCAAGGAACGCCGGGCTACGCCTGGATGGAAGACCACTCCCGCGCGTCGACGCCGGGGAACCGCGACAGATGGCGGACGTTGCTGGACGCGACGACCACGACGTCGCCCGGCCTCCCCACCGTGACCGCGCATCCGGCCAGGATGGCGTCCGCGTCCAGGCTGGCGTCGGAACCCGTGGGGACGCCCATGCGTCGCGTGAGCGCCCAGAACTCCGCCGCGCGGAGCCACGCCGCATCCGATACGCGCAGGGTCGAGAAGCGTTCTTGCAACCCTTCCAGTTTACGGAGCTTGGTTTTGGCCCCGATTCGGACCAACTCTCGGCGCAGTTCGTAATCGATGACGGCGGGGATCAGGATCGCCACGCCCGCCAGTTCCAACTCGACGAGTCTCGTGTTGAAATCCGCCAGCCCCTTGGTTCCGTCCCGGCATACGGCCAGACCGAGGGGCCCGCTGTCCAACAAGACGAACCGGCCCATGCTCAGTAGTACCCCCGGAACTGGGGCCGATGAGGGTGGTTTTCGTCGTAGTTGCGCATGAACTCCTCCTCGATCCCCGGCGGGTCGTCGTCGGGAAGACGGTTCATCGCCTTGAGGGCCCGGATCCCGGCCGCCATCCGCGCCCGGCGTTCCTCCTCGGACATGATGATTCGTCCCTGGTCGTCGAGCCGTACCGGGCCGAACGCCGGGATCAGACCTTGCTCGTCGCGGAGGCCGTCGTAATGGATCTCGAAGTCCTGGGGTTCGGATTTCGCGTCGCTGGACATGGTTCGCCTCCCGCCGGGGCGTCCGGCGTCGTCGGTCGTGAAGCGGTGGCTACAACTCGATTTTCCCAGACGACCACCGTTCAAGGAAGCTCTTGAGCGACGATGCGATCCACTTGCGACCGTCGTCCTCGTGGGTCCAGGCGAACACGTCGGATCGATGGATCGCGCCGTCCGCCTGGATGGGGAAGGCGAACTGGTCGCCGTTGCCCGCCTCCCCGAAAAAGAGTAGGCAGTCGAACGGCATGTAGAGGTCGCGGAAGCCCTCGTATCCGCGAAACTCAAGATTGTCCTTCACGATCCGGTCGAGCGGCCAAACCAACCCCATTCCGTATTCGTCGACCACGCCGTCCGTCTCGCCCAGCAGCGACCGAAGCTGGTCGGGGATCGCGACCCCGAGCGTGGCCTCGGCGGCGGCCAATCGATCCTCCGTGACCGGCGGCTCGAACTCGACGTCGTTCGCGAGTCCCCTGATGAACTCTCGCCACACGTCGGCCTCCTGGCGTTCATTCGCCCGTTCACGACGCGAGTTTGCTGGTGACGAACGCCACGGCGAACGCGCGGGCGAGGCTGGTCTAAAACGCCTTCGCGAGCCCGATGTGGCGGCGTCGTCGTGGCCGCCATCAATACGCGCTGCCGGCCATGATCCGGACGCAGGCGTAGGGGCTGAACTCGGCGGTGCGGATGATCCCCTTGGCGTCGAGGGCCTGTTCCTTGAACTCGTGGAAGGGGATCTCGTCGACGTCGACGGCGCCGACGCACTTGAGGATCTCCTGGAACAGCCGCGGGCTGTGGTCCTTGATCTCGACCGGGACGGCGATGGAGTCGACGACCAGTTCCTCGGCCACGGCGCGGATGACGTCCAGGAGGCGGGGGATGCCCGCGGTGAGGGTCAGGTCGATGACGTGGGCGTCGCTGGGGAGCGGAAAGGCGGCGTCCACGATGAGCAGTTCGTCGGTTTGGCCCAACTCGGCGAGGAGCGAGCAGATCGCCGGGTTGAGAATGCCGCCGCGTTTCATGGTGGCCCCTTCGTCCTTCCTCGTTGCGATGGCGCGGGCGTCCGAGGTATTCGCCGTCGGATCACGCGAACCGCGCGCCGATTTTCATTCGATCACGATCCGAGAGGGCTTGGGGCCCGCTCAAGCCCTCCAGTATAACGGTTGGAACGGCGCGACTCCATCCGCTCGGCCGGGAGGCCGGGAGGGGTGTAGCTCTCGATTCCGGGGATCTTCTCTTTGTGTCTTTGTGGCGCGGGCGTCCCGCCTGCCTCCCTGGGCCGGGCGAAGCAGGCGGGACGCCCGCACCACAAGGGAAGGGCGCCTTCCCGTCGAGCGAATCTCCAGGATCGAGAGCCACACCCGGCCGGGAGTCGCGTCGTCGGCATCACCGTCGACGGTGGACGAGGCGCGATGGCATCCGTTCGATCGAGGTTCCGGTTCGTCCCGCTTCTGGCCGCGGTCGCCCTCGTCGCGAGCGGCTGCTCGGGTCGCGACTCGTTCTCCGCGCCGGTCCCCGAGATCCCGGCGGCGACCGTTCCGATCGAGATGCTGGAGGACCCGAGGCTCGCCGAGCTTCTGGACGCCGCGCGGGTCTGGCGGGAATCGCGAGGGCCCGGGCGGGCGGTGGTCGACCAGGTGGTCCTGGTCGACGACGCGGCGAGCTTCTTCTCGGCCCTGGCCGGATGGGACCGGGATTCCTTCCACCCGATCCTGATCGACGACCCGCGATGGACGGTCCCGTTCCTCAAGGCGTTCCGGCCCGCGGCGATCGTGCGCTGGTCGTCGTTTCCCAGGCGACGGTTCGGAGGCCCCCTGGACGAATGGGCCGCCGCGAGCGACGCCGTCGCCCGCGCGTGGGTCGAGGACGGGCCGGGCCGCTCGGCCCCGCCGTCGTCCGCGCTCCGACCGCGCGAGCTGGGGCCTACGCCTCCCGGAGTGGTCCTCTCGCACCCCGGCAGTCCCGCGTTGGCGGGGGCCGCGGCGCTGGCGGCGGGTCGCTTCCAGCCGCTGGTGGGCGTCGACCGGATCGTCGCCGAGGACCGCGTCGGCTTCCTGGACTTTCACGCGACCCTCACCGAGAAGCAGGCGGTCGCCTTCGCGCGCGACGTGGAGGCGAGGGCGGCGACCGTCGCGCGGCGGCACGACGGCCTGGGCGACGACGTCGACTTCCTCACGCTCGCCGGCGACTGGCCCTACGGCTACGACTTCGACCGCGGCTCGGACCTCAACCGCGGCGTTCGCGCCGTCGACGACCTCCTCGGCCGCGCGCTCGCCCCCGGAACGGAGCTCGACGTGGACGCGGCCCGCGCGCGCTGGGCCTATGCCGGGCGGCTTCTGGGCGACGCCCCGACGTCGGTCTACCGGGCGATGGCGGCCCTGTTCCTTCAACCCGATTCGGCGCTGCTCTGGAACACCTACGGCGTCGGGTCCCCCTGGTCGGACTACGACGTCGCCGGGGCCGCGACCGTCCTGCGGTCGATCCGGCCGGACTTCGACGTCGAGGCCCGCGGCGGCGATCGGGCCGACCTGGCCTCCTGGCACGAGGCGGCGCGGGGCGGGGTCGGTCGCGATCTGTTGGTCATGAACTCGTCGGGCGAGCCGGGTCGGTTCACGATCGCCGGCGGCTCGGGCGTTCCGGCGGACGTGCCGTTCGGAGGGGCGTCGACGGTGGCGATGATCCATAGCTTCTCCGCCGCCGACCCGACCGACCCGGACACCATCGCCGGCCGGTTCCTCGACCGCGGCGCGTTCGTCTACCACGGCTCGATGAACGAGCCTTACCTCAACGGGTTCCGACCGCCGTACCTGCTGGCGCGGCTCGCCGTCGCGGGCGTCCCCCTGGGGGCGGCGGCCCGGCAGGGGGCGAGGGAGGCGTTCGGCTTCCCGTGGCGGCTGGTCTATCTGGGCGATCCGCTCTATCGAGTCGACGTCGATCCCGACCGCTCCCGACGCCCGTCGCCCGCCGCGCCGCCGCCGGGCGCCCGACTTTTGTCGGCGAGGCCGCGCCCCGACTCCGACGACGCGGCCGAGACGCTCGACTGGTGTTACGACGCCACCCTCCTGGCCGTCGCGACCCTGGGCGACGCGGGAACGCCGGACGTCCTGGAGGCCCTCTCGAACCTCGACCGCGGCCGCCTCGACGCCGGCCGTCGCGCCAAGCTCGACGCCTTGTTGATCGAACGCTCGACCGCCGCGGGGGACGTCTCGGGATTGATCGAGCGGCTGCTGGGTATTCCCGTCGGCGAGCGGTCCCCGACGGTCTGGCGGGCGCTTGAGACGGCGGTCCTCGACGAACTCGCCGCGCGTCTCCGCGCGAACCGCCTCGACGAGGCCCTGAACCTTTGGGGGCGGATCGCGTCCGGATCCTGGAGGCCCGGGGCCGACTTCCCCGGCGAGGCGACCCGCCGCCTCGCGGACTCCGTCACGCCCGCGCGCGCGCCGGCGCTGCGGCGGGCGGTCGCCGAGGTCCGCGATCGGCTCGCGGCCTCGAACGCCCTCCCCGAACGTCGGGAAATGCTGGAGGAGACGCTTCGGAAACTCGATAAATACCAGGCCCCGTGAGAACGCCCCCCTCGAATCCGACGACCCGCGAGGGCGACTCCACTTGCCCTCGGATCGTGGTTCGGGTAGTTTGGAACCCCCGTGACGGGAAGGCGGCTTCCGCCGTTCCCCCGCGATAGGTCGGCGCCGTAGCCAAGTGGTAAGGCAGAGGTCTGCAAAACCTCCACCCCGAGTTCGAATCTCGGCGGCGCCTCTTTCCCGCCTTTCTTTCCCCGTCGTCGCGACCCTTTTCGCCGTCGATCATGATAGGATGGGGTCGTCGGTCCCATCGAGATCATGGCTCGATACGAAGGGAGCGCCCGCATGGATACCACGCTTTCGCCGGGCAAAACGGCGTCGGCGATCTGGAGTCGCGTCGTGAAGCCGGAACAGGCGGACCTCTCGCCGGAGGCCGCTCGGGCCATCCTCAAGCTCGACTTCGCCGCCGAGGACCTTCGTCGGGCGGACGAGTTGTCCGAGAAGGCCCAGCGCGGCGCCCTCGCGCCCGAGGAGCGGGCGGAACTCGAGGAACTCATCCGGGTGGGGCACGAACTGGCGGTCCTCCAGTCCAAGGCCCGGATGTCGCTCAAGGCCGTTAAATCACCCCAATGACCGAGGACTTACGGCGGCTGATTCGACGGCGGGCCCGGAATCGGTGCGAGTATTGCCGGCTTCCCTGGGCCGTGATTCGCCCTCGCCACCAGGTCGAGCACGTCATCGCGCTTCAGCACGGGGAGACGACGCGGTCTCGAACCTGGCCCCGTCCTGCGCCCACTGCAATCTACACAAGGGCCCGAACATCGCGGGCCGCGATCCGATGACCGGAGAGTTGACCCGACTTTTCCCTGACCGTCACGGATTTTGGGGGCCTGAACGAATCTTCCCCCCTTGCGGGGGAAGACAGACCGCGAAGCGGTCAGAT
>CALCIB010000097.1 GCA_937907525.1 uncultured Planctomycetales bacterium | reverse complement strand
AGGCCGCGGCGATCATCGCCTTCTCCCCTTGAGGGAGAAGGTGGCCCGAGGAACGCTGCCGAAATAACTTCCGGGAATCCTCCGGGGTCGACTCGCGTGGCATCGAACCGTAAATCCGGGGAATCAAGAGCCTCGTAGACGGCCGGCGCCTTCTCCGTCGTGGAATTCATCCACGGATCACCCAGATTGACGCGGATTCAGATCGGAAAATTCAATTTAATCTGTGTTAATCTGATAAATCTGTGGATATTCTCTCTCAGGTCGTTCACGGGAAGTTGTTTCGGCAGCGTTCCTCGCGGTCTGTCTTCCCCCGCGAGGGGGGAAGACCGTAATGGCGTCAAACGGTTCGGTCCGACTGCCCGTGCTCACTCGGCCTTCTTGCCGAAGTCGTCGCCGTGGTCGCGGAAGAACGTGTGGATGTGGTTGCCGCCGTTCTGCTGGTTGTTGAAGTCGATCAGGACGTCGGGGCCTTGCAGGCGGAAGGCGTGGGGTTGGCTCGGGTCGGTGGGGCCGTACCAGGCGAAGGTGCGCCGGCCCTCGCCGCGGCGGAGGGCCTCGATCAACAACTCGCGGCCCGCCTCCGAGTAAAGCCCGAGGTAGCCGGCGGCGGCGGATCGCAGAAGCGTCTTCTGCTCGTCGGTCATGTCGTCGTATTCAAGGCCGTCCTTGCCGGCGGGGAGCGGCTTGGCGGCGTCGGCGTCGGGGGACGACGGGATGTGCGGGGCGACGTCGGAGAGGATCGCGACCTTCTTCTGCTCCGGAGTCAGCGAGGCGACGAGCTTGTAGATCGGGTCCTGGATCGCGGCCAGGTTGCGCAGGCCCGTGTTGGGGCCGGAGACCACCTTCGCCGGGTTCGAGCCGATCATGAACGGCGTGACCGAGACGATCTCGTCGCCGTCGAGCGTGTAGTTCAACGACAGGTGGTGGCCCTCCCAGCGCCAGCCCCACTTCCCGTCGCCCGGCTTGCCGAAGACGCTGACGTAGTACAGCTCGGGGTCGCGGACGCGGCCGTCGTCGTGCTCGTCGATCCGGATGATCTCCTCGTAGCTCATCGTCGTGGCGGCGGTGACGGCCCCCTTGTCGGAGAGGCCGACCTGCAAGAGTCCGAAGGCCAGCGGGCGCTGGAAGTGGGTCATCGCCTTCACCGGCAGGCCCTTGCGGGGCCGGGGGATCCAGTGCCAGTTGAGGCGCTCGGGGTCGTCGAAGGCGAAGGTCGCCTTGGCGCGGCGGTCGTCGTCGAGCGTCCCCAGGAACCGCCGGGCGGCCTCGACCATCAAGGCGCCGGTTCGGTTCTCGGCCTTGGGGCCGTCGGGCGACTGGGCCCTGGCCGCGGGGATCGTCAGCGACAAGGCCAAAAGCGCGAGAATCGACCGCTTCATCATCGGGAGGCTCCATCGGGTGTCGTCGGGCGCGCGACGGGTCGTCGCACAAGTCTCAAACACCCAGACGTACCCGAGCGGAGCCGCCGGGCCAAGGGGGGAACGGGAAATGCCGGGGCGCGACGCGGCTCGGCCGGAGGTCTTTGGAAGGTCGGCCTTGACCGATGGGGGGCGACTTCCTAGCTTGTCGGCCGAAACGTCGGCGGACTTGAGACGTCCTGGAAAAATCGTCCCACGGAATCGGAGAGGCAACACGATGATCGCAAAGGATGGCGGTCGCGCCGCCCGCGTCTTGGCGGCGGGGTTGACGCTCGCGGGGATCGCCGTCGCGGCCCCGGCTCACGCCCAGCAGGCCCGCGCGAGGGCGGCGGCTCCGGCCCAGGCCGGCAAGGCGGCCGTCGGCCAGGCGGACGCGACGCCGATCGTCACGCAGACGAGGCTCCCGGTCAACCCGACCGACGCCATCGCCATCGTCAACGACCAGGTCATCACCCGCTCCGATCTGGCCGACGAATGCGTCGCGCGCAAGGGGAAGGAGATCCTGGAGACCCTCATCAACCGGGTCCTGATCGAGCAGGCGCTCAAGGCCCAGAAGAAGGAGGTGACCGCCGCGGAGATCGACAAGGAGATCGACGCCGTCGCCGCCCGCTTCGGGATCTCGCGCCAGCAGTGGCTGCGGACGCTCGACAAGGAGCGCGCCATCAGCCCGTTCCAGTACGCCCGCGACGTCATCTACCCCCAGATCGCCATGCGGAAGCTGTGCGAGGGCCGGGTCCAGGTGACCGACAAGGACGTCGAGCAGGCCTTCGAGGCCCACTACGGCGACAAGATCCGCTGCCGGCTGATCATGGTCGACACCCTCGCCAAGGCCCAGACCGTCTGGGAGGAGCTGAAGAAGAACCCCGGCGGGTTCGAGAAGCTGGCGCAGGAGCAGTCGATGGACCTGGCCACCCGGTCGCTGGGCGGCCTCTTGGGCGAGCCGATCAACCGCCACGCCCAGCCCACCAACGTCTCCGACTCCGCCTTCGCCCAGTTGGTCGACGGCGACCCCAACGACAAGGACCCCTCGCACAAGCCCAAGGACGGCGACTTCACCGGGCCGATCCAGGCCAGCGAAGGCGCCTGGCTGATCCTCCGCCGCGAGGGGATCGTCCCGGCCGAGACCCGCGTCTCCGCCAAGGACGAGAACGTCAGGAAGCGGCTCCACGAGTACGTCCACGAGGCCAAGCTCAAGGACGAGATGGGCGTGGTCTTCGAGGAACTGATCCAAAAGGCCGCGATCCAGAACATGCTCGTCGGCACCGAGAAGCTGGCCAACGAGCAGCAGCACCCCGAATACCGCCTGGACGACCAGGTGAAGCTCATGAGCAACCCCGAGTCCAACACGCCCGACGTCGGCCCCGACGGCGCCGCCCCGGTCGCCGGAGCGGCGCCCAAGCTCCCCACCCCGGCCGCCGTCGACCCCGCCGCCGCCGCCGAGTTCGAGAAGGCCAGGGCCGCCAAGGCCCCCGCCCCGGCCGCCGGCGCGGCCGTCGCGCCGACCCCGGGCGCGCCGCAATAAGCCGACGGCCCGACGACCCAACGCGCCCGCCCCGGGTCGAGCCGGGGCGGGCGCCTCGCCGTCTTCCGGACCCGCCCGACTCGACCGAGGCCGTGGAGCCGCCGCATGACCACGACCGCCGCGCCCGCTCGCCGTCTCGTCGCCCCCCGCCCCGCGCGCCTGGCCCTGGCCCTGACGCTCGCGGCGGCGGTCGCCGGCTGCGGCACCGTCAAGACCACAAACACCCCTCGCACCGGCACCGAGCAACTCCTGCTCACCGAGGCCTGGGACCAGGCCCTCTCGCGCGTCGACTTCCGGCCGCTGACCGGCGTCCCCTGCTTCCTCGACACCCAGTCGGTCACCGCCGTCGACCAGGGCTACGTCACCTCCAGCCTCAAACAGGCGATGCTCCAGCAGGGCGTGCTGCTGCGTCCCAAGGCCGAACAGGCGCAGTGGATCGTCGAGGCCCGCGTCGGCGCCTACGGGACCGACCAGTACGACATGCTCATCGGCATCCCCCAGACGACCGTCCCCATGGTCATCCCCGGCATGCCGGCGGGGACCATCCCCGAGATGTCGCTGGCCAAGCGGGTCGACCAGCACGGCGTGGTGAAAATGGCCCTCTTCGCCTACGATCGCGCCAGCGGCCAGCTCGTCTGGACCTCCGGCACGTCGCAGACCAAGTCCAACTCCAGGGACGTCTACGTCATGGGCGCCGGCCCGATCCAGAACGGCTCGATCCGCAAGAGCACCGAGTTCAGCGGCATGAAGATCCCCGTCCCCCACGACCTCACCGGCGGCCTGATCGGCCAGCCCGCCGCCGACTTCGACGGCGGCGCCCCCGGCCAGGCCGTCCCCCTGCCGCTCCCTCCCTCGGCCACCGCCGCCGACATCGACTCGTTCGCGCCCTGAGCCGACGGGGCGGGCGACCGCGACGGCCGCGACGAGCATGAAGCCTCGTCCTTAAAAGCCTCCGCGCGGCTGGACATGGGCGGGGCCGGGCCGCATAGTAGGGCCCTGGCCCGCCGCGGCGGCCGATCGACGACCTGGAGCACCCCTACGATGACGACGACGTCCCCGCCCGTGGACATCCGCGACTGGATCCGGGACATCCCCGACTTCCCCAAGCCGGGCGTCCTGTTCAAGGACATCACCCCGCTTTTGAGCGATCCCACCGCGTTCTCGGCCTGCATCGACCAGCTTGAGACCCAGTACAAGGGGAGGGGGATCGACGTCATCGCCGCCGCCGAGGCCCGCGGCTTCATCTTCGGCGCGCCCCTGGCCCTGCGGCTGGGCGCGGGGTTCGTGCCGATCCGCAAGCCCGGCAAGCTCCCTTACGCCACCATCGCCCAGGAATACTCCCTGGAGTACGGCAACGACCGCCTCGAAGTCCACGCCGACGCCCTCGCCCCCGGCAAGAAGGTGCTGCTCATCGACGACGTCCTGGCCACCGGGGGCACCATGCGCGCCTGCCGCGACCTGGTGCGATCCACCGGCGCGGAACTGGTCGCCTGCGCCTTCGTCATCGAACTGGCCTTCCTCGGCGGTCGGGAACGACTCGATTCCTGCGACGTCTTCTGCCTCGTCACCTACTGAGGAACGATCGTGAACGAGCGCTGGATCGCCGAACGGATGTCGCGGATCGACGCCTCGGGCATCCGCAAGGCCTTCGAGATGGCTAGGTCGATGAGGAACCCCGTCGACCTGTCGATCGGGATGCCGTACTTCGACGTCGACGACGCCATAAAAGACGCCGCGTGCGAGGCGATCCGCGAGGGTCGCAACCAGTACTCGGTGACGATGGGGCTCCCCGAGCTGCGCGCGGCGATCGCGGCGACGATCGCCCGGTACGGTCACGCCGACCGCGACGTCATGGTGACCTCGGGGACGGCCGGCGCCTTGATGTTGGCCCTGGCCGCGACCGTCAATCCGGGCGACGAGGTGATCGTCCTGGATCCGTACTTCGTCATGTACCAGCACCAGACGACCCTCGCCGGCGGGGTCACGGTGCCGGTCGACACCTATCCCGACTTCCGGATCGACGTCGCCAGGATCGCCGCGGCGATCACGCCCCGGACCAAGGTCGTGATCGTCAACAGCCCCAACAATCCCTCCGGCGTGGTCGCCTCGGCCGAGGAGTTGAAGGCCCTGGCGCTGCTCTGCAAGGAGCGCGGGATTTTGCTCGTCAGCGACGAGGTGTACGGCTCGTTGTGTTACGACGCGGAGTTCCACTCGCCGGCGGAGTGGAACGAGGACGTGCTGGTGGTCGACGGCTACAGCAAGGCGTTCGGCATGACCGGCTGGCGGCTGGGGTTCGCGCACGGGCCGGCCCGGATCATCCAGGAGATGGCCAAGCTCCAGCAGTTCACCTTCGTCTGCGCCCCGACGCCGCTGCAAACCGGCGTCGCTCGGGCGATCGCCGGCGGGACGCTCGGCTTCGCCGAACAGAAGGCCGCCTACCGCCGCAAGCGCGACCTGGTCGTCGAAGCCCTGGACGGCCTCTACGAGCTAGCCCGCCCCGACGGAGCGTTCTACGCCTTCCCCAAGGCCCCTCGCGGCACCGCCTCCGAGTTCTGCGCCGAGGCGATCGGCCGCGAGCTTCTGATCATCCCCGGCAACATCTTCAGCCGCCGCGACACCCACTTCCGCATCTCGTACGCCACGTCCGACGAGACGCTCAAGCGCGGGTTGGACATCCTCCGCGACCTGGCCGGGAAGGCGTGATCGACGTCACCGCCCCTTCCGCCATCGCGAGAAGGGGCGGTGACGCGGTTCGCGCCGCGCCTCAGGCGCTTTCCTTCTTCCGCTCGGGCTTGGCGAGCGGGACGGGAGGGACGTCGAAGAGGCTTTTTTCCTTGCGGACGACCTCGGGGGTGACGACGTACTTCCCCTTGTCCTTGGCGACCCGGTCGGGGAGTTCGTACATCACGTCGAGCATGACCTCCTCGACGATCGAGCGCAGGCCCCGGGCGCCGGTGTCCTTGGCCTTGGCCATCCGGGCGACCTCGACCAGGGCGTCGGGGGTGAACTCGACGTCGGCGCCCTCCATCTCGAAGAACCGCTTGTATTGCCGGACCAGGGCGTTCCGCGGTTCGGTCATGATCTTCACCAGCGCGGCCTCGTCCAGGGGCATCAAGGGGCAAAGGACGGGGAGCCGGCCGATGAACTCGGGGATCATGCCGAATTCCAGCAGGTCGTCGGAGGTGGCCCGCGCGAGCAGTTCGCCCAGGTCGGTGTGCTGCTCGCCCTGGGTCTGGCTGCCGAAGCCGATCGTCTTGCGACCGACCCGGCGGGCGATGATGTGCTCCAGGCCGACGAAGGTGCCGCCGCAGATGAACAGGATGTTGCTGGTGTCCATCTGGATGTACTGTTGCTCGGGGTGCTTGCGACCCCCCTGGGGCGGGACGTTGGCGACGGTCCCCTCCAGCATCTTCAAGAGCGCCTGCTGCACCCCCTCGCCGGAGACGTCGCGGGTGATCGAGACGTTGTGGGTCGTCTTGCCGATCTTGTCGATCTCGTCGATGTAGATGATCCCGCGCTGGGCGGCTTCCAGATCGAAGTCGGCGGCGTGCAAGAGTTTGAGCAGGATGTTCTCGACGTCCTCGCCGACGTAGCCGGCCTCGGTCAGCGTGGTGGCGTCGCCGATGGCGAACGGGACGTTGAGGATCCGAGCCAAGGTCCGGGCCAACAGCGTCTTGCCGCTGCCGGTGGGGCCGACCAGGAGGATGTTGGACTTGTCGAGTTCCACCTCCTGCTCGGGATCCTCGCCATGCACCAGCCGCTTGTAGTGGTTGTGCAAGGCGACGGAAAGAACCTTCTTGGCCCGCTCCTGGCCGATGACGTAGTCGTCGAGCTGGACCTTGATCTCGCGAGGGGTGGGGATGTCGGTGAAGAGGGTCTTGGGGACGCCGCGGCGCCGGCGCTCCTGGTCGAGGATCGACTGGCACAGCTCGATGCATTCGCCGCAGATGTAGACGTCGCCGGGCCCTTCGACGAGCGGGCCGACGTCGCGATAGCTCTTGCGGCAGAACGAGCAGTAGGCGTTCTTCTTGACGCCGCCGGGCGATCCGGCGGAGGGGCCCCCGCCGCCCCGCTTGCCGCCCCCCGAGCCCCCACCCGTGACGTCCTTACCTGACGGCATACCAAGCCCTTTCGTCCCTGGAGAGGGGATCCCGCCGCGACCGCCGAGAAAGAATACGACGTCCGCGCGACGCGCGAGGCCGAACCGACACGCCTACCCGACGCGCCGCCGACGCCCGCGGGTCGTGACTTCACGACGGCGGACGCGAACCCGCGCTTCAGTCGCCGAACCGACCGGGCTCTTCGACGACCCGACCGGGGCCGCGACTCGCCATCCGAATTTCGAAACCGACGTCCGCCGGCTCCCTCCCGCGGACCTTCCCAGAACCAGGGTCATTCTAGAACACCCCTCGGAACCAAGCAAGTCCGGACGACGATCCCGACGCGGTCTCGGGCCGCATCGGTCGATTCGCCCGGCGGAGCGGCTTGCGCCGGTCCCGACGTCACCGAGCGGCGAGTCCCCAGGCGGCCGGGTCCGCCAGGATCGCCGCGGCGAGCCGCCGTCCCGCCGCGCTCAGCGTCAACTCCCCCAGCCGCGCCGGTTCCACCCACGCCGCCGCCGACATCCCCGGGCCCGCCGCGGGAACCGCGACGCCGCTCGGCCGGGACCGAACCGTCGCCGAATGGGCGTCCAGTCGGACGCGATGCCGGGTCACCGCGTAGCTGATCGATCGGAGCACGCCCCCCGCGACGATCTCCACCCCCGTCAACCGCGCCACCCCGCGCTCCAGCCCCAGCGGCGGATCGACGGCCCGGCCCGCCGGATCGGGGCCTTTCAGGTGGACCGCGGGAAACTCCCAAAACCCCGCCCAAAGCCCCGGCCCCGCGCGCCTGACCATCAAGATCCTCTCGTCGTGGACCGTCACGGCGCACGCCTCGACCACCCGCGCCGGTCTCGCCCGCGGCGCGATTCGCGGAATCTCCCGCTGAAGCCCCAACCTCCGGGCCTCGCATCGATCCGCGACCGGACAAATATGGCAACGGGGTTCGCGGGCCACGCAGACCAGCGCGCCCAGCTCCATCAAGGACTGATTGAAATCGCCCGCGCGTTCGCCGACGACCAGCCGAGCGGCCACGTCCCAGAGCCGCGCCTGGGGGCCGGCGGTCGCCGGATCGCCGCCTTCCCCCACCAACCGCGCCAGGACGCGCCGGGAGTTGGCCTCGAGGATCGGCTCGGGCAGGTCGAACGCCTGGGAAAGCAAGGCGCCGGCCAGGTAGCGACCGACCCCGGGGAGCGCGCGAACCGTCGCCGGGTCGCGGGGCATCCGACCGCCGTGGTCGGCCACGATCACGCGGGCCGCCGCGTGCAACTGCCGGGCCCGTCGGTAATATCCCAAGCCCTCCCAAGATTTTAAGACTTGATCCTCGTCGGCCGCGGCCAGGCTTGCGAAATCGGGATACCGGTCGACGAACCGCCCGAAGTAGGGGATCACGGCCGCGACCGTGGTCTGCACCAGCATCATCTCCGAGACCAGGATGAGATACGGGTCGCGATCCTCCCGCCAGGGGAGCGGTCGCCGCGCCGCGGCGAACCAGGCCAGAAGTCGGGCCCGAACCTCGGCCGCCCACGCTCGATCGTCCTCCACGGCCATGGCCGCCTCCTTACCGCCGTCCCCTCTCGAATAACCCTCGTCGACCGTCCTGGAGGATCGCATAAGACGCCGCGTTCGGGGAAGAGAACTCGATTGGCCAAATTTTTCCAAAAGAGCCCTTGACCTTAATATGGCGAGTTCCTAGATTGCACATGCGGGATGATTGCATCAGGGAAATCCCGCCATCGCAATATCGCCCGTGCCTCCATCTCCGGCCTTGGTTCGCGCCCGCGGCTCCCTCACTGGTTGCATCGCCTCGACGTCTCCATGATCCCCGCCGACGGGCGGGCGATTCCCACGAATTCCCGAACGCCTCAGGATGAACCCCATGACTCCGACGATCTCCCAGGCGCGTCGTCCAGCGCCTGAGCGTCCCGAATCCCCGCCCGACCCCGCGCCGACGACGCCGTTCCGACGGAGCGTTCGGGACCTTGACTCGTTCGAGCTGGCGGATCGCCTCGCGCGGGCGTGGGTCCGCAACGAGCGTCGGCTGGGGGAGCTGGACCGTCTGGACGCGGCCGTCGCCGGCGCCCGTCGCCGGCTGGCGACGTCGGCGGTCGGCCGCGGCCTGGTCGAGGCCCATCTCGCCCGGCTCCTGGCCCGCCGCGCGGCGTGTTCCGCCGCGGCCCGTGACGACGCGGAGTTGGCGGAAGAGTCGTGTCGCGAGTGGGACGCCAGGCGCGCCCCGCGGCGAGCCGTGGGAAGCTGAACCGCGAACCACCGACCGAAGCGCCTCATCCCTTTCCCCAACCTCGGATTGCTTGATCCCCCCGCCATGACGACGGGACCGGCCGACGCCGACGCCGACCGGATCCAGCGAGGTACTCCACGATGAGCGACATCCCCGCCCGCCCGATGACGACTTCCGACCGCCGACGCCCGACCCCCGACTTCCCGGCCCGCTGCGACCCGAATCGCGCGGCGGCCGAGCCGGAGGCCCGAGCGGACTTCCCCGCCAAGTGCGACCCGTGTCCGCGCCCCCCCCTGACCGAACTCCAGCGCGAGTTGGCGACGCGTTATCTCCCGCTGGCGGGGGCGATGGCCCGACGCCTGGCCGCGTCCTTCCCCGCCGGCGGCGACGACTTCCGGGCCGCCGCCGGCCTCGCCCTCGTCGAGGCCGCCCGGAACTTCGACGAGGCGCGGGGCGTGGACTTCGCGACCTTCGCCCGCCGTCGGATCCGCGGCGCGCTGCTCGACGCCCGCCGCGACCTGCTGTGCGGCGGCTGGCGCGGCGACCTGGCCCTCGCCCCCCGTTTCGAGTCCCTGGGCCCCGGCTCGGAGTCGCGCGGCCACGTCTTCGGCGCGACGTCGGACGAGCCGGTCGGCTCGGACCTGGAGACGAACGAGACGGTGGCCTACTACCTCGACCGGCTCTCCCCCCGCCAGGCCGCGGCGTTCCGCCACATCTATCTGGAGGGCAAGACCCAGGAGGAGGCCGCGACGCTGGCGGGCTGCTCCAAGGCCTCGATGTGCCGCCTGCATCGTGACGCCCTGGAGCGGCTCGCCGCGATGCGCGATCATCTCCTCGCCGCCGGATGACCGGGCTTGGGAATCGGGGACGGGCGCCCGGATCACCTCGGAGCCGGTCGCCGATTCCCGATTCCGCCTCGGTCGGCCCGTGACGTTCGGCGTTGCAGGTACAAGACGACGTTATGGGTCGCGCCGCCGACGGCGGCGACGTCGGGGCGGCCGTCGCCGTCGAGGTCGCCGCCGCGGAGGTCCTGCGCGGCGACGTCGGAGTCGACGACCGTCGGCTTCCAGGTCTTCGAGGCGTCGTCGAACCGATACAGGACGACCCGGTGGTCCTTGCCTCGGCAGCCGGCGAGGATCTCGTCCTGGCCGTCGCTGTCGAGATCGACGACCCAGAGCGCGTGGCCGTCGTCCAGGGTGTCGTCGATCACCTGGCGCGGGCCGAACTTCGAGCCCTCCAGGGGCCAGACGACGACGTCCGTGCCATGCCAGGGCTCCAGAGTCGCCAGAAAAAGACGACCGCCGTGGGACCGGCCGAGATGGATCTCGCTGGCCCCGCGCTTGGGGGCGGGGCCCTCGGCGCCGGGGAGCAGGTCGCGGGCGCGCTCGGCGCCTGGGGCGGTCGGCGGCTCGATCAGAGTCACGCCGGAGTTGTTCGCGGCCAGAAGCGACGGATCGTGGACGCCGGGGAATTCCGGGTGGAACTCGATCGCGTGCGTGACCCGCCTGGAGGCGAGGTCGACCCGCTTCCAGAGCCCGGTCACCAGCGCGTCGACCTTCGTGTAGGCGAAGATCCGAGCCGGGTCGTCATAGACCGGCGGCGCGGCGTCGGGGCCGAAGATGGGGGCGACGATGAGGTCAAGATGGCCGTCGCCGTCGAGGTCGCCCCAGCGCAGGCGGTGGATGCTACCGACGTCGGCGACCGGCAGGAGCTTCCACGGCTCGCCGACGCCGGCGCCCTGCCTGGCGAGCAGGAGCTTGCCGCGCTTGGGATCGTTCATCTCGAAGTCGTAGGCGATGGCGATCTCGGCCTTGCCGTCGCCGTCGAGATCGGCCGCGGCGCTGCTGATGACCTTCGGAGCGGTCTGGGCGTTGGTGATGACCCGCTTGGTCCACGAGGGGTTCTGATACCAGGCGCAGACGTCGCCCCCCAGCGCCACCACGTCGAGCTTGAGGTCGCCGTCGACGTCGACGACTTCCACCTGGTAGGCGTTCGGGAAGTCGTCGTCGATGACCACGCGGTCGAAAGCGGGCGCGGGCGCCTCGGCCCTGGCGACGGTCGCGAGGGCCAGGACCAAGAGCAGGGGGGGGGCGATGCGCATCGCGACGGTCTCCGTTACGAGTCCAGGCGGCGGGCGGTCCAACCGGCGGGGACGCCGGCGGTGTCCTCGGGATCGACCAGAACTTGCTTCACGTCGAAGGGGGGTGGCCCCGCGGCGCCCCCCTCGCTCTCGACGAACTTCAGGCGGCTTTCCAATTGCGCCACCCGCTGCTCCAGAAGCGCGACGCGGTCCTCCACTCCGTCGGGACGGCGGGGGCGGGGCACCTCGGGATAGCCGAGCTGGCGCTGCAAGGCGGAGAAGAGGTAGAGCGGGTCGCGGCCCCGGTTGGCGCGCGCGATTTTCCCCTCCTTCTCGCCGAAGAGCGGCGGGCGCTTGGGGACGAAGTCCGGATGGCGCTTGCGGCGCTCGTCGATGAAGAAGTCGGAGCGGACGAAGATCAAATCGGCGAAATCGACGTCGCCCAGCCGGGTCATGAGGGACAGGACGTAGTCTCGCCACTCCTCGTCGTACATGGGGTCCTCGGCCATGGCGACGAGTCCCTTGGTGTAGCCCAGGCGGTTGCGCGCCAGCGACTCGAACTGATAGATGAACAGGCCAGGAAGCGTCGCCCCCTTGGCCTTGTATTCGACCTCGCGCTGCAGGACCAGCAAAGCCTGTTCCATCGGGAACCGGCTCAGGTCGGCCTCGGCCTGGGCGACGACGTGGGCCTGGAACGCCGTGAAGTAGTGCGAGATCAAGCGCATCGCCGGGGCCATCAGGCCGGTGAGCTTGCATTCGGTGGCGATGTAGCCGATGGCCATCGGCAGCTTGGTGGTGGAGAGCAGCTCCTCGCCGATCCGGACCAGGATCTCCTGCGAGGGGACGCCGTCGGCCAGGCGTTCGCGGAAGGCGTGGAAGAAATACGCCTGCTCGATGAACTCCTCGCGATCGAGCGCGGGCATGATCGACTCCGACTTGAGGCGCGGGCGGATTCTCGGCTTGTCCGGCGACGCGGGTCGCGACACCATGGGCCCCCATCATGGTACGCCTCGACCGCCGACCCGGACATCCCCCGACGCCCCAGGGCCGCCGCTGGCCGCGGTCGATCGTCGTCGCCCTGCTGTCGGCCCACGTCTTCGTCTTCCTGGCGCTGACGCTCGCCTACTCCAATCCCGCGACGCCGGGACCGCTCCCCCACGCCCATCGGCTCAATCTACGGCCGTTCCGAAACATCGCGCATGGCGTCGTCCACGGGGGCGACTCGCTACGGGTCAACGTGATCGGCAACGTGGTCGTGACGCTCCCGCTGGGCGCGGCGATCCTGGTCCTGGGCGGCTCGCGGGCGCGGCTCCGACACGCCGCGCTGGCGGGCCTGGCCCTCAGCGCGACGGTCGAGACGCTGCAATTCTGGAGCCAACGGCGGTTCACCGACGTCGACGACGTGATCCTCAACACCCTTGGCGCGGCGCTGGGGTTCCTCGCCGCCGCCGTGTTCCGGCGCGCATGGCGTCATTCCTGACCAAGAACGGGCGCGACGGTCGCCTTCATTTGACGGTCGATGCGTTCCGCCAGCGCGCGGTCGAGGATGTCGGAGTGGTCCTTCCCCTGGATGATCTCGACGTCGGCGTCGCTTCCGAGATTCTCGAGCGCCGCCTTCAGCTTCACGACGGCGCCTTCGAGGTAGAAGGTGTCCATCGAGCCGGTGATCACATGAAGCTTGCCGGCGAGCTTGGGACCCAGGGTCGGCCAGTTCCGCTCCAGCTTCAGGCGAATGTCGAACGGTTGCCAGGTCGTGGCGACCGCCGTGTCGATCGCGCCGGTCTGGCGGTCCCAGAGCTTGACGGGCCGGCCGTCGGGCCCCTTGGCGCTGAAGACGGCCTCGAACGAGCCGAGCTGGCCGCCGGGACCCATCACCTCCTCCATTCGGGAGAAGTCGCGGTAGAAGAGGACGGGCCGGCCTCCCATGCGGGCGATCGGCCTGGGCTCGCCCCGGCGGTCGGTAAACATGTTCTCGCCGGGGGCGTACAGGTCGATGCGCTGGAAGTCGCGGAAGTCGACCGGGTCGGGGCTGGTGGACCAGACGCCGCCGAAGAAGTCGGGGTGGTCGACCTGGAGCCACAGGCTGCTCCAGCCGCCGGAGGAGTGGCCGTTGAGCAGCCGGGCGCGGGGGTCGGGAATGAGGTTGAACGTCTTCTCCAGATAGGGAATGAACTCCTCGACGAGCGCCCGGCCCCGGGGGCCGTTGTTGGCGGAGTCGGCGAAGACGTGGTGGCCGGTTCCGCAATCGGCGTTCAGGACGATCCGGGTCATGTCGCGGGCGAAGGCGAACCGGGGGTCGTCGGCGAAACGGACGGCGGAGAAGTGGTCGCCGCCGAAGCCGGTGACGATGTAGACGGCCGGCGTCTTCCTCCCGGTCGCGTGCTCGGGAAGGATCACGCCGGCCTGGTGCTTGATCGGCCTGCCGAGGAACGCCGACAGCAAGGGGCTGGGAAGCTCGGCGTACTTGACGCGGGCGGATTCCGGGAAGACCCGCGGCGGGACGGCTTGGTCGACCGTAAGCGCGATCGGCTGCTCCGAGTCCGCCGGGGCCGTGAACGTGACGACGGGGCCGAACAGGTTCCCCTCGCCGTCGCCGATCTTGGCCGTGTCGGGGTTCAGGCGGACCACGGCCTGGGCGCGGTACTCGCCGGCGGGGAGCTTGTCGAGCGAGTCCGGGAAGCCGGCGGCGCGCGCGTCGATCGTCGTCGACTCGCCCGGCTTCCAGTCGCGGGCGTCCCTGGCGAACATCGGCTGGGGACGGAACCAGTTGGGGCCGTGGCGGGGCTCGCCCGCCACCTCGGACCCGTTCAGCATGACGTAGACGCGCGCCGTGATCGGGCGGCCGTCGGAGACCTTCTCGGGATACGCTATCGAAAACGCCACGCCCGAGGCCGTCGCGGGCTTCGCCTCCGGGACGGCCTGGCCGTGGGCGACGGTCGCGACCAGGAGGCACGGGACGAGCGTCCGGAGCGGAACGAGGCGGAGGCGGATCGGCGGCATGGGGCGTCCTCGCGAGGGGTTCGATCGAGTCTGTCAGGGGGCGACGTCCGGGACCGGAAGCGGCGGGAAGGCGACGGCGAGCGTCGCGGCCTCGACCCTGGGGACCGGCGCGAAGCCCGACGCGGCCAGCCGCGCCGAGCCCATGACGCATTCTTTCTCGATTACATAATATTCGTTATAACCGTCGATCGCGTCGTTGACCAGCCGGAGGTCGAGACGGTCGAGGAAGTCGGCCCAGCGGGCGTTGAACCGCTCGACGGACGCTTTCAGGTCGCGGGCCGCGGCGCGGCGCGTCCGCCGCGCGCCCGACGACCGCGCCCACGAGGGCGGCGGCGCGGCCGCGGCGTCCCAGAGCGGGGCGGGCGACGTCGCGAAGGCGTCGCGCCAGTCGCCGGGACCGACCGCCAGCCGCGCCCACTGGCGCAACCGCATGTGGACCGTCTCCAACAAGCCGAGCCGGTTCCTCAGACAGCGTTCCCGAAGCGCGACGAGCGCCGATTCGACGTCGGTCCCCCGGCGGACGAAGGCGGGGACGTCGAGGGCGAACGTCGGGCGGTCGTCGCCGGCGGCCAGGATCGCGTCGGGGGGAAGCGCCTCGTCCTCGCTCATGGTCGGGCCCGCTCGGTCGAACCGGGCGGAGGTCGGGAGGACGTCGCCAGCGCGTTGAGGCTCCGGCGGTAGTGCCAAAGCTGACGGGCGGCGCCCAGCGTCTCGCTCCGTTTCCGCCAGGCGTCGGCGACCCGCTTGAGCGCCTCGTCGGCGGGCTCGCCGGCCACGGCGGCGATTCGGCCTTGCGACAGGTCGGCGAGGTAGCCGGCGGCGTCGGGGATGCGGAGGCCGGGGAGGACGCGGTCGGCCATCAGGCTCCTCGAGACGGCCGACGTCCAGCCCCGGACGTCGACGTTGGCCGCGGCCGAGGGGTCGGGCAAGCCCCTGCCCATCTGGCTGGATCGAACCGAGAGCATGGGGAAGGAGCGTTCCGCGATCACGCGGTTGGCGACCTCGGCGTCGGCGAGATAGAGCGCGAAGTCCCGCGCGGCGTCGCGCCTGGCCGGGTCCAGGCCCTTGCGGATCCCCACCAGCCAGCCGCCGCCGAAGGGGAGGTAGGTCGGCCGATTGAGGTAGGACTCGTCCCACGTCTCGCGCATCGGCTCGTAGACGCGCTTCGAGCCCGGCAGGGGAGCGACCGAGACGGGGTGCGGCGAGGCCCATTCGGCGGCCTTCTCGGCGCGGTCGATGAGCATGGCGGCCTTCCCCTCGCGGAAGGCGGCCCGGGCCGCGGCGATATCGAAGCCCTCCGCGCCCGGCGGGCCGACGTCCTTCCACGCGGCGACGGCCCGGAGCGCCTCGACGAACGGCGGCAACTCCAACTGCGGCGTCAGGTCGTCGGCCTCGAAGAGGAACGAGAAGTAGTCGCGGTGCTGGGCGACCGCGGCGGCGCGGGCGAGGAACGTGGCGTCGGCGACCCCCTCGGCGTCCGCGCCCAGGGCGACGGCCAGGCCGGGGTTCGGCTCGCCGTCGCCGTCCCAGTCGCGGCCGTGAAGGAACCGCGCGAGGGCGTCGAATCGCTCCCAGGTGGCGGGAGGCTCCAGAGTCAGCCCTTGCTCCTTCGCGGCCTTGACGACGGCCTCGGACGTGAAGGCGTCGCGACGATAGACCAGCACGAGGGCCGAGCCGCCGATGGGGAGCGCGAACCGCTCCGAGCCGTACTTGGCGACCCGGTCGCGAAAGGCCGGGGCGATGTCGTCGTAGCGGAAGCCCTCGACCGGGTCGTCGGGGTCGACCGGCCGTCTCCTCCTGGGTTCGCCCTGGCCGGGGGCGGCGTCGGGTTCCGGCGGCAGGACGACCTCGGCGGGGATCTCGTCGAGCAGGTCGCGGTCGATCAACGCGCCGATTTCCCGGCCGGGGAAGATCAGGACGTCCAGGTCGTCGGCGTCCTCGACCGCGCGGGCGTCGGTCTGGACGTCGATCTCGCCCTTGCGCGAGGCCACCCATTCGCCGCGCTGGGCCGCGACGCCGACCAGCACGGCCGGATCGCCGACGGCGCCGACGCTCAGCTTGACGCCCGGAAACGCGGGGGGCGGTTTGGGCCCTTCCGGGGCCGGCCTCGAACAGCCGACGACCGCCGCGAACCATCCGACGAGCGCGAGGGCCCGCCACGCGGCCCCGACCCGATTCCGACTCGAAACGACCGACGACCGCATCCCGTCATCTCCCGGAGGACCGCTCCGCCGGCCGGGGATCGACGTCGCCTCGCCCGGCGCGGCGGCGGACGACTCCATCGTACCGGCCGGCCGCGATCGGGCTCAAGGTTCGGGCCCTCGCTCCGTCGAAAACCTGACGTCCGCCCGGAAGACCAGGAACCACGGAGACACGGAGGACACGGAGAAGAGAGAGGCGAAGAGGATAATCCACATATTAACCAGATTAACACAGATCAAATAAGAGGAACTGATTTAATAATCTGCGTTAATCTGGTTAATCTGTGGATCGATCCTCTCTTCTCCGTGGTTTCCATTCCCTCGGACATCAGGTTTTCGACGGAGCGAGGGCCCTGAATGTCGGGCTCGTTCGGATCAGCCCGCGGTCGGCGTCGGCGCGTCGGCGGCGATGAGCTTCTCGGACTTCAACTCGGCCCAGAAGTCCGACGGGATCTCCGCCCGCGCCGACTCGGCGTTCTGGGTCGCCTGCTCGACCGATCGCGAGCCGGGGATCACGGACGAAACCACCCTGGGCGCCGCCGAGAATTGCAAGGCGGCGGTGCGCAGGTCGACGCCGTGGCGCTTGGCGACCTCGCGGAGCTTCTCCCGCTTGGCCGTGAACCGCTCGGGGATCGTCGTGCTGTAGTTGTAGCGGTCGACCCCGGCCAGGAAGCCCGAATTCAACGGCGCCCCCACCACGATCGACACCCCGCGCTCCTCGCAGGCCGGGAACAGCTCGTGAAGCGCGGCCTCGTGCTCGATCAGCGAGTATTGACAGGCCGACAGGAAGATGTCGGGATCCGACTGCTTCAGCGCCATGAGGCAGGGTTCGATCGTGTTGACGCCGAAACCCCACGCCTTGATGGTCCCCTCCTCGCGCATCCTGGTCAGCGCCTTGGCGGCGCCGTTCATGGCGACGTCGAATTGCTGGGTCCAGTCACGGCCCAGGTCGCCGTTGTCGGGGGAGAGGTCGTGGATGAAGACGACGTCGAGGTGGCCGAGCCCCAGACGTTGCAGGCTGTCCTCGATGGAGCGCCTGGTCCCGTCGGCGGTGTAGTCGTACTCGTAGCGGAACGGCGGGTAATCCTTCCACATCAGGGGTTTGTCGAAGGAGTCGTCGGGCTGGAGCAGCCGGCCGATCTTGGTGGAGAGGACGAAGTCGTCGCGCTTCTGGTTATGGAGGAACTGGCCGAACCGGCGTTCGCTGAGCCCCAGCCCGTACCAGGGGGAGGTGTCGAAGTATCGAATGCCGGCGTCCCACGCGGCTTGCAGCGCGGCGTGAGACGCCTCGTCGGTGGTGGGCCGGAAGGCGTTGCCGATGGCCACGCCCCCCATGCCGTGCTTGTGCGGCGGCCGGAACCGCTCCGACGGTTCGTTTTTGGGCGGCGGTCGGTCGCCGGCCGTCGCGCCGCGGCCGGCGCCGAGCGTGGCGGCGGCCAGGGCCGCGAGGACTTCGCGTCGGGTCGTCATGATGCCTCCCGTTGGTTCGACGCCGACGGCCCAACGCTTTTCCCGAAGCCGCCGCGAGGGGAAGTAAGCCACGGCGATCTTCGCCTTCTCCCCTTGAGGGAGAAGGTGGCCCGAAGGGCCGGATGAGGGGTCGACCGGCGTTGAGTTTCGGCGAAACTTCGTTTCAGGAAAAGCTTTGACGTCAGGAGGATTCCGTTCGGACCACCCCTCATCCAGCCTTCGGCCACCTTCTCCCTCAAGGGGAGAAGGCCATTTCGGCTTAGATTTGCGTGAATATCGCATCCGGCCCGACGGCGCCGCGACGTTCAGGCGACCAGGGCCCCTTCCGAGCGTCGAAAGACCGCTTGCACTCCGCGGGCCAACGCCGTTGCGGGATCTCCCTCCGGGGCGACGAGGTCGGCGGCGGCGCGGGCGACGGCGCGGCCGTGGGGCATCGCGACGCCCAGGCCGGCCCAGCCCAGCATGCCGACGTCGTTCTCGCCGTCGCCGAAGGTCAGGACCCGCTCGCGCGGCACGCCCCAATGTCGCGCCAGGGCGGCGACGCCGTGCCGCTTGTCGGCCGTCGGGGCGCTGAACTCCATGGACCACGACTCGGTGATCGTCGTCAAGGCCCGACCCTCCAGCCGCCGGCGCGTCGCCTCGACGTCGGCCGCGATCCGCGCGGGGTCGCCGGCCCAGATGACCTTCTCGGCCGGAAGATCGGCGAGCCCCTCCAGGTCGACGAGGTCGACCGGATCGTCGCAGAGCCGCTCGTAGCGGTCGACCCACTCCGACGCCTCGCGGGCGGCGACGCGGTCCCGCAGCCAGAGCATCACGGCGAAGCCCCGCGACAGCCCCTCGACGGTCAGGGCCGCGGCCGTCCTCGGCTCCAGCTCGGCTCGATGCAGAACGCGGCCGGTCTCGGCGTGCTCCACCCGCGCCCCTTGCGAGGAGACGACGTAGTCGTCGTCCAGGCCCAGCCGCGCGCGATACGGCAGCATGTTCGCGTGCCGGCGCCCGGAGGCCAGCGCCACCCGGCAGCCCCGCGCCCGAAGCTCCGCCACCGCCTCGCGGTTGGCTCGGCTGATCGTCTTGTCAGGCCCGATGAGCGTCGCGTCGATGTCGATGGCGGCCAAAAGGAAGTCAAACGGTCGATTCGCAGGCATGAATACGTTCTTCCAAAGTCCTTGACGATTCGGTCCCGACCCCGGCCCCCTCGACGACGAACCGCGAGCCCGCGGCGACGGCGAGGCCGGAGAGGACCACCAACCATAGCGCGCTCGAAAGCCCCGCGGCCTGGCTCAACGCGCCGATCAACGGCGGGCCGATCAGGAACCCAAGATAACCGACCGTCGAGACCGACGCGATCGCCGCCCCCGAGTCGCCGTCGGCGTCGCGACCGGCGGCGCGGAAGAGGATCGGCACCAGGTTCGCGACCCCCAGGCCCACCAGGGCGAAGCCCACGACCGCCGCGGGGTAGGTCCGCGCGACGATCGCGATTCCCAGCCCCGTCGCGACGCTCAGGCCGCTCGCCGTCAGCACCCGCGACGCGCCGAGCCGGGCGACCAGGCGGTCGCCGCCGAACCGCCCGCACATCATCACCAGCGAGTAGGCCGCGAACCCGATCGCCGCGGCCGAGGTCGACGCCCCCGCCACGTCGGTCAGGAAGACGGCTGCCCAGTCCCCCATCGACCCCTCGCAAAACAGCCCCAGAAACCCCAGCGCCGCCAGCGGGACCAACCGGCCCCGAGGCCAGACCGAGCGCCGAGCGGTCGGACTCGCCGCGGCCGGCTGACGCGCGACCAGCGCCCGCGAGGCCGCCGCCGTCACTCCCAGCAGGCCCGCCGCGATCAGGGTCGTCGTCGCCAGGGGCGGCAGCCCGATCCGAATCGCCCCCGCCACCAGCGACGCCCCCACCAGCACCCCCAGACTCCAGCCGCCGTGGCAGGTCGACATGAGCGGCCCCGCGCCGTCGCCCTCCACGCCGATGGCGTGGGTGTTCGCCGCGACGTCGATGATCCCCTTCGTCGCCCCGAACAGAAACGCCGCCGCGACGAACGCCGACGTCGCGCCGATCGTCGTCGCCGCGAAACTCACCAGCGGGATCGTCGCGCAGAACGCGACGCACCCGAACAACGAGACGCTTCGCGTGTTCCGTCGCGCCAGCAACCGCCCGGTCGTTGGCATCGAGATCAGGCTGCCGACGACCAGCGCGAACAGCGCCATCCCCAACCCGCCGTCGCTCAGGCCGAGCCTCGCCTTGTAGATCGGCAGATACGCCGCCCACGAGCCGAAGCCCACGCCGTCCAGCGCGTACATCGAAAACGTGGCCAACCTTTCATGCCCGCGCGGCGAGACGAGCGAGGAGGGGAGAAGCCAGGGGCCCAGGCGGGCTGAAGGGTCGTCCATGGAGTGTTTCGTCGATGCCCGCGGGGGGCCGCCGGGTTGCGCGCGAGAGTTCCGAGTTCAGGGATTGTAGCCGCGGCCCCGCGGACATCAAGGGAACAGGCGCATGGGGCGACCGCGGCGCGGTCGGCTTTCAAATCCGTCGGATCGACGATGACGAGGGGTCGACCGGCCGAATTCAGTCCACCTCCCACGCCGGCGCGAAGCCCAGGATCCGTTGGACCTCGGCGATGGCGTCGGGGTTGTAATAGATCGCGGTATGCACGGCCCGGACGTGGTGTTCCGAGACCGCCTCGTCCACGTGGGCGCTTGAGAGGGGCACCACCAGGTCGCCGAAGCCGCCGTAAGCGGGGTTGAGGAAGCCGGTGCCGGCGATGGTGTGGATCTCGACGGCCGGGTCGTAGGGGAGCCCGCGGATCGCCGGCAAGAGCGGGCTGTAGGCGGCGAGGGCGTCGACGCTGCTGGGGAGGCGTCGAAAGGTCGGCCTGACCGCGCCGGGGTTGTCCCGTTCGACCTTCTCGATGAGCCGCCGCGAGTCGGCGGGCCGCTGGACGATCCAGCTGGTCAGCAGGCTGGCGGCGGAGGCCGGCGGCGAGGCCCCGTCGTGGGGCGTGGCGAGGAAGATCACCCGGCGGACCCGCGGCGAGGGCTCGAAGAAAAGCATGTCCTTGATCGCCCGACGCGCCTGGTCGTCGATCCGAAGCGTCTGGAAGGGCCGCGTGGCGACGGCGTTCCAGACCGCGTCGCCGCTGTGGGAGACCTGCAACCGCGCGATCATCCCCCCCAGGCTGAAGCCCACCAGCGTCCAGTTCCGAAGCGCGGGGTCCGCGCCGTCGGGGTCGAGCGTCCGGCTGATCCTCTCGATCTCCGCGCGGAGGATGGCGGCGGTGCGCAGGAACGTCACGCCGGTCGGGTAGCGGTAGACCCAGACTTGATAACGATCGAGGAACCCCGGCGTCCGTTGCAAGGCCGCGAGCATGTCGTTGAACAAGAACGGGTCGTTGACCAGGCCGTGGATCAGGAGGATCGGCGACTTGCCCGGCTGGTGGGGCTCGATCATCCGGATGTCGGCCTGGCCCAGCATCCGTTCGGGCGTGGCGAAGCCCGCCAGCGCGTAGGGCCCCCGCTCCACCTGGATTTGACGCGCCACGGCGATCGCGGCGTTGGGGGCGACGTGGAGAGGCGGGGAGGAGGCCGGGCCGAACGGGACGTCGGGGACGCGGAGGGGGTCGTAAAGCTCCAGGACGTCGGCCGGGGCGCGGCCGGCGGGGGACAGCCAGGCGTCGAGGTCCGGTCGGAGGACGGCCGTCGCGTTGAAGACGGCGTTTCTCGGCAGGAAGTCATCCTGGCCGCCTCGCTTCGGGTTGACGCGCTCCACGGCGATCGCGGCGCCCAGGCCGGGGGTCTCGTTGTCGGCGTGGGCCGAGGGGTTCGGCGGCGCGGAGGCCGGGTCGACGACGCGGTCGAAGTCCTCGTCGGCCCAGACGAAGCCGATCCGCCGAATCGGGACCGTCGTCGTCCCGTTCGGCCCGTGTACCCGGAGCGCCCGCCGCGCGTCGAGCCTGCCGAAGACCTGCCCGGCGCGGAGGCAGTCGACGAGGCACTCATTGTAAAGGTCGCGCGCCTCGGTCGACCCCGGCGCCGCCGTCACGGCCGCCGCCGCGAACACGGTCGCCCGGTAATAGTGGTCGACGCTCGCGTCGACTCCCTGGCGCTCCAGCCTCCGGCCCTCCCGCCGGGCCCGGCAGACGCGCGGGACCAGGGATTCGGACGACGAGCCGACCCCGGCGGCGCGCATCGACGCAATCGACAAGTCGGGCCCGGTCGACCGGCAGCCGCAAGCCGCCAGCGCGGCGAACACGAGAAGCCGACGGAGCGTCGTCGCTCCGGCGCCGGGCGGAAAGGGGGCCATCGGGGGATTCTCAAAGATGCGTCGTCAGGGCGGACCCGCTGGTCATCGGCTAAGATCGACCGTCCCGACCGTCGACTTGAGTCGAACCCCCCCGGCGGGTTAAAACAACCGTCGCGCGGCCTCCTGGACCGAGGGGATCGTCAAGGCGACCCCCGCGGCGACCAGCGCCGCGCCCAGGAGCGTGAGCGGTCGAACCGGCTCGCGCAAGACGAGGAACCCCAACGCCATCGCGATCAGGAAGCTCGACTTGTCGATGGGCGCGACGCCCGAGAGCGGCCCGTGCTTCAGGGCCGCGAAGTAAAACAGCCACGACCCGCCGGTCGCCAGCCCGGAGGCGACCAGCGACAGCCAGTCGCGCGCGGCCAGCGAGCGGACGGCCTTGACCTCGCCGGTGAACAGGACGATCGCCGAGGCGAACCCCACGACCACGATCGTCCGAATCAACGTCGCCAGGTTGGAGGGGACGTCGGTCACGCCGATTTTCGCCAGCAGGGCCGTCAGCCCCGCGAACAAGGCCGACAACAAGGCGTAATGGACCCAGGTCATGACGACGCCGCCTCTCGGCTCGGGACGGGAACCGGACAATCGATCCGCGCGAGGACATCTTATAATGGAACCGACCCCCGCGACGACGGCCGTCCTTCTGATCGCCCACGGCAGTCGTCGGGAATCGGCCAACGCCGACCTCCGCGAATTGGCCGCGCGGCTGGCCGCGACGGGGCCGTGGACGATCGTCGAGCCCTGCTTCCTGGAACTGGCCGAACCCGACATCCCCGCCGGCGCCGCGACCTGCGCGGCGCGCGGGGCCTCTCGGGTGCTGATGGTCCCGTACCTCCTCTCGGCCGGGGTCCACCTGGGTCGCGACCTGACCGCCGCCCGCGACGACCTGGCGGCCCGCCATCCCGGCGTCGACTTCGTCCTGGGTCCGCCGCTGGGGCCCCACCCGCTGCTCGACCGACTGGTGGCCGCTCGCGCCGCCGAGTTGGACCGAACCGACCCAACCCCTCCGACGGCCGATTGGTCCGATGGGGCGGCCGCGGCGGGTCCGGCCGGTCGGCCCGAGCGTTCGGGCTCGCTTGACGACGATTCAGGAAAGGGATAGAACTCCGCCGCCGATCTACTCCAAGGAGGGAGACGCCACCTCGAGTGCGTTTCGCACGCGCGTGCCCACGGCATGTACGCATACGGCGTCGAAGGAGTGAGCCACGATGGCGCTTGCCTACGAACCGACGGGAGTTCCCGCCCTCAACCTCCGCGCCCAGTACCGCGCGATCCGCGACGAGATCGAGCCGGTGGTGCGCGAGGTCATGGAGACCCAGGGCTTCGTCATGGGCCCGGAGGTCGCCGGCCTGGAGGCCGAGATCGCCGAATTCTCCGGCGCCGCCCACGCCGTCGGCTGCGCCTCGGGGACCGACGCCCTGCTTTTGCCATTGATGGCGATCGACCTGGGGCCCGGCGACGAGGTGGTCACCACCCCGTACACCTTCTTCGCCACCGGGGGCTCGATCTGGCGAACCGGCGCGCGGCCGGTCTTCGTCGACATCGAGCCGGACACCTACAACATCGACCCGGCGGCGGTCGAGGCGGCGATCACCGAGCGGACCCGGGCGATCATCCCGGTCCACCTCTACGGCCAGACCGCCGACATGGACCCGATCCGCGCCATCGCCGAGCGTCACGGCCTGATGGTCCTGGAGGACGCCGCCCAGGCGATCGGCGCGGGCTATCGCGGCCGCCGCGCCGGCGCGCTCGGGACCGCCGCCGCCTTCAGCTTCTACCCGTCGAAGAACCTCGGCGGCTTCGGCGACGGCGGCATGGTCACGACCGACGACCCGGTCCTGGCGCGGCGGATCGCCCGGCTGCGGGTCCACGGCATGGAGCCGAAGTACCACCACCACGAGGTCGGGATCAACTCGCGGCTCGACGCCCTCCAGGCGGCCGTCCTGCGGGTGAAGCTCCGCCACCTCGACGAGTGGACCGCCGCCCGCCGCGAGGCCGCCGACCGCTACCGCGACCTGTTCGCCGCCGAAGGTCTCGACGCGATGGTCAAGCTCCCCGTCGAGCGGCCCGGCAACGTCCACGTCTACAACCAATTCGTGGTCCGCGTCCCGGCCGCGATCCGCGACGACCTGCGACGGCGGCTGACCGACCGCAAGATCGGCACCGAGATCTACTACCCGATCCCCCTGCACCTGCAACCCTGCTTCGCCTCGCTGGGCTACCGCGCCGGCGACCTGCCGGTGACCGAGGCCGCCGCCCGCGAGACGATCGCGCTGCCGATCTACCCCGAGTTGTCCGAGGCCGAGCAGCGCTACGTCGTGGGGGCGATCCACCAGTTCCTCCACGAGCGGGCCCACCCGTCCCTCTTCGCCGCCTGACCCCCGCGGCCCCGGACGCGCCGACGACCTTCGCCGAACCGTCCGTTGTCCCGACCGTCACGGATTTTGGGGGTCTGAACGAGTCTTCCCCCCTCGCGGGGGAAGACAGACCGCGAAGCGGTCAGATGAGGGGGACGACGCGCGAGACGACCGTCGGAATTCGCGAAAGCCCGTCCGACAAGCCCTGGACGTCGATGGCTTTCCGGCGCG
>CALCIB010000096.1 GCA_937907525.1 uncultured Planctomycetales bacterium | reverse complement strand
CGCAAGGGGGGAAGATTCGTTCAGGCCCCCAAAATCCGTGACGGTCAGGAAAAATCGAACTGACGCCGAATATCTCGGCACGAACGCCGAATACCCTGAAAATCCCAGGCCGTTACGACTCGAAATAGAACCGCCCCGTCCTTGAGAGAGGAGGGGCCGAACGATCCGTCGAAGGCGACGCCGGCTCGAATCACCAGACGGCGCGAGGGGACGAAAGACGACGGCGCGGATCGCGGGCCGCCGGCAAGGGGCCGCGCCTCCCAAGCGCGAAGTCCTCGCTCCCACTCGGAATCGGCTTACGCCGTCGTGTTCGCCACACTACAATTGAATTCGAATTCGCCGTTTAATGACGAACTATCTGGGAGAACGCTTCATGTCGCGAATCATCGCCGTCGCGGTCGCCACCGCGCTCGTCCCGACTTTCGCATCGGCTCGTGGCGAAACGCCGACGAATCCGCGCGAGGCGGTCGGCGAGGCGGTTTTCGAGAAGCTCAAGGGCTGGCTGAACGGCATGTCGCCCGCGGGGGCTCCGGAGACGGGGCGTCGCCCGATCCTGGCGGTCCTGCCGCCGGCCGACGCCCGAGGCCGCATTCCGCTGTTCTTCGCCGAGACCAGTTCCTATCTGGAGGGCGAGGTGATCTCGGTCCTTCGGCGCAAGCTCGACTCGAGGGTGGTCGTCTGGGGGCCGGAAGTCCTGGCCGGCGCGCTCAGGGCGCAGGGCGTCGAGCCCCGCGGCGTCAAGCTCGACGACGAAGCCGCGGTGCGGGACTTACTTGACCGAATCGGGGCCGACGCCGCGGTGATCGGCCGGATGGACTTGCCGGACGTCGACGCCCTGCGAGACGGAACGGCGCCGCCGTTCCCCCTGGTCTTCCGAGGCGTGTCGAGGGACGCCGCCGCGCCGGTCCCCGTCGCGGAGGTGAGGACCGACCAGAACGTCGCGGCCCCGCCCTGGGACGATGGCAAGCTATCCAAGCGCTTTGAGGTCGAGTTCCTGGTCGACGGCGAGGCCGTCGGTCTGAAACCTCATCCCGCCCTCCCTCCGGACATCGACAACGTCTTCATAGTCGTGTTGGACCCCGACTCGCAAGTCGGCCCCAATCGATCGGCCTCCTGCGCGTTCCGGATCAGGAACCTGGGGGGGCGCGGGATCGGCCTCAAGAACCCCGACGACGCCAAACGGCTCTTCGGCGTCGTGCTGACGGTCGACGGCTACAACGCGGTCATGGAGAAGGAGGGATCGGGCGCGGCGTCGGTCTTCTCGAAGCGCGCCCCGGAGAACTCCTGGAAGTACGTGCTGACCGGCCCGGGGTGGCTTATGAACCCCAACGAAGCAAAACGATGTGGATACGACCTCGTTCCCGCGGCGGGGGGCGTCGACCACTCGACGATGGTCCTCAAGGGCTTCCAGGACGGTCCCGCCACGGTCAAGCAGTTCATGCTCACCACCAACTCCGACCGCTGGGTCGCCGGGACCGCGGACGCCGCGGTGGGTTGGATCACGGTCCACGTCTTCGCCCAGAGACTGCCCGGCGACGCCGACGTCGACAAGGCCTTCGGCACGGTCGCCGTCGCGGCGGGGGAGCAAATCGCCCAGAAGACCTTCCCGGTCAAGGTCGACTGGTATCAAAAGCCCGTCGAATCGTGGCGGATCTATTACACCTACGCCGCGGGTCGTGGCGGAGACGAGGCCAAGGCGATCGCGGACGCGCTGCCGCTGGCGCGGTGAGCCGCGGCGCGGCGACCGGGCGGGCTCTTCGATGTCGGGAGGAGGGGCGGACATGGCGTTGGGAACGATGATTCGTCGGTGGGCGATGGGGCTCCTGGCCGCCGCCGCGACCCTGGGAGCGGGGCGCGCCGAGGCGGCCCCTCCGATGCTGCGCGTCCTGGTCGTGGGCGACCGCTGGGACGCCGACGTGGGCGAAGACGTGAAGGTGGATGTCGATTCGGTGGATCAGGTCTTCCAGTTCGGCCTGGGCCGCGACCGCTTTCGCATGCGGGCGATCGAGCGGTTCGAGTTCACCCGCGACGGCATCCTACGGGCGATCGCCGGCGAGCGGGTCGACCCGGACGACGCCCTGATGGTCCTGGTGATGGCGCACGGCGCGTTCGACCCCCGGTCGGGCGCCTACCTGGAACTCGACGGCCGCGGGCCGCTGTTCGCCTCGGAGTTGGCCGCGGCGATCCGGGCGCGGGGCAACCGCCTCGGCGTCCTAATGTACGAATCGTGCCAGCGGGTCCGGCCGCTCCCCTTTCCCGGCGTGGCCGCCCCCGCGGCGCCGGCGCTCGTGGAGAAGCCGCTTTTCAGGACTCTCTTCCTTGAGTCCCGCGGGTTCGTGGAGATGCACGCCGCGAAGCCGGGGGAGCTGGCGGTCTGCCTGCCTTCCCATGAAATCCAGGACGAGCGCGGCGTTCATCGGCTCGTTCACAACGGCTCCCTGTTCATGCAAAGCTTCGTGAACGTCCTCTGGATGAACGCGGCCAGGCGGGACGCGGGCTGGAGGACGGTCGCCGAGATGATCGGGGACGACGTCCGCCAGCGATTCGCCGACAAGTGGCCGACGGGACTGGAGATACGCGCGGGCTTCGGCCCCCTCGTCCGCAGGCAGCCGACGCAAAGCGCCGGGCTGCGCTCGCCGGCGCCGGCCTGGGCCTCGTACTCCACCCGCGTCGGGTTGACGGTCGAGGAGACGGGGGGGGAGGCCGAGGTCGTCGTGACGAGGGTCCACCCGGGAGGGCCGGGGGTGGTCGGGCTGACCGTGCCGTTCTTCCCCGGCGACACGATCGCCGCCATCGACGGCAAGCCGATCCGGGACCCGGCCGACTTCGCCCGCGCCGCCGCCGCCGCCGGCCCTCGGGCCGTCGTCCAGGGCCGCCAGATCCAGGACGGGAAGGACTACTCGATCGACCTGGCGCTCGCGGACGGCGGCGGGGCGCCGGGGTTGAAGATGGACCGCGGGAAGGTCTTCTTCGGAACGTCCCTGGTCCCCGACGCTCGCGGCGGCCTGCGAGTCGTCATGAAGGTCCCCGGCTCGACGGCCGAGGCCAACAACTACGTCGAGGACACGCGCATCCTGGAAGTCGACGGCCGCCCGATGCGTTCCCGCGAGGACTTCGACCGGGCCATGCGGGACGCGGGGGTCCAGATCAGGGTCAAGGGCGTGACTTACTGGGGCGAGCCCTTCACCGAGACGATCACCGTCCGTCGCGACGTCGGGTCCCCGACCGCCAGGGTCCGCTGACCGCGCGCCCGAGCCCTCCGCGGATGCATCCAAATAACAGGAACATCGATCCATGTCGATCCTGAAATCCAAACTTGAATCCGCCGAGGCGGGACCGTCGCGCTGGAACCTGAACGTCTCGGTCCCGGCCCTGCTCGGGGCCAGCTTGCTGGGAGGGTTCACGTTGTTCAGAATCACGCTCGAGGTCGGCGGCGTGACCATCGGATGGCCGTTCGTCGGCCCCGAGGCCTCCGTCGCCGCCGCGACGCCGACGACCGCGGCGCCCGTCGCGGTCCCGGCGCCGACGGTCTTCCGACCGGATCGGAAGCTGTGGGACCGCCTGGGCCTGGCGGTGGAGGACGACGACCGTCCGGGCGTGGCGATCGTCGCGGTTCGCGGCCAGGCGGAATTGGCGAACGTCACGACCGCCATGCGGCTCGTCCGCGTCGCCGCGAGCGTTCCCGGCGGGAAAGGACCGGACGGAACGGTCCTACCGGCCGAGGCCGTCGCGACCGTCGAGCAGGCGGAGTCGGCCCTGAGGCGCGCGATCGGCGCCGGCGAGTCGCGCGGGCTGGAGGAACTGACGTTCGACCTCGGCCTCGAACGATCCGGTCCGCGGCTCGTCACCCATTCGTTCCCGATCCCGCTGAGCCGGCTGCTCCCCTCGCCGTAGGGGTTCGCGAGGCGGCGGGAGCTCGCGGCGTCGATTCGCCTTCCCACGACGAACGCGCGAGAGGCCCCGGATCGGCGGCGGCTGGCGCCAGGATCGCCGCCGTGTTGGAATGGCGCGGTCGATCCTTCCCACCGCCTCGCCGTCGAGGAGCCCGCCATGAGGATTCACGCGCTCGCGTTGGCCGTTTGTCTTTCGGGGGCCGTCGCGGCGGCCGACGAGCCGACGGTCGTCGACCTGGGTTCGAGACGCGAGTTGTTCGTGGACGAGGCGCTCGTCGCGCGTCGCGATGGGATCGAGTCAAGGTTGCACCGGCCGATCCCGCGCGAGATCGTCCTGAGCCACGACGCGCCCTGGGAGGGGTCGGGGACGTCCTACCACGCGATCTTCCGCGACGGGCCGATCCTCCGCATGTATTACGTCGCGGGCGTGCTGACCACCGACGACGGAACCAAGATGCCCTCGCGGCCCTTCTTCGCCTGCTACGCCGAGAGCCGCGACGGCGTCCACTGGGACAAGCCGGAACTCGGGATCTTCGAGTACGAAGGGTCGAGGAAGAACAACATCGTCTGGGCCGCCGAGAACCTCGACAACTTCACCCCCTTCAAGGATCCCAACCCCGATCGCCGGCCGGGCGAGGAGTACAAAAGCGTCAGCTCCGGCCCCGGCGGACTGTTCGCGCTCAAGTCGAGCGACGCGATCCACTGGTCGCGGATCGGCGACCGGCCGATCATCGCCAAGGGGGCGTTCGACACCCAGAACAACGCATTCTGGGATCCCGTTCGCAAGCATTACTGGTGCTACGTCCGCGACTTCCACGACGGCGTTCGCGACATCCGCGTGGCGACCTCGCCCGACTTTCGCGAGTGGTCCGAACCCGAGCCGATCCGGTTCGTCGACGCCCCCGACGAAGCCCTGTACACCAATCAAGTCCGACCCTATTACCGAGCGCCACATATCTTTCTGGGTTTCCCGGCGCGGTACGTCGAGCGGGCGTGGTCGCCGTCGTTCGACGCCCTGCCGGACGTGGCGCATCGCAAGAACCGGATGAAGTTCTCGCCTCGGTTCGGCACGGCGCTGACCGACTGCCAGTTCATGACCAGCCGCGACGGCCGGACCTTCCGCCGCTGGGACGAGACGTTCATAACCCCCGGCCCCGAGGCCCGCGACAACTGGGTCTACGGCGACGGCTACGTCGGGCTCGGCCTGATCGAACTTCCCGCCGAGGATCCCGACGCCCCGCCCGAACTGTCGCTCTACATGCCCGAGGGCCACTGGAAGCGGCTGGAGCGGCTGCGGCGGCTGACGCTCCGCGTCGACGGCTTCGCGTCGCTCCACGCCAAACGCGCGGCCGGCGAAGTCGTCACCAGGCCGGTCGTCTTCAACGGCGAGGAGCTCTCGCTCAACTTCGCCACGTCGGCCGCCGGCTCGATCCGCGTCGAGCTTCAGGCCGACGACGGAACGCCCATCCCCGGCTTCGCCCTCGCCGACGCCGACGAACTCTTCGGCGACTCGCTCGACCGCCGCGCCAGTTGGAAGGGCCGAACCGACGTCGCCGCGCTCGCCGGCCGCCCCGTCCGCCTCCGCCTCGTCCTCGCCGACGCCGACCTTTATTCGTTCCAGTTCCGACTAAGGTAAACCATTGCTTGGGCGTACATCCGAGCAAATCCCGTGGGCTGGGTCTGGACCCAGCCCACGCGGGCCGAGGCTTCTCCAAGTTGGGTCTCGACCCAGCCTACAAGGACCGTGGTCACAAGCCTGGATATTTTGATACGCTATCAGCGAGCGTCGCCCGCGGCGACTCCGAACGCGACAAGCTGGAATTCTTCAGGCGAGGGACGCCGCCGCCAGACGGTCGCCTCGAAGTCGTGGACGTATCCCTCGGACGCATCGGCACCCAGGGGCGAGGACCGCGTGTGGACTCGTCGGATCGAGGGAAAGCCCTCCTCGTCGTCGTCGCCGTATTTGATGGAGATCTCAAGCCGGCGGGATTCGGAGACGCGCTCCAGGGAACGGAGCGTCCAGAGCCGCGCGGGATCGAGGAGCAACCAGCCGCGGAAGCGGGATTCTTCCGGAGACGTTGGATTATATTCGTACTCGATTTTCACGAGTTTCCGCCCGCCCGGCGCGACCTCGGCGACGGACGTGACGCGGTACTCGGGATCCTTGAACATTCGCGGCAGCGACTCGTCGCCCTCGATCCCCAGCGGCAGACCGAGCACGTCCCTCGCGAACGGTCGGACCATGCCGACGAAATCCGCGCGGGCGTCGAGACCCGGGGGCGTCCCGGTTCGCCCCGACCAGAAGGCTTCGGTCGAGTACGGTGACGACTCCGACTTCCTTCGCAGGGCGAAGCAATGGTCGGGGGTGACGACCACGGCCTCGCCGTACCCGCCGGGGTCGTTGATAACTCCGTAGCGGCTGGATTCGCCGGCCCTGGAGTATCGGATCAGGGACCGCCGATCGGGGAAGCGCTTATCGGGGTCGGGACCGACCGGGGAGAAGCGCCGCCAGCCCTCGACGGTCAGGTCGTCGGCGTAGGCCGCCATTTTCGCCCAGGCGACGGGTGCCTCCTCGTACAGCCTTCGCCTGGCGTCCGCGTCGTCCCCGACCGCCGTCCGAGGCGCGAGCGCAGCCAGCGCGGCGATCAGGGGAAAGACGTGGCGAACCGGGCGTTTCACGGGTCGAAGCATGGCCAGACTCCTTGCGGCGTTCCATGAGCCCTTGGGACGTTCGGATCGACGTGTATGGCACGAGGTTCGCGATCCGTCAAGTCCGGACGCTGGCGCTCCTCGCCCGTCGGTTTTCCACTCGGTCACGGCGCGGGCTTCAGGAGCGCCTCGGGGCTGGCGGCCAGGACCGGGGGGAGACCTTGCAACTCGACGTGGACGTCTTCGAGGACGCCCTGGGAGGGGCGCGCCAGCCGCAGGGACCAGACCGCGCCTTCCGGGGCGACCGGCCGCTCGACGAGGAATTGATATGCTTCAATGTCGTCGCGTTCCTCGACGGTCTCGCCGGCAGGGTCGAGCAGCGTCGCCTTGACGAGTTCGCCGGGGCCCTCGCCGGTGACGCGGACGGCGAACGCCTCGGTCCCCGCCGGGACGAAGAAGACAAGGTCACCGACGGGGGCGAGCAGGTGGAACGTCGGCCTCTCGGGAGCGTACATGGCGACGCGCCGATTGATCCTGGCGATGGCGACCGTCGCCGAGCCAGGATCGCAGACGAGCCGATGCGCCCCCGACTCCTCGGCGCGGAAGGCGACGTCGCGCATCCCCTCGACCGCGCCGAGCTTCGTCTCCTTCCCCGACGGCTCGATCCGGGAGATCGCCGCGACGGCCGCCGACTCGCCCACCGGCTGGACGACGACCGTCATCGCCACCTCGTCGCCGGCCTCGGCCCAGACCAGCCATTCGGACCTCGCCCGCTGGCGGACGTCGCAAGCCAAACGATCCTTGGCCGCGGCGACGACCGGCGCGAACGGGCCCTTCCGACCGGGATAAGGCGGGAACCTTCGGTAAGCCTGGAACGGGAACCAGGAGTCGATCAGCGCCTGGTCGAGCTTGACCGTCTCGCGACGCCCGGCATGCTCGACGGTCAAGACGCCCGACACGCCGACCAGCCTCGCGCCGCCGGCCGAGTCGTGGAAGCCGATCGGCCGGCGCTCCACGGGGTCGACCACCTCGCAGTCGTCGAAGGCGACGTTCCCGACCTCCGCCGAGTCGCCGGCCTGGTTCACCAACTGGATCGGCGCCTGGTCCGGCCGCCTGGCGTTCGCGTCGACGATTCGACATCTCTCGAATCGGATCGCGAGGGCGTCGGTCGGGTTCGGGACGACCGACAGCCCGGCGCCGTCGGGCTTCGAGAACGCGCAGTCCGCAACGACGATCTCGCCCTTGACCGTCCCCCCCCCGGCGCGGCCGGCCGCGTTGACGGCGAGGCCCGCGCGGTTGCCGACCGACCGGCACCGCTCCAACCTCACGGACACCGGCCGCGACGCGGCGTCCAGCGGCCGAAGGTAGAACGCGAAGCCGACGCCGGCGTTGTTCTCGGACACGCAGTCGCGCATCACGCAGTCGGAGATCTCCTCGCCGGCGCGGTTGGGCTCGAAGTCGATCCCGGCCATGGGCGACGTGCCGGCCGTGTCCCTCAAGACGCAGCGCTCGATGGTCAGGCCCCTGGCGCTGATGACGCTGATCCCCTGGCGATAATTGCGCTCGCATATGACGTCTTGAATCAATATGTTCGTGTTGGGGCCGCCGCCGGAGACGCCCAGGTAGACGCCGTCGCCGCCGCTGTCGGAGAGGGTCAGGCCGATGACGCGGACGTCGGCGCAGCTCTTGAAGTCCAGGACGTGCCGCCACTCGGCCTTCTTGTATCGCGAGGGGTCGTCGTAGTCCTCGCGCCACATCTTGAGCGTCGCGCCGGGTCCGCGGAGCGTGAGGTTCTTCGCCCTGGTCGCCGTGAACAACGAGGCGTTGGTCGCCTTGAACGCCCCGCGCTTCGCCTGGACGACCACGCCGGGCTCGAAGACGACCTCCAGGTCGCCGCGCAGGCGGATCTCGTCGACGATCCAGGGCGAGCCCATGTTCTCGACGACGACCTTGCGGGCCTTCGAGTCGATCGCCGCTTGCAAGGCGCGGGTCGATTCGACGGGGTCGAACCCCCACCACGAGGCGCGCGCCTCGGCGCGCTTGCCGGCCGCCACCTCGGCCACGGCCGCCGGATCCTCGCCTCGAAGTCCCTCGCATCCCCAAGCCCCGGCCGTCGTCAGGCAAACGGCCGCGACGACGAGGCCCCATCGAATCGTCGGCATGGTTTTATTCTCGAAAAAACGGCTTCGGAATCCGACCTCGACCCCCGTCGGCCGCGCTCCCCAGGCGCCCCCCCCGGTTCTACTCGCCGCGGAAGCCGGACGCCACCCCCACACTCCGCGGGATTGGTTTCATCGTCGCGATCGGCACATGCTTTGCCGGCTAAACGGGGGGCTCGCGATCGCCCCGCGAGCCGGCCATTGAAACGAGACGAAAGGAGTATCCATGAGTCCCCGAGTGAACCTCGCGGCCCTGCTGACCGTGTCGGCCGCGCTGGTCGGCTGCGGCGAAACCGCCAATCCGGTCGCCCCCGAACCGGACATCCCGCCGGTCCCGGCCGAAGCGACCGAAAGGACCGCGCCCGCCCCGCCGAGCGTCGACGCCACCGCGCCCGCCCCGCCCGCCGCGGCGACCCACGAAGAGACCGCCGATTCCGGCAAGACCGCGGCGCCCGGTTCGCCGACGGTCATCGAGGAACCCGCCGCGCCCTCGGAAACCCCGGCCGCCATCAAGGAGGCCCCCAAGAACGCCGGCGGCGAGGTCGAGAAGGAACAACCCCCCCAGTGAGTCGGCTCGTCCCCCATCGGACGGCCCGGCCGATCCCCCCCTACCCCCCCTCCCCCCAAGAGCACTCGACATGATGACGCGCGCGACTCTCTCCGCC
>CALCIB010000095.1 GCA_937907525.1 uncultured Planctomycetales bacterium | reverse complement strand
TCCGGCCCTTCGGGCCACCTTCCCCCGCGAGGGGGGAAGGCCGTTACGATCGCCCGTCGGAGTCCCGACCTGAAGACTCTCCCCCTCTCGCGGCCGCCGGCCCGCCGTTGGAATTTCCTGACGGCGGGCCGCGAACCTTTCGAACCGTCGCCGCGTCCGCTACCATCGTGAAACGAGGGAGGGACGCGACGATGCTTCTGACGATCACCACCACCCGAGAGCCGGCCGACGACCTCGGCTTCCTCCTGCACAAGCACCCGGCGCGGTTCCAGAGCTTCGACCTCTCCTTCGGCAAGGCCCGCGTCTTCTTCCCCGAGGCCGGCCCGGAGCGCTGTTCGGCCTGTTTGATGCTGGACGTCGACCCCGTGGGCCTCGTCCGCGGCAAGGGACAAGGCGACGGCCTGCTCGGCCAGTACGTCAACGACCGCCCCTACGCGGCGTCGTCGCTCTTGAGCGTGGCGATGGTCGAGGTCTTCCGCACCGCGATGCAAGGCCGTTGCGACGACCGCCCCGGCCTGGCCGAGACTTCGATCCCCCTCTCCGCCCGGCTCGACGTCCTCCCCGTCCGCGGCGGCGAGGCGTTCCTGCGCTCGATCTTCGAGCCCCTGGGCTACGCGGTCGAGGCGACCCGCCACCCGCTCGACCCCACGTTCCCCGACTGGGGCGACAGCCGCTGCTTCTCCGTCGTGATCTCGGCCGAGACGACGCTCGCGCGACTGTTGACGCAGCTTTACGTCCTGATCCCCGTCTTCGACGACGCCAAGCACTACTACGTCGGCGACGCCGAGACCGAGAAGCTGCTGGCCAAGGGCGCCGGCTGGCTGGAGTCGCACCCCCAGAAGGCGGAGATCGCCCGCCGCTACCTCAAACACAGACCCAGCCTCTACCGCGAGGCCCTCGCCCGCCTGAGGCCCGAGACGCCCGAGGGGATCGACGACGACGAGGGGCCCGCGGCGGCGAAGGTCGAGGAGGACGTCGAGCGACCGATGAGCCTCAACGATCAGAGGCTCGGCGCGGTCCTCGGCGCGCTTCGAGGCGCCGGCGCGCGGCGCGTGCTGGACCTCGGCTGCGGCGAGGGGAAGCTGATCCGGCTCTTGCTCGAGGACGCGAGCTTCACGGAGATCGTCGGCGTGGACGTCTCCATCCGCGCGCTGGGGATCGCCGCGGAACGCCTCCACCTGGACCGGCTCCCCGAGAACCAGGCCGCGCGGGTCAAGCTGATGCAGGGGTCGTTGACCTATCGCGACCGCCGCTTGGAGGGCTTCGACGCCGCGGCGTGCGTCGAGGTGGTCGAGCACCTGGACCCGCCGCGGCTGGAGGCGTTCGAGCGCGCGGCGTTCGAGTTCGCCCGGCCCGCGACGGTCGTCCTGACGACCCCGAACCGCGAGTACAACGTGACCTGGGAGAACGTCGGCCCCGACCGCCTCCGCCACCCGGACCACCGCTTCGAGTGGACCCGCGCCCAGTTCCGCGCCTGGGCCGAGTCGGTCGCCCGGCGGTTCGGCTACGCCGTCCGCTTCGTCGCCGTCGGCCCCGAGGATCCCGCCCTGGGACCGCCGACCCAGATGGGGGTGTTCAACCGTGAAACGTGATTTGTTCGTTGATCCGGAGAACGACGCGCGATCCATCGACGACCTGTTCAACGTCGCGCTCTCCGAGCCCGACGAGGACGTCGCGTGGGACGCGGTCATGACCCTCCACCACCGGGGATCCCGCGAAGTCCTCGACCGCGCCGCGGCACTCGCCCGAAGCGATTGCCCGTTGGAGCGGCGGGTCGGGGCCGAGGTCCTCGCCCAGTTGGGCTGTCCGGGTCGCCCTTACTCGGACGAGGTGAAGGCGATCCTCCTGCCCCGGCTGGAGTTCGAGACGGATGCGGCGGCGCTGGCGGCCGTCATCAGCGCCCTGGCCCATCAGGACGGGACGGACGGCCGCCGCGCCTCGCTGAGGTTCCTACGGCATCCCGATGCCGACGTCCGCTACTCGATCGTCCATGCGTTGTCGACGCTGACCGAGCCCTGGGCGGTCGCCGGCCTGATCGAACTGTCGCGCGACTCGGACCCCAAGGTCCGCGACTGGTCGACGTTCGGCCTGGGCTCCATGATCGAGGTCGACAAGCCCGAGATCCGCGCCGCGCTCAAGGCCCGCCTGAACGACGAGGATCCCGACGCCCGCGGCGAGGCCCTCGTCGGCCTGGCGCGGCGGAAGGACCTCGCCGTCTCGCCGAGCCTGCGCGAGCGATTGGCCGCGGACGACGTCGACAGCTACGACCTTGAGGCCGCCGAGGAAATGAGCGATCCCGAACTCCTTCCGCTTCTTCAGGCGCTGCGGTCCCCCCAAGACGACGAATCCTGGCGGATGGCGTTGGAAAGCGCGATCGAGGCGTGCGCGCCCGCTTGAACACTTTCGCCACCGTGGATTTTTGGAGACGTGAACGGTCTTCCCCCCTCGCGGGGGAAGACAGACCGCGAAGCGGTCAGATGAGGGGGATGACGCGCGAAAGGCCGTTGGCATTCGCGAAAGCCCGTCCGGCAAGCCTTGGACGTCGGCGGCCCTCTTGCGCGTCCTCCCTCTCATCCGGCCCTTGGAACGCCGCCGAAACAACTTCCCGGAATGGAACCACGGAGTCACGGAGGGCACGGAGAGGAAATTGAGAATTGAAAATAAATGAATTTATAAATTCAATGATTAAAGACGGCCGGATCGCTCCTCGTTCTCTCTCTCCGTGTCCTCGGTGACTCCGTGGTTCCCTATCTTCGTCGCATGGATTCGACAAGTTGTTTCGGCGGCGTTCCTCGGGCCACCTTCCCCCGCGAGGGGGGAAGGGCGTTGAACACATTAAAATACGTTAAACATCGACCATCGCCATGAACCTTTCCATCCCCAAGCTGTCCCTCGTCGTTTTGATCGGCCCCAGCGGATCGGGGAAGAGCACGTTCGCGCGCAAGCACTTCCTTCCCACCGAGATCCTTTCATCCGACGTCTACCGGGGGTTGGTCTCCGACGACGAGAACTCCCAGGACGCGACCCGCGACGCCTTCGAGGCGCTGCACTTCGTCGCGGCGAAGCGGCTGGAGCGGGGGCGGTTGACCGTCGTGGACGCCACCAACGTCCAGCCCGAGGCACGCCGGCCGTTGGTGGCGCTGGCGCGCAAGTTCCACTGCCTGCCGGTCGCGATCGTCCTGGACATGCCCGAAGCCCTCTGCCGGGAGCGCAACCTCGACCGCGCCGACCGCGACTTCGGCCCGCACGTCGTCCGCAACCAGGCGTCGCAACTGCGGCGGTCGCTGCGGGGGCTTCGGAAGGAGGGCTTCCGACACGTCTTCGTCCTGAAGTCGATCGAGGAGGTCGAGGCGGCGACCATCGAGCGCGTCCCGCTCTGGAACGACCGCTCCGACGACCGCGGCCCGTTCGACTTCATCGGCGACGTCCACGGCTGCGCCGACGAGTTGGAAACGCTGCTGGGGAAGCTCGGATACGAGGTCGTCGCGGACGCTCCGCGCGGTCCCTCGCTGACGGGAGGGCCGCTTTACGCGCATCCGGCCGGTCGCAAGGCCGTGTTCGTCGGCGACCTGGTCGACCGCGGCCCCCGCGTCGTCGACGCGCTTCGGATCGTGGCGACGATGGTCAAGGCCGGCTCGGCGCTGTGCGTGCCGGGCAACCACGACGTGAAGCTGCTCCGAAAGCTGCGCGGCAAGAACGTCCAGATCACCCACGGCCTGGCCGAGACCCTCGCCGAGATCGACGCTCTCCCCGACGACGTCCGCGGGCCGTTCGTCGAGGAGGCCGCGGCGTTCATCGACGGCCTGGTCAGCCACTACGTCCTCGACGGCGGCGAGGTGGTCGTCGCGCACGCCGGAATGAAGGAGTCGATGCAGGGCCGGGGCTCCGGCGCGGTTCGCGAGTTCGCCCTCTACGGCGAGACCACCGGCGAGACCGACGAGTTCGGCCTTCACGTCCGGATCGACTGGGCGCGCGAGTACCGCGGCAAGGCGGCGGTGGTCTACGGCCACACGCCGGTCCATACGGCCGAATGGCTCAACCGCGCGATCAACATCGACACCGGCTGCGTCTTCGGCGGCGCGCTCACCGCCCTGCGCTGGCCGGAACGGGAACTCGTCTCGGTCCCCGCCGCCCGCGCCTATCACCAGTCCGCCCGTCCGTTCCTCCCGGCGGAAGCGCGGGCGTCGGCCTCGGCCCAGCAGGTCCACGACCGGATGCTGGATCTTGAGGACGTGATCGGCAAGCGGATCGTTTCCACGCGCCTCCGCGGCAACGTCACGATCCGCGAGGAGAACGCCGCCGCGGCCCTGGAGGTCATGAGCCGGTTCGCCGCCGATCCGCGCTGGCTGGTCTATCTCCCTCCCACGATGTCCCCCAGCGAGACGACCAAAGAGCCCGGCCTGCTGGAGCATCCGGCGGAGGCGTTCGCGTACTACCGGGCCCAGGGGGCCCCCGGAGTCGTCTGCCAGGAGAAGCACATGGGCTCGCGCGCGGTGGTCGTCGCCTGCCGCGACGAGCGGGCCGCGCGCGAGCGGTTCGGCGTCGAGGACGCGGTCGGGGCCGTCGTCACCCGCACCGGCCGACGGTTCTTCGACGACGCCGACCTGGAGCGCCGGTTCCTGGATCGAGTCCGCGGGGCGATCGCGACGGCCGGGCTCTGGGAGCGGTTGGAGACCGGCTGGGCGCTGCTCGACTGCGAGTTGATGCCGTGGTCGGCCAAGGCGAGGGAATTGTTGCGGTCGCAATACGCGGCCGTCGGCGCCGCCGGAACCGCCGCGCTTCCCCGCGCGGTCGAGGCGCTTGAATTCGCCTCGTCGCGACTCGAAGGCGACGAACGAGCGAAGGCGCTTGAGGCGGAGGCGGACTGCCGCCGCCGCGCCGGGGACGTCGAGCGGTTCGTCGCGGCGTACCGGCGCTACTGCTGGCCGGTGGTCGAGCTTTCGGATTACAAGCTGGCCCCGTTCCACCTGCTGGCGACCGAGGGCCGCGCCTGGTTCGACAAGGACCACGCCTGGCACATGGAGACCCTGGCCGAGATCTGCCGGGCCGACCCGGAACTCCTCCGCGCCACGCCCTATCGGATCGTCGACGTGACCGACCCGGCGAGCGAGGCCGAGGGTGTCGCCTGGTGGGAGGAATTGACCGGCGAGGGGGGCGAGGGGATGGTGGTCAAGCCGCTCTCGTTCATCCACAAGGGGACGCGGGGGGCGTCGCAGCCGGCGGTGAAGTGCCGGGGTCGCGAGTACCTCCGAATCATCTACGGACCCGAATACGACGCCGAAGCGAACCTCTCCCGGCTCCGCTCCCGCGGCCTGGGCCGCAAGCGCGCGCTGGCCCTCGGCGAGTTCGCCCTGGGAGTGGAGGCCGTCGAGCGCTTCGTCCGCGGCGAGCCCCTGCGCCGGGTCCATGAATGCGTCTTCGGCGTCCTCGCCCTGGAAAGCGAGCCGGTCGACCCGAGGTTGTGACGCGGGGGCCGTTACGGCGCGTCCGCCTGGCGCGGGGGGCGGAGCTCGGCGAGGAGCTTTTGGAGGTCGGCGAGGTCGACGGGCTTGACGAGGTGGTCGTCGCAGCCGGCCTCGCGGGAGAGGGCGCGGTCGGTCTCCTGGCCCCAGCCGGTCAGGGCGATGATCAGGACGTCGCGACCCCAGGAGGCCTGGCGGATCCGGCGGGCGGCGCCGCGGCCGTCGAGATGGGGCATGCCCATGTCCATCAGGATCACGTCGGGGCGGAACGCCTCGGCCGTCGCCACGGCCTCCAGGCCGTCGCGGGCCGAGCGGGCCTCGGCGCCGAGGGCGGCGAGCAGGTCCGTCATCGAGACGGCCGAATCCTCGTTGTCGTCGGCCACCAGGATCCGAAGCCGGGCGACGCTCGACGCCGGGGCCGCGGCGGCGGGTTCGGCGGCGGCCGGAGCGTCGGCCGAGAGGGGGAGCCGCACGGTGAAGACGCTGCCGAGGCCCGGCCCCGGACTCCGGGCCTCCACGGTCCCGCCGTGGATCTCCACCAACCCCTTCACCAGCGCCAGGCCGATCCCCAGGCCGCCGCTGGAACGGTCCAAACCCCGGCCGATCTGGGAGAACATGTCGAACAGCCGCGACAACTCCTCGGCCGGCACGCCGATCCCGTCGTCCTCGACGCGGATCGCGACCTCCTCGCCCTCGACCCGGCCGGAGAGTCGGATCCGCCCGCCGCGGGGCGTGTACTTCGCGCTGTTGGACAGGAGGTTGCCGACGACCTGGGCCATCCTCGTGAGATCGACGAACAGGGGCGTCGGCTCCCGCGGCAGGTCGACGGTCAGGGCGTGGCCGGCCTGCTCGATCAAGGGCCCGGTCGTCTCCAGGGCGGCGGCGGCCACGTCCCGAAGCGTCGTCCAATCGCGATGCAATTGCATCTTGTTCTCGTTGATCCGCGAGACGTCCAGCAGGTCGTCGATCAGGCGGACCATGTGGCCGAGTTGTCGCTCCATCATGGCGCGGGAGCGGGCCAGGCTCTCGGGGTCGGAGGCCAGGCGCAACAGGTGCAGGCCGTTGCGGAGCGGGACCAGGGGGTTGCGCAGCTCGTGGCCGAGCACCGCCAGGAACTCCCCCTTGCGGCGGTCCTGTTCGCGAAGTTCGGCGTAGAGCCGGGCGTTCTCGATCGCCACCGAGGCGATGCGGGCGATCTGCATGGCGAACGCCTCGTCCTCGGCGACGAACTCCCCCTCGTACTTGTCGGAGAGCTGCAACAGCCCGAGGTTGCGGCCGTCGCCGCCGATCAGGGGGACGGCCAGCCAGCCCCGCATCGGCGGGTGGCCGTCGGCGTGGGCGCCGAAGCCGCGCCAGGCGGGGTGCGACTCCAGTTCGGCCTGGGTCATCCGCATCGACCGATTCGTCCGCGCGACCTCGGCGTAGATCCCCTCGCCGGTGGTCTCTTCGGCGTAGTCCGACCAGCGGGCGTACTTGTCGGAGAAGGAGGCGGCGCTGATGGCCTGCCCCCCCCGTTCGTCGGTGGTCAAGCTGGCGATCGCCTGATGCGCGCCGATCACGTCGCGGGCCTCGCGGGCGATCGCCCGCATGACGTCGTCGAGCGAGCCGGCGGCGTGGATGGCCAGCCCGGCGCGGTCGACGCGCAAGAGCGTCTTGCTCAACTCGCGCTCGCGCTCCAGCAGCCGGGCGAGCCGCTCCTCGTCCAGCCGCCGCGCGGTCACGTCGACGCTGACGCCGTCGAACCGCGTCGGCTTCCCCCGGGCGTCGTAGGCGGCCCCGCCGAGGGCGTGAATCCACTTGACGCCGCCGCCGGCCGGGTCGACGGTGCGGTGCTTGACGTCGAAGTGGCCGCCGCGGGCGATCGCCTCCTCGATGGCCGCTCGGGTCGACTCGCGGTCGTCGGGATGGATGCGGTCGTAGTACGTCTCGATCGTGACCCGCTCGCCGGGCGCGATCCAGAAATGCTCACGGACCCGGTCGTCCCAGATCAATTCGCCGAAGGGAAGCTCGCAGTGCCAGAAGCCGAGGCCGGAGAGCCTCGCGGCGTAGTCCAGCCGGGCGTGACTTTCGACCAGCTCGCGGCGGGCGGCCTTGGCGGCGCTGATGTCCCGGGCGATCTTGGACGCGGCGACCACCCGCCCCTCGTCGTCCCGGATCGGCGACATCGACGCGGAAATCTCCACCAGGGCGCCGTCCTTGCGGACCCGAACCGTCTCGAACGGCTCCACCCGCTCGCCCCGGCCGAGTCTCGCCAGGATCTCGACCTCCTCGTCATGGCGGTCGGGGGGGATGATCAATTCGGCCAACGTCTTGCCCACCGCCTCCTCGGCCTTCCAGCCGAATAGCCGCTCCGCCGCGCCGTTCCAGGTGCGGACCACGCCGTCGAGCCCCTTGCTGACGATCGCGTCGTCGGAGTTCTCCACGATCGCCGCCAGCCGGCTCGCCGCCTCCTCCGCCCTGACCTTGCGGGCCGCGTCGCGGAAGACCAGGACGGCGCCGATCGCCTCGCCGTCCGCGTCGTACATCGGCGCGGCGCTGTCGGCTATGGGCCGTTCGGAACCGTCGCGCGCCATCAGGATCGTGTGGTTCGCCAGGCCGACGACCACCCCCTCGCGCAACGCCACGATCGCCGGCGATTCCACCGCCAGCCGCGTGTACTGGTTGACGATCCGATAGACCTCCGGCAGCGGCCGGCCGACCGCCTCCGCCACGCTCCAGCCGGTCAACGCCTCCGCGGCCCGGTTGAGGAACGTCACGCGCCCCTGGGCGTCGGTGCTGATGACGCCGTCGCCGATGCTCGCCAGGGTGATCCGCGACCGTTCGCGCTCGGCCTCGAGCGCCTCCTCGGCGCGCGACCGCGCCTCCCGGACGTCCGCGACGTCCTCGGCCGCCGTCCCGTCCCACTCGCCGACTTCCATCCGCGGCCCCCTTGAGAACCACCCGCCGACGGGCGTCGTGATCTTCGGTCGCCCCAAGTCTAACACGTTTACGCCCGGACAGGTAGGGGGTTCGCCCTCCTCGCCTCGAATCCTCCTTGGGGCGCGCCGCCGGTCGTTCGAGCCTATCCGACGCGCCCGTCATTCCCATTAGAGTCTGTCCCATAAGGGCGTCGCGATCGGCATAACGGCCTTCCCCCCTCGCGGGGGAAGGTGGCCCGAAGGGCCGGATGAGGGGGGAGACGAGCCAGACGACCGTTGGAATGCCGAGCCGGTCGGGCTGGCTCTTGGATCGCGACGGCCTTCTCGCGTGTCGTCCCCCTCATCTGACCGCTTCGCGGTC
>CALCIB010000094.1 GCA_937907525.1 uncultured Planctomycetales bacterium | reverse complement strand
GGGGAGAAGGCGATGACCGCCGCGACTTCTGAAAAAGTGTCGGGTCGTCAGCCCGCCGGGAGAGGGGACGGGCTTTCGACCCCGGTTGGTCGTGGATCCGCTGACGATGACGAGTTTTTTGCGGGGGCACAAACCCTTAAAGCCACGTCGGTTGCGATTTCCATCCCGGAAAATCCGCCGCCTCGCGTTTTCGAAGCCCGCCGTTTGTGGCACTACAAGGTGGCGGGTTCCCGTTTTCGCGTCGTGGGCGATTCGATGGGCGTCGGGAGAGGAGGGCGGACGTGCGCGTGAATCAACGTTCAAGCGTGAAATATGGTCGTCAAATCGGCGCGTCGGAGCCTTCCGTCCGAATATCGGTCGGGACCGACGAATCCATATTCGAAAACGACGATCGAAGCCAATCGTCAGACAAAGCTAAATGTCTATTCACAAGTAATTTAAGTTCCGTACTCGGGGGGCGCCGCGCTCGCGAACGAACCCGGCGCGGCGCTGGCGTCGGTCGGGCCGGCGGTGTACCTTGCGCGGGTCGACCAACCTGGGAGCCCCACGCCATGCGCCACGCTCGAATCTCCGCCCGCGTCCTGTTCGCCCTTCCGCTCGCCGGGCTGTTCGCCGCGGCCGCCGCGCAATCGCCGGCGCCCGAGTATCCGACGATCGGGCCGCCGCTGGCCGGGACGAGGATGCTCGACGTCCAGGGCGATCTCGCCTCGCGACTCGTCGACGGCGCCGACCGCTTCCTTCGACGCAAGCTCGACGAGTCGAAGTCGAAGCGCGCCTCGTACTGGGATCTCGATTTCGCGTCGACCGACGCTTACTTGAAGTCGATCGAACCCCAGCGCCGGCGGTTGGCCCACATCCTGGGGGTCCGTGACGATCGCGAGGCCGCGGCCGGGCCGATCGAGGTCGTGGAGTCCGAGTGGCGCGCCTCGTATCGCGGCGACGGTCTGACGATCCGCTCCGTCCGCTGGCCCGCGTTCGGCGACGTCACCGGCGAGGGCCTGGAACTCCGCCCCGACGGCGACGTGAAACCGATCGCCGCGGCCGTGGTGGTCCCCGACGCCGACCAGACGCCCGAGCAACTGGCCGGGCTCGCCCCCGGCCTGCCGCCGGAACGTCAGGTCGCGCGGCGACTGGCCGAGTCCGGCCTGCGCGTGCTCGTCCCCGTCTTGATCGACCGGACGACCGCCCCGCGCATGGGGGGGGCGACGATGACCAACCGCGAGTTCCTCCACCGCCCCGCCTTCGAGATGGGCCGAACCCTGATCGGCTACGAGGTCCAAAAGGTGCTGGCGGTCGTCGACCGCCTGACCGCCGACGGCCTCCGCGTCGGCGTCTTCGGTTATGGCGAGGGGGGCGGCGTCGCGCTCTACGCCGCGGCGCTGGGCTCAAGGATCGACGCATGCGCCGTGAGTGGATATTTCGACGATCGCGACGACGTCTGGCGGCAGCCGCTGGACCGCAACGTCTTCGGCCTGCTCGAACGCTTCGGCGACGCCGAACTCGCCTTGATGGTCGCTCCGCGGCGGCTGATCGTCGAGGCGGCGCGCGGTCCCGAGTTCGTCTTCGCCCCCGGCCAGGGAGGCGCGCCGGGACGGATCGCGTCGCCCGATCTGGAGACGGTCCGCGCCGAGGTCGAGCGCGCCGGGAAGCTGGTGGAGGGGCTCGGAGCGTCGGCCGCGCCGGAGTTGGTCGTCTCCGGCGACGACGGCCGGGGGCCGTTCGGGACCGAGCCGGCCTTGTCCAGGTTCCTCGCCGCGCTGGGGGGGAGGCTCGCGCCGGCGGGCGCGGCGATCCAACCGCCGCCGCTCGCCGCGGTGGCCCTCGCCGCGCGCCAGGCGCGACAGCTTCACGAGATCGACCGCCACACCCAACGGCTGATCGTCGAGGGGCCGGATCGGCGTCGGGAGTTCATGAAGGATCTCGACACGAGTTCCATCGAAGCGTATGAGAAATCGATCGAGCGATACCGCGAGATCTTCGCGACCGAGACCGTCGGCCGGTTCGACGACGAGTTCCCGCCGCTCGACCCTCGCACGCGCCGGATCTTCGACGAGCCGGGCTTCACGGGGTACGAGGTCGTCCTGGACGTCTTCCCGGACGTCTTCGCCACCGGGATCCTGTTGTTGCCGAAAGGGATCGCGGAGGGGGAGCGTCGGCCGGCGGTCGTCTGCCAGCACGGGTTGGAGGGGAGGCCGTCGGACCTGGCGGACCCGCGCGTGGAGAGTCCGTCGTACCATCGGTTCGCCGTCCGGCTGGCGGAGCGCGGGTTCGTCACGTTCTCGCCGCAGAACCTGTACATATTCCATGATCGGTTCCGGACGCTTCAGCGGAAGGCGAACCCGCTGGGCAAGACGCTGTTCTCGCTGATCGTCCCGCAGCACCGCCGGATCACGGACTGGCTCAAGACGCTGCCCCAGGTCGATCCGGAGCGGATCGGCTTCTACGGACTGAGCTACGGCGGCAAGACGGCGATGCGGGTGCCGCCCCTGGTGGACGCCTACAAGCTGTCGATCTGCTCGGGCGACTTCAACGACTGGGTGTGGAAGAACGCCTCGACGGCCAGCCCCTACAGCTACGTCCGCACCATGGAGTACGAGATCTTCGAGTTCGATCTGGGGAGCACGTTCAACTACGCCGAGATGGCCGCGTTGATCGCGCCCCGGCCGTTCATGGTCGAGCGCGGGCATCGCGACGGCGTGGCGCCGGACGAGGCGGTGGCCTACGAGTTCGCCAAGGCGTTCTTCCTCTACGACGCGCGGCTGGGGATCGGCGACCGCTGCGAGATGGAGGTCTTCGACGGCCCCCACACGATCCACGGCGTGGGGACGTTCCGGTTCCTACACAAGCACCTGTTATGGCCGGAACCGAAATGAATATGAGCGCGCGGTCAAGCGTCGTCCCCGGTTCGGCGTCCCCGCGCCGCCTCCCGGCGGAGCGCGGGGGCGGCGTGGCGGAGGTAGGCGCCGCCGCTGTAGAGGGTCAGGGCCACGGCGAGCCAGGTGAGGACGTCGCGCACGAGCACGAGGGCGGGGGGGGCGTCGCCCATCCAGAGGACCAGGAGGACCGCGGAGATGGAGGCGCACTGGCAGGTGGTTTTGAGCTTGCCGGCCATCTTGGCGCCGAACGCCATGCCGTGGCCTTCCATCAGGCTGCGAAGGCCCTGGATGATCAGCTCGCGAAAGACGATCGCGGCGACCATCCAGGGGTACACGCCGGCGCCGGGGACGGCCTCCAGGTAGATGAACGCGCCGCAGATGATGACCTTGTCGACCAGGGGGTCGAGTTGTCGGCCCAGGGGGGTGTCCTGTCCCAGCAGGCGGGCGAAGTAGCCGTCGAGCCAGTCGGAGACGCCGGCGACGAGGAACAGCCCGAGCGCCCAGCCGTACCACCCGGCGGCGATCGCCGCGAGGACGAAGACGGCCAGGCCGAGCCGGGAGACGCTCAGGGTGTTGGGGACGTTCCAGAACCGGCCGGCGGGTCGCGCGGGGGCGCCGGCCTCGGCGGCGACGGGGCTTTGGGGAGGCATCGGGGGCCGTTCTCCTTACATCCCGTCGAGGACGGTCAACGACGATCCCGGCCGCTTGCGGGGACGGGGCCGGGCGCGTCTCCGGCGCGACGGCGGGGCCGAGGCGCGGGCGACCAGGTCGTACCCTTCGGTCGCCAGGATTTCGCAGGGGACGACGTCGCCGACTTGCAGGCCGGGGCCGCGGGTCAGGACCACGCCGTCGACGTCCGGGGCGTCGGCGAAGGTGCGGCCGACCCACTCGTTGGTCCCGGAGGGGGCGTGGCCGTCGATCAGGACGTCCAGCTCCCGGCCGACCAGCGACTGGTTGAACGCCTCGGCGATCGGCCGTTGGATCCGCATGATCTCGTCGCGGCGGGCGTTCTTCACGTCGTCCGGAAGGTGGCCGGGGAGCTTGGCGGCGGGGGTGTCGGGCTCCAGCGAGTAGGTGAAGACCCCCAGCCGCTGGAACCTCCGCCCGGCGACGAAATCGGCCATCTCCTGGAACTCGGCCTCGGTCTCGCCGGGGAAGCCGACGATGAACGTGGTGCGGAGCACCAGGCCGGGGATCTCGGCGCGCAGGCGGTCGATGATCGCGGTCGTCTCCGCGCGGTCGTGGCGGCGGTTCATCAACTTGAGCATGCGGTCGTTGATGTGTTGCAGGGGCATGTCGAGATACGGAACGATCCGCTTCGCCCCGGCGAGGGTGGCGAACAACTCGTCGGTGAAGTGCCGGGGGTAGCTGTAGAGGATCCGGATCCAGGCCAGTTCCTCGATCTTGTCCAGCTCGCGGAGCAGTTCCGCCAGGCGGGGCTCGCCGTAGAGGTCCATGCCGTAGTAGGTCATGTCCTGGGCGACGAGGACCAGTTCGCGGACGCCGTCGGCGGCGAGTTCGCGGGCCTCCTCGACGACGCGCTCGATGGGCTTGGTGACGTGCTTGCCGCGCATGTAGGGGATGGCGCAGAAGGTGCAGAGGCGGTCGCAGCCCTCGGAGACCTTCAGGTAGGCCAGGTGGCGGGGGGTGATCCGGAGCCGGGCGCGGTCGTCCTGGGCGTTGACGGGGGCGGGGTTGAAGAGCGTTCGCTGTTCGTGCAGGCCGCCGAGGATCCGGTCGGAGACCTGGACGATCTGCTCGCGGCCGAAGACGCCGACGACCTGGTCGACGTCGGGGAAGTCCTCAAGCAACGTATCCTTCTGGCGCTCCGCGAGGCAACCGGCGACGATGACGCCCTTGACGCGGCCGGCCCGCTTGCGGCCGAGCATCTCGTCGATGACCCCGCACGACTCCTTGCGGGCGGCGTCGATGAACCCGCAGGTGTTGACGATGACGAGGTCGGAGTCGGTCCCCTCCGGCACCAGCGCGTAGCCCGCCTGCGCCAGCAGGCCGAGCATGCGCTCGGAGTCCACGGTGTTCTTGGAGCAGCCGAGGCTGACGAACGAGATCGTCCCTCGGAGTTCGGCCTCGGCCGGGTCGTTCGTGGATGGGCGCGTCATGGGGCTCGCGGGTGTGGATCGAGAAGGACGGGGCGGACGGCGGGGCCTCGCCGCGTGGAAACCTCATTATATCCCCCGACCCCCGATCGCGGTCCCCGAATCCGGAGAAGTTTCCGTGAGAGGCCATACAGGGGGAACCGCGGCGGGGCGTCTCTCCAGCGTGGCGCGCGATCCAAGCTAGAACGACGAGACGAGCCGATACAGGCGCCAGGACGACCCGCTTCCCGATCCGTACCGACGAGGGCTTGGCTAGGCGGCGATGGCGTGAGATCATGAAATTGAGAAGCCGCCCAATGTGCCGACTTGACTAAGATCAAGTCGTGACTAGAATCAAGTTGACGCCGAGTCGATACGGTGGATGGCGCATGCATGATCCAGACGAACACGACCTGGTCTTTCAGGCGTTGACCAGCGGGCTGTCTGGTTGCGTGATCTGGAAGAGGAACGCACGCGAATGGGTGCGCGGTCGGTACTGGGATCCGCGGGACGTCGTTCATGGAGTCGCCGGGTTTTTGAAGCTTTACGGACCCGAGGCGTTGCGACAGAAGCCGGAAAGGCGTGACAGTCTCGGGGATCCGAAGGACAATTTTTACGACGTGGTCTTTCCATACGCTGATTTGAGGAACGGCCTTTATCTTGAGGTCGTGCTTCAGGTTCCCGACGGTGAAACGTCGGTCGTCAAGATCGTGAGTATTCACGAGCAAGACGCTCGCGCGAGCGGCCGGAAGGGGTGGCGGTGATGTCGAAGCCGATGCGATGCGACGAGTGCGGCGAGAAGGCGGTCGTCGCGAAGGTCTTGGAGACCTACGCCGAGGACTTGGACCACGACGGCCGCAAGTACCATGTGAAGGTTCGCGACCTCCCCGTCTTCGAGTGCGCCGCCTGTGGCGAGATCGAGATGGACACGGACGCCGCGGGCCGACTCTACGACGCGCTTCGAGACGCCGTCGGAATCATGCCCGCCGCCGAAATCCGGCGGCGGCGCAAGGAACTCCACCTGACGCAAGAGGCCATGGCCTCGCTGCTCGGCGTCGCGGTCTCGACGCTCTCCCGCTGGGAGACGGGGGCCCAGATGCAACAGCGCTGCATGGACAACATGCTGCGGGCGTTCTTCGACGTCCCGGCCCTTCGCGCCTTCCTGATCCGGCGGTCGGGCCGCGTGGACGTCGTCGCCGTCGGGGGCGTGAGCGCCGTCGACCCCTCGCGGAGTCACGACTCGCTTGACGTTCAATGGTCGGGCGATCGATCGACGGGATAAGCGCGGCCCGCCGGATGGGGTCGGGAGCCGCGCGAGAGTTTGAATTCAGGGCTTGTCGGTCTTGGGCTTCAGGTGCTGGTCGAACCAGTCGGCCAGGACGGCATTGTCCTTGACGACGTCTTTCCAGCCGTGGCCCGCGCCGGGCTTGACGACCAGCTTGGCCTCGACGCCGGCCTCCTTGAGCTTCTCGACGATCATCTCGGCCTGCTGGATGGGGACGAGGTTGTCGGCGTCGCCGTGGAAGATGAGGGTCGGCGGATCGTCGGCGGAGGCGTGGGTGATCGGGCTGATCTGGCGGCCGATCTCGTCGCGCTTCTCGGCGTCGACGGGACGGAAGACCTTGTCCTTGGGATCCTGCTCCTTGAAGTCGAACGGGGCCTTGAAGCCTTGCAAGACGCCCTCCCCCAGGGCGCGCTCGCCGGGCTTGCCGTAGTTGAAGAAGTCGGTGGGGGGGAAGAAGCAGGCGACGGCCTGGACCCGGCTGGATTCGCGGTCCACGGGGTCCTTCGCCAGCGGGTTGCCGATCGAGCCGGCGCAGCCGAGCATCAGCGAGAGGTGGCCGCCGGCCGACGCGCCGGTGACGCCGATCCGGGCGGGGTCGACATGGTAGTCGGCGGCGTGGTGGCGGACGTAGCGGACGGCGCGGTTGACGTCCGCGACGGCCTCGGGGATCGTGAACCGGGGCTGGCTGCCGTGGACGACGGCGAAGACGGTGTAGCCGCGCTTGAGGAACTCGGCGACGTAGGCCGGGTTGATCGCCTCGTGGGCCGAGAACCAGCCGCCGCTGACCATCCAGACGATCGCCGCGCCGTTGGCGTCGTCCTTGGGCGCGATCACGTCCATGGTCAGCGCCATGCCGTGCTTGCGGCCGTAGACGACGTCCTCGGTTCGCGTGTAGTTCGGCCCCTCCTCGGCGACGACGGCCGACGGGTAGGCGCACAGCGAGGCGAGGGCCAACAGCAGGGCGGAGGTGGTTCGGTTCATGAGGGGGTCGCTTTCGTTTCCGGGGGTTCAGAACGGGAGGTCCAGGGGACGGATCAGGACGTGGTCGACGCGGTTGGAGTCCATGTCGACGACCTCGAAGTGGAGGCCCATGTCGTCGAAGCCCTCGCCGACGCGGGGGATGCGGCCGAGCCTGGCGACGATCAGGCCGCCCAGGGTGTCGAACTCGCCGGCGGGCGGGTCGGCGATCTGGAACAGGTCGATCAGTTCGTCGACGGGGAAGAGGCCGTCGAGCAGCCAGGAGCCGTCGGGGCGTTGCACGGCGCGGGGATCGTCGTCGGCGTCGGGGGCGGCGGCGGTCGTGCCCAAGAGGGCGTCGCGGACGTCGGCCAGGGTGAGCATGCCGACGACCGAGCCGAACTCGTCGAGCACCACGGCGGAGCCGGTGCGCGAGCGGTTCAGGACGTCGAGGAGCCGGGCGCCGCGGGCGCCCTCGTAGATGAAGTCGGGCAGGGTGATCAGGCCCTTGAAGCGGGCGGGGCGGCCCTCGGCGTCGCGGGCGAGCAGGTCTTTCATGCGGACCATGCCCAGGAGGTTGTCGAGGGTCTCGTCGCAGACCGGCAGGCAGGAGTGGGGGCTCCGCGCGATCTTGCGGGCGACCTCCTCCGGGGGGTCGTGGACGTCGAGCCAGACGACGCGGTCGCGGGGGGTCATCAGCACCCGGGCGCGACGGTCGCAGAAGCGGAGGCCGCGGCGGACGACGACGTGCTTGAAGGCGTCGAAGGCGCCGGCCTCGACCCCCTCGCGCATCAGGACGCGGATCTTGTGTTCGATCCCCGCGGGCTTCTCCGGCGCGCGGGCGCCGAGGCGGCGGGCCAGCGCCGAGCCCAGCCGTTGCGGAAGCGCCGCGACCGGCGCGGCCAGCCGCGCCGCGGCGCCGAGCGTCCCGGCCAGCCGCGCCGCGTACCATTCGGGACGGCCGGCCGCCAGGGCCCTGGGAACGGCCTCCGCCAGCGCGGAGGCGACGACCGCGACGGCCAACGCCGCGACCGCCGCCGTCGGCCGGGAGAATCCGCCGCCGTCTTCGACGATCGCCGCGCCGACGATCGCGCCGGCCGCGACCAGCGCGGTCGTCGCCGCCAGCCGGGCCGTCGCCGAGGGCCCCGCCGGGTTCCGGACCAGCTCCAACGCGCCCCGCGCGCCCGGCTCGCCGCGGGCCGCGGCGTCGCGAAGGCGAACCGCGTCGGCGGCCTCCAGGGCGTAGGGCAGAAGCAGGCAGAGTCCGGCGACCGCGAGCAGGGTCAGGACCTCCAGCGCGAGCATCACGATCGACGTCATTCGGCGATCCAACAACGGTTTCGGGGCGTGGCGTCCGTCCGCCTCGGGCCGGCGCGGGCCCCGGCGACGCCGATCATCTTAACCGCTCCCGCGGCCGGCGTCGCTCCCGCGGCGTCGGAACGTCGGACGACCCGATGGAACCGGCCCCGACGGCGCGTTACGCTCGGGGAAACGTGGGACGTGGACGGTTTTCATCACTTCGGGAGCGACGGCCGTGCTCCACATCTCCTGCCCATCCTGCGGCGAACGGGGCAAGATCCCCACCAACCTGGTCGGGGCCCGGATCAAGTGCAAGAAGTGCGGCGGCGCCTTTCAGGTGGCCGACCCCTCCAGGGCCGTCCCCGGCGGCGACTCCGGCACCGCGCTTCACGGGCCGGCCCCGATCGTCGAGGGGATCGTCGTGGAGGGGCTCGATCCGTCCGCCTGGTCGCTGGCCTCCGAGCCGTCCCCCGCCGCGGTCGAGACGCCGTCGGAACCGGCCGCGGACGAAGCCCCCGACGCCGCCCCGCCGTCGGGCCCCGTCAAGGAGTACAAGCTCCTCTCCTCGCGGGACAGGTTCTTCGACGGCAAGTTCGACCTGACCCGTCTGGAGGAGGCGATCAACCATTTCGCCCGCCAGGGCTGGACGGCCAAGTCCATCTGCCTGCCCCACGTCAAGAACTTCCAGGGGGTCATGCAGGAGGAGGTCGTCGTCCTTCTGGAGCGCTGAACCGTGGGCGTCGATCCGTCGCGCGAACGGGCCGAGCGGGCCGTCGAGGCCGTTTGGCTCCAGGGCGTCCGCTTCGTCGTGATCGATGCCCCGCCGACGCGCGCCGGTCGGGGGCGGGGCGCAAGCCCGCCGAAGGGCCGACGCCCGGCGAGCCGTCGCGAACAGGGTCGATGCGAGGACGTCGTCGACCGCGTCGTCGCCGGCCTCCGCTCTGGAGCGCTCGACGCGGAGGCGGCGCGGGAGTTGGTCCGGGAGGCCGGACTCGACGAGTTCGTCCGGGTGGCCGAAAGCCGCGACGCGGTCGTCGACGCCTTCGGCCGTTTTTACGACGTCGGCCTGGAGTTCTGGAGCTTCAACGCCGACGTGGAAGATCCGGGGCCGGGCGTCGTCCGGGCGATGTTCACGGATCGCCGGCGTTTCACCTGACCGATTCGCTTGATGAAAGCACGCCCGATCGGCGGCGCGCGGTTCGCAAACCGCCGGTCACGGGCGTATAGTGTGAACGGGGCCCGCGCGTCGCGGCGCGGACGATCGGAAGACCTCGGGACGACCGTCGCCGCCATGCTCGCCAAGCTTTTCGCCTACACGCTGGTCGGGATCGACGCCGCGTCGGTCGAGGTCGAGGTGGACGCCGCGTTCACCTCCATGCCCAAGACGATCCTGGTCGGCCTGGCCGAGGCCGCCGTCAAGGAGAGCGCCCACCGCGTCGAGCGGGCGCTGGTCAACTCCGGCTTTCGACGCCCCGGCGACCGCATCATCATCAACCTGGCGCCCGCCGATCTGAAGAAGGACGCCGGCGGCTTCGACCTGCCGATCGCCCTGGGAATGCTGGCGGCCGGCGGCCAGATCGCCCTGGAGCGGCCGGGGAACTTCGCGGTCGTCGGCGAGCTGGCGCTGACGGGGGAGACCCGGCCGATCAAGGGCGTGCTGTCGATGGTCTTGAAGGCCGTCGCCGACGGTCGCGAGGGGATCCTGGTCCCGCGCGCCAACGCGGCCGAGGCGGCGGTGGTCGAGGGGATCGACGTCTACCCCGTCGGCAGTCTGGCCGAGGCCGTCGGCTTCCTCTCCGGCCGACTCGACATGGACCCCGAGGCGGTCGACCTGGACGCCGTCTTCGCAAACTGCTCCCACATGGAGGAGGACTTCACCGACGTCAAGGGCCAGGACTACGCCAAACGAGCCATGCTCATATCCGCGGCTGGTTCCCATAATTGTCTTATGATCGGTCCTCCCGGAACGGGCAAGACCCTGCTGGCGCGCCGGCTGCCGACGATCCTGCCGCCCTTGACGCCGTCGGAGAGCCTGGAGACGACCCGGATCTACAGCGCGATGGGGAAGCTCGCGCCGGGGCAGGCGCTCATGGCGGTTCGGCCGTTTTGCACGCCGCACCACTCGGTCAGCGACGCCGGGCTGGTCGGCGGCGGCAACCCGCCGCAGCCGGGGCAGATCTCGATGTCGCACAAGGGCGTGTTGTTCCTGGACGAGTTGCCGGAGTTCAACCGCAAGACGCTTGAGGTCCTCCGCCAGCCGCTTGAGGAGGGGCGGGTCACGATCAGCCGCGCGATGAACTCGGCCACGTTCCCGGCCGACTTCGTGCTGGTCGCGGCGATGAATCCATGTCCTTGCGGATATCGATCCGATCCCCGGCGGTCGTGTTCCTGCACGCCGCCGCAGGTGGAGAAGTATTTGAGCCGGATCTCCGGGCCGCTGCTGGACCGGATCGACCTGCACGTCGAGGTGCCGGCGGTGCCGTTCACGCAGTTGGCGGAGATGCCGCCGGGGGAGTCGTCGGAGCGGATCCGCGAGCGGGTTTTGGAGGCGCGGGGGCGGCAGGCGCGGCGGTTCCACGACGAGGGGACGTCGGTCAACGGCCGGATGACCCCGCGGCAGCTTCGCAAGCACTGCAAGCTCAAGCCCGAAGCCGCGGGGATTCTCAAAGCGGCGATGGAGGAGTTGGGCCTCTCCGCCCGCGCCCACGACAAGGTGCTGCGGGTCGCGCGGACGATCGCGGACCTGGAGGCCGCGGAGGAGATCCAGCCCCAGCACGTCGCCGAGGCCGTCGGCTACCGCTCGCTCGATCGGGCCGTCTGGACCTGAGACGCAGCGCCCGCCCTGAAAGTCCGCCGTCGGGACGGGAATCGGGGAGTGGCTCCGAGCCACTCCTTGGAGACGGACCCTCAGCGTCCGCCCGCGGCCCCGGAGGGATCGCCGGTCGTGGCCGGCTCGGCTTCGTCGTGGTCGTGGGCGGACGGCGGGTGGGGGCGCCCGTGCCAGTGGATCGCGTGGCGGATCGTGCCGAGCGCCCAACCCAGCACGATCAACGCGCGGGGGATGTTCGCCTCGAACGGCCCGTCGTGCAAGGTCGGCGTCACGGCCCACGCCGCGACGGCGAACGGCAAGGTCGTCAGCGGGGCGTGGTCCGCGGCCAGGAAGAAGCCGATCGCCAGGGCGACGAGGTTCAAGTATCCGAACGCCTCGCCCGTCCCCGAGTAGGCGAAGGGGGGCCGCGTCATCTCGACGATCGTGGCGGCGGCGGCCAGCGCCAGGGGCGCCGCCACCGCTTTCGCGTGGCCTGGAATCTTCACGAGATCGTCTCCCGATTCCGCTCCGTCCCCCGCGCCGAGCGGAGGATTCGGCACAAGGCTTCCATCTGGGCGACGCCGTCCTCGGCGGGCGGCTGGAGCGATCCGGCGGCGACGGAGCGGGCGAACGAGTCGACCATCGCGGCGTACTGGTCGACGGCCGGGAAGGTCAGGGTCTCGTAACGGTCGGCGCCGGCGCCCGCGTCGGACGCGGCCTCCATCGTCCGCAGGGTCGCGACCGGCCCGGAGGACGGCGGCAGGAAGGCGTCGGGGACGACGATCGATCCGGTCTCGCCCACGAGTTCGTAGCGACAGAAGAACGGTTGCTCGAAGCTGCAATCGATCGCGGCCAGGACGCCGTCGGGAAACCGCAGCGACGCGGCGACCGCCATGTCGACGCCGTTGGGGGCGAAGTCGCCGACGGCCTCGACCCGCTCCGGCTCGGCCCCGGTGAAGAACCGCGCGGCGTTGACGCCGTAACAGCCGACGTCCCAGAGCGGCCCGCCCCCGCGCGCCGGGTCGAGCCGCCAGTCGCCCGCCTCGATCGGGAACGAGAACGACGCGCGGATCAGTCGAAGCCGGCCGATCGCGCCGTCGTCGAGCATCTTTTTGACGGCGGCCGTCCGCGGCTGGTGCCGCCACATGAACGCTTCCATCAGGATCACGCCGCGGCTTCGGCAATGCTCGGCCATGGCGCGCGCCTCGTCGGCGTCCAGCGCCAGCGGCTTCTCGCAGAGGACGTGCTTGCCGGCGTCGGCCGCCCTCGCCGCCCAGGGCTCGTGCAGTTCGTTGGGCAGCGGGACGTAGACCGCGTCGACGCTCGGGTCCGCGAGAAGCGCCTCGTAGGACCCGTGGGCCGCGGGGATCTGGAACTCGTCGGCCCACTCGCGGGCGACGGCTTCGTCGCGGCTGGCGATCGCCGCCAGCACGCCCGCCTCCGACGCCTTGATCCCCGGAATCAACCCGCGCCGACAAATCCGCGCGCAACCCAGAAGACCCCATCGCAGGGTCATGACCTCGCCTCCCGTTGGGACCGTCGAATCCGTCCGTTCCGACGGTCCCAATGTACCGGGTCGGCGCCGTCGCTCCCAGCCCGTGGCGACCGCCCCCTTGCGACCGGGCCCGGATCCCCGTACAAATTGACTTGACGGGACGTCTGGAGCGCTCGTCCGCCAATGAAGTCGAGGTTTGGGAGGTCGTCGATACGATGGTCGGATTCTTGAAGTTCGTCGCCGTGATCGGGTCGTTGCTGTCGGTCATCCAGTTCATCTGATCGATGAGGGACGGGCGCAAGACGTTTTACCGCGCCGTGCTGGCGTGCTGCCTCCTCGCGTACTTTCTGTTCCACGCGGTCAGGGCCGAGTTGTCGAGGGGGGTCTTCCGGGGGTCGTTCCCCAGTTTCATGGTCCCTCCCGCGTTGTTCTCGGTGGCGGGGTTGACGCCGGGGATCGAGTTCCCCTCGACGCGGAACAAGCTTTGGATCCAGGGGGCGACGACCGTCGTCGCCGCGGCCTGGCTCGAAGGCGTCACGCCCTTGTTCTACGCGCGCGCCACCGGCGACTGGCGGGACGTGGCCGCCATGGCCGCCGGCGCCGCCGCGTTCTTCCTCCTCGACGCCCTGGCTGGCCGACTTTCGCAAGGGACGTGAAACCTTCGAGGCCGAGGCCGGCTTCTCCGCTAGGGCCTGGGCGATGGTTGATCTAAGGATGTTGATTCGGATCATCGACGGCCAGCCTCTCGGCGAGCGCCGCGCGGTTCAACTCCGCGTCGGCGGAGACGAGCGTCACGGGCGATAGGCCGCGAACCGACCTTGGCCGGTCAAGGGCCTCGGCGGCGGCGAGCTGGACGGCGTCGTATCCGCGGAGACCGTGCTTTCGGGCCAGCCGTGAAGCGTCGTCGAACAACGTCGGGGAAAGCTCGACGACGATATAGCGTCGAGCGAGCCTTCTCCGGAAATGCCCGATGATTGCCGCGGCTTGCGCATGGGTCAAATGTCCTCCGCGCTCCCGGCGGGTGATCGCGGCGATCAACTCGACGATCGAGATCCGGGCGATGTAAAGATCGTGAGGAGCGTCGGAACGGGTCAGGCCGCGAACCCACGCCGTGCCGATCTCCCGGACGTTCCGCTTGATCAGGGCGCTGGTGTCGTGAAAGTAGGCGGCCACGCTCAACGACGCTCGCGAAGAATGGTTTCCGAGATCGGCTCGCCGGGGACTTCGATCGGCTCGTCGTCATCGTCGTTCGTCACGTCGATCGACGATGGGAGTTCGCTTATCAGCCCCAAGGCCAGCAACTCCCGTTTGTACGCTTCCTCCGCCGAGCTTTCGCGGGAAGTCGGGTCGGTTTCGGCTTCCTCGAGTACCGTGACGCGGACCCGGCGGCCGGCGAATTCCGACGCGCGGCGCGCGACCTGCTCCCACGTCCCCTCGATCGTTTTTCGTCGCATGTCGCCCTCCTCGCCGTTCCGCATTCCATTGTAACGGTTCGCGGCGCCGATTCATCTTCTCGCCCGACAGATCGCGGTCAGACGTTCGGCCACGCGCGCGGCGCCGTCGGCGGGGAAGGGGGGGGCGAGTCGGCCGAGGGCGAAGGCGCGATCCAACGCCGGGCCGATCCGCATCGCGGCGAAGTCGCGGGACGAGACCGGGAGGCCGCCTCCCCAGGCCCTCGCGGCGCGGTCCAGGGCGCGGTGCTCGGCGAAGCCGAACCGGGGCGGATAAATGATCGGCCGGCCGTGGGCCATCGACTCGCTCATCGTGCCGTAACCGGCCTTCGCGACGACCGCGTCGGCCGAGGCGATCAAGTCGCCCCCCGACCATTCCGACGCCTTCACCAGATGCAGGTTCGGCAAGTCCCCCCCCGGCGCGGCGTGGTAGCCGACGAAATGCACGCCTCGCGCGGCGAACGACGCCAGCCGGCCCCAGTCCAGATCGTCCTGGCCGTATCGACCGACGTAGAAGTAAACGAGCTTTTCCCTGTCGCCCAGCCCCAGGAGCGAGCGCAGCTCTTTCGAGCGGTCGCGACCGGGGTTGGCGACCAGGCCGACGTCGGTTCGGTTCGGCAGCCAGGACATCGCCAATGCGGGCTGGGCGCGGAAGACGCCCGCGGCCTCGCGGTAGGCGGCCTTGTGGTGGGCGAGCAGGCGTTTCGCCTCGGGATCGGCGGAACGGGCGTGGGATGCGTAGATGTCGTACCAGGTGAAGTTGGCCAGGAGCCAGCCGGGGACGCCGGCCTTGGCGGCGGCCCTCAGGGGGAGCGGCGGGGCGTCGCAGAGGACCGCGGCGGCGCCGAGTTCGCGAAGCCGTCGCGCGTCGTCGTCGAGCCGCGCGACGGCCTCGCGGTGGACCCGAATCGCGCGCTCGATCGTCGCCGCGGCGTCGGTGGTCCCGCTGTCGCCGATCGGGTTGACGGCCCCGGCGTCGGAGACGTGTTCCTCCAGTTCCGCCGGTCTGGTCAGCCGCTCGCGCCAGTTGGGGAACAGGTCGGCCGACGACCGGACCACCACCGGCACGTCCTCCGGCACCAGGTTGACCGCCGCCACCGTCCGGTTCATGTGGCCGTAGCCGTGACTCGTCACATGAACCACCAACGCCCCCGCCCGCCTAGCCGCCATCGTCCGCCCTCCTTGCGAATCACCTCGGATCACCGCGTCAGCGAATCGTCGTCGGGGCGGGCGACGATCGGGGGGGCTTCGGCGGGCGCGACGGTGGCGAGGTACAAGATCTCGTCGCGGAACTTCTCGATGTTGAGGCCCTCGACGGTCTCGTGGACCTCGACGTCGAAGTCGGGGTCGGCCCGCAGGAGGTCCAGTTCGTAGGGCGTCAGCGGCATCAGCAGCCGGCCGTAGTAGTCGGCGTACTCGACGAACTCGTCGCGGGTGCGCAGGACCGGCGCCGGGTGGCCCAGGGCGTAGACCACTCCCGGCGGGCGGAACGTACACAAGGCCGACAAGGCGCCCACCGAATGTTCAAGCGCCGCCATCCGCGCGCCGACCACCGACGGCGATCGGTACGGCTCGGCGGCGGGAATCAGCCAGCCGGTCAGGACCAACCCCATCGCCGCGGCGTGACCGACCAGGACCGCCGTCGCGTTCCGCCAGCGCCCGGCCGTCGCCTCGCGGACGGCGGCAAGTCCGCCGATCGCCACCACCGCCGCCAGGACGAGCGCCGGCAAGCGCATCGGACCCGGCAGCACCAGCGCGACCGCCGCGACGAGTCCCGCCGCCTCCACCGCCGTCGTGATCCCGATCAACCGCCTCGCGGTTCGCAAGAGTCTTCGCGCGGGGACCTCCGCGGGCGCCTCCAGCAGGCGGTCGAGCAGCCAGGCCGTCAGGACCGCGAGCGCTGGGACCGCCGGCAGGTAGTAATGGATCAGCTTCGTCCGGACGCATTCCAGGAAGATCAAGGGGCCGATCGCCCAGCCGATCAGGAACCCGGCCGCGGGCGACTCGCGCCGACGTCCCCAGGCCGCGGCCAACGCCGCGGGGAACAGCGCCGCCCAGGGGAGCAGCGTCCCCATCCCCACCACGACGTAATAGCCGGGGAAGCCGCCGTGCTCCTCCAGCCCCTGGGTGGCGCGACGGAGGATGTGATATCCCACGGCCACGTCGAAGTACTCGCCGCCGGAGCGGACCAGGATCGCGACGTTCCATGGAACGACGATCGCCGCGAACAGCGACAGGCCCCATCGCCATCGCAACCGCCGGAGCAGGACCAGCGGACTGGGCCCGCCCAGGAGCCAGCCGACGCCCGTCGAGGCGACCAAAAGCGCCGGCGCGGCCGGCGACTTGGTCAGCACGGCCAACCCCAGAAGCCCCCAGAACGCCAGCGCCGCGCGGAGCGACGGCTTTGCCGCCAGCTCCCAGAGCGCGAGTTGGCAGCCGACGAAGAAGAAAGTCAAGGTGGCGTCGGTGGTGCTGAGCTTGGACTCGAAGACCATCAGCGGCATCGTCGCCAGCACCAGCCCGGCCAGCGTCCCGGCCCTGGGGCCCAGGACCCTTCGGGTCCAGGTCCAGGTGAGAAGGACCGTCCCGACCCCCATCAAGGCCGAGACCAGCCGCGCGCCGAAGGCGTTGTCGCCGCCGACCGCCAGCCCGGCCTGCATCAGCCAGTAGATCAGGACCGGCTTGTGATAGCGGGGCTCGGCGTTGAAGGTGGGATTGATCCAGTCGCCGCTTGCGCGCATCTCGCGGGCGGCGCCGGCGTAGCGGGGTTCGTCGCGGTCCCAAAGGCTGGTGCGGCCGTTGCCGGCCAAGTTGAGCGTCAGGGCCAAGAGGCCGATCAAGAGCGCCTCGCGCCAGGGCGAGCGGCGCGCGCCGAGCGGATCGCTCGTGACGGGCGGCATGGGCGGTTCCTCCATGAACGCGCGACGGGCCGTTCCCTCGGTCCGCCCGGGTCCGCCGGCATCACAACCGATTTTAGGGCGTCGGGCAACGCCAGTCGTCCGCGGGAACGCCCCCGTCCGACGGGATCGTCGCCCGCGGGCGGACGACTTGAGATTGGCGGCTCGCCGCTTGACGCCCGGAACCTCGGCGAAGGTGGACGAGGATTTTCCCGATCGTCTACTCTTCCAGCCGCTTCAGCAACAGGTCGAGCCGGGCCTCGATGCGGTCGAGCCGTTGCAGGACGTCGCCGAGGGCGGGCTCGCGGGGGGCGTCGGGCTCGGAGTTCGGCGCCGCGGCGGCCGCCGGAACGGGGCCGGGGGAAGCCGCTCCCCCGTCGGCTTGCTTGTCGGCCTCGGCGGGCTTCTTCTTGACGATGATGTAGCCGCCGTGCTTGACGAACACCCGATCGGTGTCGCGCGCCGAGACGACCTTCCGCCGGCCCAGATCATCCAGCTTGATAAGTCCCAGGTCCTCGTCGCTCATGGCCTCGCGGAGACGCTCGACCACCTTTTCCTTGGCCTCCGCGACGGTGAGCCCGGCGACCTCGACCTCACCGTAGATGCCCAGCGAGATTTTGCCGTCCTTGCGGACCACGTACTGGTCGGAGATCGGCCGGCCCGGCAAGTCCTTCAGGACCTTGACGATGAGAATGTTGTTCGGCTTCAAGCCGAGGGGGGAAAAGCTTTTCCCTTCCGCCTTGTCGGTGGCGGGCGGGCGCTCCTCGGGACCGGCGGCCCTGGCCCGTTCGTCGTGGGCGGCGGGGGCCGGGTTCGGCTCTTGCCACCCCCGCGCGCGACCGATTCCGATGGTGGCGGCGAGGGTCAGGGCGGCGGCGGCGGCGATCGGGGCGATTCGAGACATAAGCATGCTCCTTGCGATTTGACGGGACAGTTCCATCGAGTAAAGACTTGCAACGGTGACGATCGATCGTCCGGCGACGGCCTCGGCGGCGCCGCGGGCGGCGGCGAGGGCCAGGGCCGGGGGGACGGTCGGCGGCGGGGCGTCGAGGCCGTCGGGGGCCAGGCCGCGGGCGGCCAGGCGGCGGCGGAGAAGCTCGCGGGCGCGGGCCGACCGACTTCGGACGGTGCCGACGGGACGCCCCAGGCGATCGGCGGCCTGCTCCTGGGTCAGCCCCTCCCAGAAGCACAGGATGACGACCTCGCGATACCGCGACGGCAGCCGGCCGACCTCCTCTTGCACGGCGCGGTCGCGCTCGAGGTCGGGCGGCGCGGCCGCGACCGCCGTCGGCCTGGCCGCGCGACGGTCGAGGCGGCGTCGGCGGGCGGCGTCGACGCGGGCCCTCGCCGCGGTTCGAACCGCCACGCCGCGCAGCCAGCCGCCGACCGATTCGAGCCGACCGGCCTCATGGATGCGGCGGGCGAGGACCAGGAAGACGGCCTGAAAGGCGTCGTCGGCGTCGGCCCCGTCCCCCAGCGCGCCTCGGCAGACGCGCAGGACCATCGCCCCGTGGCGCTCGACGATCGCGGCGAGGAACGCCTCGGCGTCCTCCGCGTCCGCCCCCGCCGCGCGTCGGAGCGCCTCGCCGTCCGTCATTCCGGCGGCCGTCCCCGACCGCCACAGCGCCCTCAGTTCCCGCCCCGCCGCTTCCGCCATGCCGAGCCCTCCCTCGCGTTTCGACCATGGTGCCGCGAGGGGCGTCCAACTATCCACGGCTTCGCGATAAAATTCGACGCTCGCCGCCGAATCGGGTTCGTTCGTGGGAGGCGCAGTTCCCATGTTATGAATCCAAGTCATTTTTGATACAGTGTTTGCGGCCTCGGGAATCTGGGTTCGCTCGTCGCTTTCGACATCGCGCCGAGATCCCGTTCCGCGGTCGATCGAGGATCGCCGGCCGAGGCGTCGGGGCCGCGGGGGCCGCCGGTGGGCCTCGCGGCGATCGGCGGTTGGATCTGCTTCCGGGTTGCCAAAGAGTCGGCGCGAGCCTTGGTCACTCGCATGATCCGCGGGCGGGGCGCCGTGGTTTCAGGATTCCGACGAAAATTCCGGGGCGAGGGTCGCGAGTCTTCGACGCGGACGGACGGGAGGCGCCCATGTTCCGGGAATCGATCGAGGTGGCGGCCGAGCCGGCGGCGCTCTTCGAGTTGTCGCAAGACTACGACCGGCGGCTGGACTGGGACCCGTTCTTGCGGGAGGCGCGGCTCCTGGACGGGGCGACGCGCGCCGGCGAGGGCGTCCGCGCCTGGTGCGCGTCGCGGTTGGGGACGGGGATGGAGACGCGGTACGTCTCGTTCCACCCGCCGGGCGCCTGCGCCGTGGAGATGACCCGCGGCCCTTGGTTCCTTCAAAACTTCGCCGGCTCGTGGCGGTTCGAGCCGATCGCCCCCGGCCGAACGCGAGTCGTCTTTTCCTACAACCTCGTCGCCCGCCCGCGGTGGCTCGCTCCGCTTTTGCAAGCCGTCTTCGCGCGCGAGTCGCGACGCCGGTTGCGGGCCTTCGGGGACTTCGCGGAGCTTCGTTCGGGATGACGGACGAAGGGGGCACCTCGTCCGCCGTCAGAACTCGGCCGCCGCGGGTTTCGAGACCAGCCCGGGCGGGCTCCCGCCGACGAACTCGAACCCGTCGAGGATCACGTCGAGATCCTCGCCCTGCATCCAGGCGAGGGCGAGGCGGCCTGCGTCTCGGAACGGGGGGCGAACGCAGACGCAGGCATGGCCCGGCAGACCGTACCTTGGCCCGAGCGGCTCCTCTTGCTCGTCCGTGTACAAAGAGACCTCCCAACCGTTGCGCCGACCCCGGAAGATCAGCCAGACGCCCCGTGAGCCCTCGCCGAACGACCCGGCCTGTATGGCGTTCCTCATGTTGAAGCGCGGGCGTCGCCCCGCCGCGCGCGCCTGTTCCAGGAAGGCGACGAAGTCGCGATCGAATTCGTTCCATTCCTCCTCGGGATTGACCGGGAACGGCCATTCCTTCCAGGCGAGGCTCATCGTTCTTCCTCCGTCGAGGCCAGAACCTCCCGCGCCCAGTCGCGGTATTCTTCCGGCAGGGGTGGGACGGGGGCGGTTTCGCGGTAGCGGACGCGGCGACGGTACGGGCCGACGTCGTAGGCGCGATCGAAGAGCTTTTGAAGGTCGGCGGCGACCTCGGCGTCGCCGGGAAGCAGCGGGACGGCGATCTCCGGCAACGGGTCGGGGGGGCGGATCAGGTCCGTCATGAAGGTCGCGCGGGGGTCGGGTCGACGTATCGAGACGTGGTAATCGAACGCGCCGACGGCCGCGCGGAGCCCGTCGCGCGAGACGGCCGTCGTGTGTCGCCCACCGCGGAACAGGTCGATCTCGACCAGGAAGGTCGGGCTTTCAAGACTTCGCGTTGCTTGCGAAGGTAGAGTTCGCGTCCGCGCTCGCCGGGCGTCTTGTTGCTGGGACTCAAAATCTCTGACCGTCACGGATTTTGGGGGTGGTGAACATAATGGCCTTCCCCCCTCGCGGGGGAAGGTGGCCCGAAGGGCCGGATGAGGGGGGGCGAGCCAGAACGCCATCGACGTCCAGGGCTTCCCGGAGGGCCTTTCGCGAATTCCAACGGCTCTTTGTCTCGTCGTCCCCCTCATCTGAC
>CALCIB010000093.1 GCA_937907525.1 uncultured Planctomycetales bacterium | reverse complement strand
TGTGTCCTCCGTGACTCCGTGGTTAAATTCCGGGAAGTTATTTCGGCGGCGTTCCTCGGGCCACCTTCCCCCGCGAGGGGGGAAGGCCGTTATGTCCACTACCCCCGAAATCCGTGACGGTCAGGAAAAACGCGATCGTCGTCGTCCATCATACCCGCCGGCGCTTGCGATGTTACCATGAGACGCCGGCATGTGTTCCGACAGACTGGAGACGTCCGTGAATACGATCCTTCCCGCCGCGGTCGCGCTCGCGGCCGTCGGACTGCTCGCCGACGGCCCGTTTCGGATCGCTCCCACGCGATCGATCGACCAGATCCGCGCCGAATCCCTCAAGGCGACTCCGCCGCGCGAGGAGGGCGACTTCCTCAAGCCCGACCTCGTCGACCTGGCGACGCTCGACCCGCGCGTCAAATTCGATATCCGTTACGCGAGCGACGCCAACTTCCTGGGCGTCCCGGTCTACAAGACGGCCCGCGCGTTCCTCCAACGCCCCGCCGCGGAGGCGCTCAAGAGAGCCCAAGACAAGCTGGCCGATAAGGGTTTCGGCCTCTTGATCCACGACGGCTACCGACCCTGGCGCGTCACCTGGATCTTCTGGGAGGCGACCCCGCCGCGATATCGCGAGTTCGTCGCCGATCCGGCCAGGGGCTCGCGGCACAACCGCGGCTGCGCGGTCGATCTGTCGCTCTACGACCTGAAGACCGGGAGACCCCTGGAGATGCCCAGCGGCTACGACGAGTTCTCCCCCCGCGCCTATTCCGACTTCCCCGGCGCCACCCCCGCCCAGGCCGCCCGCCGCGCCGCCCTGCGCGACGCGATGGAGGCCGAGGGCTTCCTCCGGCTCCCCGAAGAATGGTGGCACTTCGACTACAAGGACTGGCGGAAGTACCCGATCCAAAACGCCGCCTTCGAGGATCTTCCCGCCCCGGACGAGAATACGGATCGACCGCGTCCCGCCAACGAACATTGACGATTGGTGATGACAAGCATCCCTCCTCCCCTTGTGGGAGAAGGTGGCCGAAGGCCGGATGAGGGGTAATCCCATGGGCTTCCGGTCGCGCCACCCCTCATCCGCCCCTTGGAACGCTGCCGAAACAACTTCCCGTGAACGACCTGAGAGAGAATATCCACAGATTTCTCAGATTAACACAGATTAAATTGAATTTTCCGATCTGAATCTGCGTCAATCTGGGAAATCCGTGGATGAATTCCTCGACGGAGAAGGCGCGGGACCTTTACGAGTCGTTGGATTTTCCGGTTTTACGTCACGGGCACGCGATTCGGCCGCGAAGGATTCCCGGAAGTTGTTTCGGCAGCGTTCCTCGGGGCACCTTCTCCCACAAGGGGAGAAGGAATTACGCGAGGGGGCGGCTCAACTCTCGGATGGTTTTCTCCGAAGCGCCGTCGTTTCAAAACGGGATGCCGTAGGTGCGCGGGGCGTCGCGCCAACGGGTCATGGCCTCGCCGGTGGCGGGGTCGCGGTCGGGGATGGGGAGGCTGCCGATGAGCTTGATCGCGGCGCGGAAGTCGGCCTCGGAGACGTCGTCGTCGCGGATCAGGTCCCAGTCGCGGCCGTCGGGGTAGCCGCCGACCATCCAGGAGTCGGACGAGCAGTCCAGCCGGGAGTGCGAGGTTCCCGCGGGGAGGACCAGGACGTCGCCGGCGGTCAGCGTGACCGTCGCGCCCCCCGCGCCGGCGCCGCCGAGGCGCAGGGTGATGCGGCCGCGGGCCATGCCGAGGGCTTCGTGGCTGGTGGAGTGGTAGTGGAGGTAGTCGTAGACGCCCAGCTCGCGCCAGTTGTTGAGCCAGCCGTTGCGGCGGAACGTCTCCTCGACCGCGTCGGCCATGGCGCGGCCCGCCGCGGGCTGGACGGCGCCGCGATGCAGCAGCACGGGAAAGCGGCTGTTGGGGACGCGGTCGGCGGGCTTGAAGACGAAGGTCTCCAGGCGCGGGGCTTCGGCCATGGGGGATGCTCCCGAGGGGTCCGGGGTTCAGGCGTCGTCGCCGACGACGCCGCCGTAGGGGACGTGGACGCCGCCGTAACGCCGGACGCGGGCGTTGGCCTGTTCGGCGTGGCCGACGAAGCCCTCCAGGTGGCAGAGCCGCGAGCAATAGCCGCCCACCAGCGCCGCGGCCTCGTCGGTCAGGATCTTTTGATACGTGCAGGTCTTCAGGAACTTGCCGACCCAGAGCCCGCCCGTGTAGCGGGCGGCGCGGCGGGTCGGCAGGGTGTGGTTGGTGCCGATCACCTTGTCGCCGAAGGCGACGTTGGTCCGCGGGCCCAAAAAGAGCGCCCCGTAATTCCGCATGTTCGCCAGGAAGTAGTCCGGATCGCGGGTCATGACCTGGACGTGCTCGGAGGCGATCTCGTCGGCGACGCGGACCATCTCGGCGTCGTCGGCCGCGACGCAGACGCCGCCGTGGCTCTCCCACGCCCGCCGCGCGACGTCCCCGGTCGGTAGGATCTTGAGCAGCCGCTCGACCTCGGCCATGGTCTGGCGCGCGAGCTTCTCCGACGTCGTCAGCAGGATCGCCGGCGAGGTCGGCCCGTGTTCGGCCTGGCCCAGAAGGTCGGTGGCGCAGAGTTCGGCGTCGACGGTCTCGTCGGCGATCACCAGGGTCTCGGTCGGCCCCGCCAGCAGGTCGATGCCGACCCTGCCGAAAAGCTGTCGCTTGGCCTCCGCGACGTAGGCGTTGCCCGGCCCGATCAAGAGGTCCACTGGCGCGATCGAGTCCGTCCCCAGGGCCATCGCCGCGACGGCCTGCACGCCCCCAAGGCAGTAGATCTCGTCGGCCCCGGCGAGATGCTGGGCCGCGACGATCGCCGCGGCCGGCCCGCCCTCATGCGGAGGCGCGCAGGTCACGACCCTCGGCACGCCTGCGACCTTCGCCGTCACCACCGACATGTGCGCCGAGGCCAGCATCGGGTACTTGCCCCCCGGCACATAGCAGCCGGCGGAGCCCACCGGAATGTTCTTGTGGCCCAGGACCACCCCCGGCGGCGTCTCCACCTCCACGTCCCGCAAGGCCGCGCGTTGGTGTTCGGCGAAGTTTCGCACCCGCGCCTGGGCGAACCGAACGTCCTCCAGGTCGCGCGGGCGAAGCCGGGCGAGGCACGCCTCGATCTCCTCGGCGGTCAGGCGGTAATCGTCGCGGTCCCAACCGTCGAACTTGATCGAAAGTTCCCGGACCGCCGCGTCGCCCCGGCGGGCCACGTCGTCGAGGATCCGCTCGACGGTCGCGCGGACGTCCGCGTCGGCCGCGGCCGTTTCCGCGGGGTCGGCCCCGCGCTTGATCCAGTTCGCCATCATCGCCTCCCCCGCGTCCGCCTCGGTACGACTCGACGGCCTGGATCATAAGGCCGCCGCCGCGGCGACGCCAGGGGCGGGCGGCCCCGGCTATCCATCGCGCTTGGGATCGTCGATACTGGACCGACCGCCGCGGCGATCCGGAGACGACCGATGACCGAGAGAGCGCCGACGTTTCGATTGAAAGCGTTGACGGTCGCCTGCTCCGACCTTCGCCGCTCTCAGCGCTTCTACGAGCATGTCCTGGGGGCCGTCCCGGATCGTCGCGAGGGCTTCGGCTGCCCGTGGTATCGGCTCGGCGACGTCCTCGTCACCCTGATGCCCAACGCGGCCGAGCGCAACCCGGCGTCGTTCCCCGCCCACGCCATGACGATCCCCTGGCTCCTGGAGGTCGACGATTTGAAGGCCGCGGAAGACCTCTTCTCGCGCGAACGGGTCGAGGTGGTCCAACCGTCCGACGGGCGGTGCATGTCGATCGCCGACCCCGACGGCCTGTTGATCGAGATCTGGCAAGCCGAGCCCGAGAGCGCGCGCCCAATCAGGCGAGCCGACGCCAAGGAGCCGCGATGACGCCCCGATTCCTGCCGTTCCTCCTGTCCGTCTCGCTCTGCCTCGGCCGCGCCGTCGCCTCGCCGCCGAACGTGGTCCTCATCTACGTCGACGACCTGGGATACGGCGACGTAAGTTGCTACGGCGCGAAGCCCGGCCTGACCCCCAACGTCGACCGCCTGGCGCGCGAGGGCCTGAAGTTCACCGACGCACACGCCAGTTCCGCGACCTGCACGCCGTCGCGCTACGCCATCCTCACCGGTGAGTACCCCTGGCGACGCAAGGGGACCGGCATCCTCCCCGGCGACGCATCGCTCATCATCGAGCCCGGCCGCGTCACCCTCGCCCAGGTCTTCAAGGACGCCGGATACGCGACCGCCGCCGTCGGCAAGTGGCACCTGGGGCTCGGTGACGGAAACCTCGACTGGAACGCCGCGATCAAGCCCGGCCCGCTGGAGGTCGGCTTCGACGAGTGCTTCATCATGCCCGCCACCACCGACCGCGTCCCCTGCGTCTTCGTGAAGGATCGCGCGGTCGTCGGCCTCGACCCGGCCGACCCGATCTCCGTCCGCTACGACCGACCCTTCGAAGGGCTCCCGACCGGCAAGGCGAACCCCGAACTGCTGCGACTCCAGGCCAGCCACGGCCACGACATGGCGATCGTCAACGGCGTCGGCCGCATCGGCTACATGAAGGGGGGCGCGAAGGCGCTTTGGAGGGACGAGGAGATGGCCGACCGCTTCACCGCCGCCGCCGTCGACTTCATCAAGCGCTCCAGGGGCCAGCCGTTCTTCCTCTACTTCGCCACCCATAACATCCACGTCCCTCGCCTGCCCCATCCCCGGTTCCTGGGGAAGTCCGGCATGGGGACGCGCGGCGACTCCATCGTCGAACTCGACTGGATCGTCGGCGAGGTCTTGAGGACGCTCGACGAGGCCGGCCTGGCGGAAAACACCCTCGTCGTCTTCACCAGCGACAACGGCCCGGTGGTCGACGACGGCTACCGCGACGACGCGGTCGAGAAGCTCGGCGACCACAAGCCGGCCGGCTCGTTCCGCGGCGGCAAGTACAGCAAATACGAGGGGGGCACGCGGGTGCCGATGATCGTCCGCCAGCCCGGCAAGGTGGCTCCGGGGGAGACGAAGGCGCTCGTGACGCAGATCGACTTCGTCGCCTCGCTCGCCGTCCTGGTCGGTCGCGAGGGGCCGATCGCGACGGCCCCGGACTCGCGAAACCAACTCGCCGCCCTGCTGGGCGCGGACGGCGTCGGCCGCGAGTCGCTGGTGGAGCAAGGCGTCGGCGGTCTGGCAATTCGCCGGGGGCGGTGGAAGTTCATCCCCGCCTCCAACGGCCCCAGGATGAACAAGCCCACGAACACCGAACTGGGCAACGACCCCGCCCCCAGGCTCTACGACGTGGAGGCCGATCCGGGCGAGACCCGCGACGTCGCCGCCGAGCGTCCCGACGTCGTCGCCCGGCTTCGCGAGGAGTTGCGCGGGGCCTCCACCGCGCCCCTCCCCTGACGTCGGTTCGGGACTCCCGCGAGGCGGATTTCCCGAGCCGACGGGCGCGAGACGGTTATCGGCCCCGACGGAGGGTCATGAGGTCGGCCAGCCTCTGGATCCTGGCGACGCGCCGGGCGGCCATGACCTGGATCTGGTCGCGCATCCGGATGGTCCGCTGGATCATCCGTTGAAGCATCGGCGAGGGGCGCGCCTCGAAGCGGGTCGTCAGCATGCCGAGCCGCATCTCCTGGCGCTGGGTTTGAATCGTCGCCAGGGTGACCACGCCTCGCACGAGCCGTTCGGCGACCGGAGGCAGCGGCCCCGTCGGCAGCGGCGCGGCCTCGAAGGAGGTCGACTGGGTGGCGACCCCGCCCTCGCCGTCGGAGACCTGGACGAAGACCTCGTAGACGCCGATGACGCCGGGCGTGAAGGTCAGGGCCGGGCCCTCGCCCACGGCCTCCACCACGCCGTTGCGGCGGACGACCCAGGAGTACGCCAGCGCGGCGTTGGGGTTCGGGTCGGTCGCCGAGGCGGACAGCGTGATCGGCGCGCCGAGGTCGACCCGGCCGGGGATCGCCGTCAGGTCGAGCGTCGGGTTGACGTTGGCGACGTCCAACGCCTGGGAGGCGACGGCGGAGGCGCCTTGCGCGTCGGTGGCGGTGACGGAGACGATGTAGCCACCCGGCGCGGCGGGGGTGAAGGCGAAGGAGGCGCCGGAGCCGGTCGCGACGACGACGCCGCCAAGGCTCGCGGACCAGGCGTAGCCGACCACGCCGCCGGGATCCGAGCCAACCGCCGTGAACGCCGCCTGCGTCCCCTGATCGACGCTGGTCGGCCCGGAGGCGATGGCGACGCTCGGGCCGACGTTGACGACGGCGACCGTCACCTGGTCGGTCGCGTTCTGGACGCCGAGCGAGGTCTCGGCCCGGGCGCTGATGACGTACGACCTGGGATCGGTGGAATACGCATGAGTCGCGGTCGCGGGCGAGCCGGCGATCTCCTCGGGGTCCGATCCGTCTCCCCAGTCGATCCACCACCGCGAGACGACGCCCGCGTCGGCGCCGGCCGTCAGGGTCAGCGTGTAGACGTCGCCCTGGTTGACGGTCGCGGGACCGGAGATGGACAGGGACGGAGCGATCACGTCGAACGCGACTTGCGCCTCGGCCCCGTCCACCGTCGCCGTCACCGACGCCTGGCCCGACCCGAGTCCGGCCGTGAACGTGGACGTCGCCTGGCCGTCGGTAAGGACCGCCAGATCGGGGGAGACGCCGCCGAGCGTCGCCGAGAACCCGACGTCCGGAACGCCCGGAATCGAGCCCAGCCCGGAGACGTCGTTCCCGTCCGAATCGTGGTTCAGGTCGGCGGTCACGGCGGCCGATCCACCCACGAGGATCGGGCCGGGGTTCGACAGGGTCAGGACGATGTAAGGCGAGGAGTCGACGAGGCCCGAGACCGAACCGCCGGGGCCGTCGTTGGAGCCCCACCAGTTCAGCGCGGCGTCCACGGCGTCCTCGGCCTGGTTGGCCAGCGCCGATCCCGTGTTGTCGACGATCCGGTTCCAGTGGACCTGAACGTTCGTCGCTCCCGGGTCGACCTGGACGCCGGTCCCGTTGCCGGTGATCACGTTCGATTCGATGGTGACGTGGCTCGCCGTCCCCTGGATCGCGACGCCCACGTCGCCCCCCTGGATCCAGAACCCGCGCGCCAGGGTGGGCGAGACGTCCGAGCCGACGGCGGAGATCGTCACGGCCGCCCCGGAGGAGGGTTGAAGCCGCGCGTCGCCGTCCGCCCGAAGCGTGATCGGCTGGGAGATCGCGAGGTTTTCCGAATAGGTCCCGGCGCCGACCTGGACCGTGTCGCCGGCCGCCGCCGCGTCGATCGCCGCCTGGATGCTCATCGTGGAGACCGGCGCGACCAGGAACGTCCGCGCTTCGCCGAACGCCCCCACCGTCGCCAGGGTCCGATCATGATCCAGGAAGTGCGTCGGATCGCCGGCCGCCGCCGCCATGCCCTGCTCGGCCGTCTCGAAGAACAGCCGACGCACCGACCACTCGTCGTCCTGCGGCCCCGAAAGCACGTAGTTCAACGACTGATCCATCGCGAAGGTCACGTCGGCGCCGTCGGAGGCGTTGGTGCTGAACGTGATCGGATACGGGTTGGTCGGATCATACGCCGATCCGTCCCACGACGACTCCTCCATCATCACGCCGCCGTTGGCCGTCGCCGCCTCGCCGAAGGTCGACGCGCCGTTGACCGTGATCTCCTCGACGCCGATCGGGAAGTATCGGCCGGAGGTGGAGAACCCGAGCCCGGTCCAGGCGTTGCCCGACGTCGTCACGTCCGTCAGCGTTCCGCGCTTGGCGTCCTGGAGGAAGAAGCCCGCCCCGTCGTTGTCGCGCGAGGCGACGTTCGTGATCGTGAAGTCGGTCACGCCGTTGAGGTTGACGCCGGACTTCGGCATCGAAGCCACGACCAGGTCCGACAGCGCGAGGTTCGCGACCCCGGCCGCGTTGACGCCGTATTTCAGCGTGGCGTTGTCCGTCGCTCCGGTGATGGTCAGGCCGCTCAGCGAGACGCCGTCCGACTTGATCGAGACGCCGTACGCCGACGTGGCGGCGGATACGTCCAGGGTCGTGGTCGTCGCGTCCGCCCCCGCGACGTTCAGGGGCTTCGCGATCGAGATCGCGCCGGTGTACGTCCCCGCGGCGATCTGGACCGTGTCGCCGGCCGCCGCCGCGTCGATCGCCGCCTGGATGCTCATCGCGGGGACCGGCGCGACCAGGAACGTCCGCGCGTCGCCGAACGCCCCCACCGTCGCCAGGGTCCGATCGTGGTCCAGGAAGTGCGTCGGGTCGCCGGCCGCCGCGGCCATCCCCTGCTCGGCCGTCTCGTAGAAGCGGTATCGCGCCGACCATTCGTCGTCCTGCGGCCCCGACAAGGCGTAATCCAGCGGCTGATCCATCGCGAACGTGACGTCGGCGCCGTCCGCCGCGTTGGTGCTGAACGTGATCGGGCACGGGTTGGTCGGGTCGTACGCCGTCCCGTTCCACGACGACTCTTCGATCATCACCCCGCCGTTGTCGGTCGCCGCCTCGCCGAAGGTTGACGCGCCGTTGACCGTGATCTCCTCGACGCCGATCGCGTGGTAGCGGCCGGCTGTGGAGAGTCCCAGCCCGGTCCAGGCGTTGCCCGACGTCGTCACGTCCGTCAGCGTCCCGCGCTTGGCGTCCTGGAGGAAGAAGCCCGCCCCGCCGTTGTCGCGCGAGGCGACGTTCGTGATCGTGAAGTCGGTCACGCCGTTGAGGTTGACGCCGGACTTCGTCATCGAAACCACGGCCAGGTCCGTCAACGTCAATCCGGACGTTCCGCTCGCGTTGACGCCGTAGGTCGGCTGGACGGCGGATCCCGCGGCGGTGACGGTCATGCCGCCGAACGACACGTCCGACGCCGAGATCGACACGGCGTAAGCCGACGAGAGGTCCGCGACGTTCAGGATCGTCCCTCCCTCGCCGGACCCCGCCCCCATGATGGTCAGGGACTTCCCGATCGAAACCGCGCCGGTGTACGTTCCCGCGGCGACGTCGATCTCGTCCCCCGAGACGGCCTTGACGATGGCCGATTGGATGGTCGCGAAGGCGTTGTCCCCGAAGACCTTGCCCTCGGCGACCTCGGCCCCGTCCAAGGCGCTCGACCAGGCGTCGTCGACGAACAGCGTCGAGAGCAGCGTCCGCGCTTCGAGACCCTCGACCGACGGCCGCCGCCAGGCGCGAGCGTTTCGAGCCCTCGCCGCGCGGCCGCGGGTCCGCCGGTGGGAAATCTGGTTGAACATGATTTGCTCCGTCGAGATCGTTGGAAAAGGCGGGTCTGTGACGTGCGCGCATACGACCATCCGGAAGCTTGGCTCCCGGGGTCGGCGCGCGTTGATGACTCCGAGCCTCTCCGAGACGAAAAAAGGTTCATCCGGCTGAAGCGCGCGCCGAAAGCGCAGAACGAATGCGTTTACGCATGCTTGTGCTACGGCCGATCCACATGGGGGCGGGACCAGAGGCCCAGTTCCCGCCCCCAGACCCCCACCCCCTTCGCTGTTGTTGCTCGATCTTCTTCTCAAAACACGCCCATGCATTCACCCGTCTTGGTCGCCGCGCGCGCTTCAGCCGGATGAGCCCGAAAAAAGCCTAGGTCGCTCTCCCGACGCCGTCAAAACGATCCGCGCGATCCGCGGGACCGATCCCCCCCGGCGCGTTCGAGCGCGACGGGGGCGTGGTGGGCGACGAGCCGTCGCCCGGCTGATATCCTGGAATCCGTTCCCTCGACCGGAAAGGCGGAACGAGTAGCGGCGAAAGGCGGGCGGGCATGTGCGGGATCTGCGGGGCGGTCTGGAACGACCCGGCCGGGGCGCTCGACGACGGCTTGCTGAAGGCGATGATGGACCGCATCGCCCATCGCGGGCCCGACGACTCGGGCGTCTACCGCGACGACCACGTCGCGCTCGGCTTCCGCCGCCTGGCGATCGTCGATCTTGAAGGGGCGCGGCAGCCGCTTTGCAACGAGGACGGCACGGTCTGGGTCGTCTTCAACGGCGAGATCTACAACTTCCCCGAGCTTCAACGCCTTCTGGAGGGCCGCGGCCACGTCCTCCGCTCCCGCGGCGATACCGAGACCCTCGTCCATCTCTACGAGGACGAAGGGCCCGGAATGTTCCAGCATCTCCGAGGCATGTTCGCCCTGGCGATCTGGGACGTCCGCCGCCGGTCGCTCCTGCTGGGTCGCGACCGCCTGGGCCAGAAGCCGTTGCTCTATCGCGAACACGCCGGCCGACTCGTCTTCGCCAGCGAACTGAAGGCGCTTTTGGCGCTTCCCGACGCCGACGTCCCCCGGCGAGTCGACCCGACGGCCGTCGATCATTATCTCACGTTCGGATACGTCCCCCAGCCGCGGACGATCCTCGACGGCGCGTGCAAGCTCCCTCCGGCCCATTACGCGGTCTGGAGCGAGGGCCGCCTGCGCGTCGAGCGCTACTGGTCGCCCGACTGGAACCGCGAGCGGCGGCGGACGGCCTCGGAGGACGCCGAGGAACTGCGCGCGACGCTGGAGGAGGCCGTCCGCGAGCAAATGGTCGCCGACGTCCCCCTGGGCGCGTTCCTCTCCGGCGGGGTCGATTCGACGGCCGTCGTGGGGTTGATGCAACGGGCGTCGTCGCGGCCGGTCAAGACGTTCGCCATCGGCTTCCCCGACGCCGCCTACGACGAAACCGCCTTCGCCGCCGCCGCCGCCCGGGCGATCGGCACGGAGCATCATACGTTCATAGTCGAACCGAAGGCGTGGGAGACGATCCCCGAGTTGGCGCGACGGTTCGACGAGCCGTTCGCCGACAGTTCCGCGCTGCCCACCTGGCGCGTCGCGCGCGAGACCCGCCGCGAGGTCACGGTGGCCCTCACCGGCGACGCCGGCGACGAACTCTTCGGCGGCTACGACCGCTATCGGGCGCTCGCCCTCACCGAGATCCTCCAGCGCGTCCCCGTGGGCCCCAGGCGCGCCCTGGCCCGGACGATGTCGAGGCTGATACCGCGCTCCGGCAAGGCGAAGTCGCGGCTGCGCGCCCTGGAGCGACTCACCGAGCGGATCGACCGCCCGGCCGCGAACCGCTACCTCGGCTGGATGACGACCTTCGACGAGGTCGAACGGCTCGCCCTGTACGCCGACGACCAGCTCGACCGCCTGGCGACGTACTCCGCGGGCCTTGCCGATCCCGGATCGATCGACCCCGCGACGATCCAGGCGCGGGCGTTCGCCGCCGCCGACGGTCGCGACGTCGTGACGCGGGCGATGGTCGCCGATATCCTCACATATCTTCCCGGCGATCTGCTTTACAAGGTGGACATGGCGAGCATGGCCCACGGCCTGGAGTGCCGGGCGCCGTTTCTGGACCATCGGGTCGTCGAGCTGGCCGCGGCGATGCCCGTCGACCGCAAGCTGCGGCTGCGGCCGGGACGGTCCAAGGTCGTCCTCAAGCGGGCGTGCGCCGACCTGATCCCCGAGCGGATCAGCCGACGCCGCAAGATGGGCTTCGGTGTCCCCGTCGGCCGCTGGTTCCGAAACGAATTGAAGGACGAGATTTCCGCGATCCTCCTCGACCCCTCGACGCTCGCGCGCGGTTTGTTCCGCCCCGACCGCGTCCGCCTTTTGATCGACGAACACGCCGCGGGCCGTCGCGAGCACGGCCACCGCCTCTGGGCGCTGCTGATGCTGGAACTGTGGATGCGGGAATATCTCGACCCGGTTTGAGCGATATTCCCGCGTCCTTCCCAATCTTGTTCGGCACGACTTGCATATGTGGCGGGCCAAGCCGAGATCCCCCCTTCTCCCCTCGTGGGAGAAGGTGCCCCGGAGGGGCGGATGAGGGGGAGGACGCGACGAACGGCCTCTACCTGTCCGAGCCAGTCGGGCGGGCTTCGAATTCCAACGGTCCTCTTGCGCATCGTCCCCCTCATCTGACCGCTTCGCGGTCTGTCTTCCCCCGCGAGGGGGGAAG
>CALCIB010000092.1 GCA_937907525.1 uncultured Planctomycetales bacterium | reverse complement strand
CCGGCTTGCGCGAGAGTCGCATGCGGGATCCGATAAGTGTCGGGTCGTCAGCCCGGCGGGAGAGGGGACGCCGCGGGAACGCGGCTTTCCGCAGCCGCGGCCTCACTCCGTCATCCGCTCGCGCTGGTCCCAGTAGAATTGCAGGGCGACCAGCCCCGTCAGCAACGAGACGACCGACAGCACGGCGAAGGCGCCGGACCAGCCGGTGACGTTGGAGATCTGGGCCATGACCAGGCCGGAGGCCATCGCGCCGATGTAGCTGACGCCGTCGATGATCCCGGCGGCGGCGGCCGAGCCGCGCTTGCCACCGAAGTCCAGCGCCACCGCGCCGGCCAAAAACGAGTACGGGCCCACCAGCAGGAAGCCGATCAACCCCACCATCGCCGCGGGGCCGAACGCCGTGCCGTGGGTGACGCGCATCGCCAGAAACAAAAGCGCCACCGCCGCGGCCATCAGCCCCAGCACGATCACCAGCGCCCGGCCCCCCTTGCCCAGCTTGTCGCTCAGGTAGCCGACCAGGAGTACCGAGATCCCGCCGAAGAACGGAAACCACGAACTCTTGTCGGCCGCCTCGGCGTCGCTGAAGCCCAGGTCGTCCTTGAAGTAGATCGGCGTCCAGTTCTGGAACGTCTCGCGCAACAAGGTCAGGCCGATCGACAAGACGCAGGCGGATATGAAGACCCGGCTCCGCAACAGCGGCCCCAGGACGTCGCGCAACGACGCCGGCCCCGCCTCCGAGCCCGCCGCGCCGAAGAGGTTGTCCGGGTTCGGCTCGGGCTCGACCTCGCCCACGTCGGCGGGGCTCTCGCGCAAGAACAGGAGGTTCAGGACGAACATCGCCGCCAGCACCCCGGCGGTGGCCAGGTAGACGCCTCGCCAGGTGAAGTCGTAATTGAACAGCACGCGCATGAACTGGCGGGAGATGGCGTCGCCGAAGAGGTAGCTGAGACTCACGAACCCCATCACCGTGCCGAACCGACGATGCGGGAACCAGCGCGAGACCACTCGCACCACCCCCACCCATCCCAGCGACTGCATGAACCGATTCCCCACCGCCGTCACGGTGAAGAACGGTAGCGAAGACCCGAACGTGAACGCGACCGTGAACGCGATCGACCCCAGCATCCCCGCCAGGAAGATCCTCGCGCCTCCCAGCCGATCGGTGATCCCGCCCCCCAGGAACTTCCCCGCCGCGTAGGCGAGCGCCCCCAGCGTGATGATCGACCCCAGGCCCACCATGGCCTGTTCCGCGGTGATCCCGCGAGCCGTCAACTCGTCGCGGATCATCGGCGCGCAGACCGGGAAGTTCGACCGGCAGAAGTAATAGCCGGTGTATCCGGACATCAATAGCGCGACCGTCGTCAGTTGCAGGCGCTTCAGTCGGGGCGAGGCGGGGGCCTCGGGCGCGGCGTCGATGCTCACGGGGATGGGTCCGTCGGGTTGGGCGTGGAAAGTCAGGAACGCGGGAACGCGCGGCCTTCGAGTTCCTCGATCGCGCGGCGGACTTCGTCGGGCACGCGCGTCGGGCGTTGGAGATTGTAATCGAAGACGACGTGGGTGGACTTCCCCTCCGCGGCCACGGTCGATTGCGAGCGACTGACGACTCGATGCTCCAGGCCGATGCTGGTGGTCCCGATCCGGGTCACGCGGGCGCCGACGTGGACCACGTCGGGGAACGTGAGCTGTCGTCGGTAGTCGTTGGCGACGGCGGCCATGATCGGGCCGATCTCCCGCTCGCGGTGCAGCTTCATCAGTCCGACCTTCTCGAAATAGACGATCCGGGCCGTCTCGCACCATCGGAAGTAGCGGACGTGATTGACGTGCCCCAGCGCGTCCTGGTCGCCCCAGTGCAGCGGGACCTCGATCACGACCCGATAATCCGCCAACAGCGCCGCGACCTCCTCGGCCGCCGCGTCGTCCTTCTCGCTCATCGCTCGTCCTCCCTCGGAATCCGGACATGGAATGATACGCGCCGGGGGAGGCGGCGTCGGCGCGTCCTCCATGGAAAAGGCGAACGCCCGGGACGGTCGATGCCGTGCCCGGGCGCTTGGAGTTGGTTTCGAAGCCGGCCTTGTCGGTCAGCCCTGGGCGCGACGACGGCGAAGCCCCACGCCGCCGAGGACCAAGGCCGCGATTCCGGCGGAAATCAGCGAGCCGGGCTCGGGGACTTGCGAGCCGAACACCTGCACGTTGATGTCGCTCGACTTGTTCCAGCCGCCGCTGGGCTGGGGATTGCTGCGATTGCTGTCCCAAGGGGAGCCGCCCGCCGCGAGGTCGGTCGAATCGAAGGTCAGGAACAGGCCGTTCGAGCCGTCCTGCGGCGTCCCGCTCAGCGCGGCGTTCGAGGCATGGAGGAAGAAGTAGTCGTTCACGCCGGAGTTCAAGTCGCCGTTGACGCCGAACTCGATCGTGTCGCCGCCGTTGACGACGAGGTTCAGGTTCGTGAAGTCGATCTGCCAGATATCCTTGAAGCTGTCGTTGCCCGCCTGGTAGGTAAGCGGATCGCCGGTCACGGGGTCGTTCGCGGCATAATGGACCTGCGTGATGTGGATGTCGGAGTTGTCCGTGGTGGTCCCATCCGTGAAGGCGCCGGTCTGGACGGCCGACACCCCGCTCCCCTGGGCCCCCATGTAGAGGGTGAGGTTCTGGAAGAAGTCGCCCGGATCACCCGTGACGGTGCCGGTCCCGGCGACGTACCAGACGCGAAGCGTGTCGATCCGCCACGGTCCCGGGGCCCCGACCGAGAAGCTGTCGCCGGTGAAGTAGGGTGGCTGCTCCGCCCACCGGACGTTGCTCTGACTGACGCCGGCGGCGTTGTTCAGGTTGGCGTTGGGCAGGCCGCGGTCCACCAGCAAGGTGTCGGCGGCGGCGGACGAGGCGGCGGCCAGGCCGATGGCGGCGCTCAGGGACCACGCGAGGAAGAGTTTGGTCGACGACATCGTGCTGTTTCCCTCCGAGTTGCAAGGACCGGGGCCAGCGCCCCCGCTGAATCCAGGCGACGTCCCACGAACGGCGTGGGGCTGATGATCGGTCGGTCGCGATCGGCATCGGATCGCGTCTGCTTCGCACGAAGATAGCGGCGCGAAACGGGACCGCAAACCATAATCGCATAAAGACGACATGCGTTGTTCGGACGCGACGGCGCGTGGCGTTCGAGGAACGTCCGGGCCGCGCGAGACGTCGCCGACGACGCGCCGGCCGCGGGTGGATCGGAAGGGTCGACGGTCCTTGACGACGCCTCCGACGTGTTACCCTGGGGGCTGATTCGGCCCGCGCGAGTCTTGAGGCGGGACGCGGGCGAGGGGAGGCCACGTCATGATCGGAACGTTCGTCGCGCTATTGCCGTGGGTGTTGCTGGGGGCGTCGCAAGCCGGGGAGGAGGCGGCCGACGCGCCCGTCGTCTTTTCGAGGTCGTTCGACGAGGCGAGGCCGCTCGACGGCGCCGTCGTCGGCCGGGGCGCGCGGGTCGCGCCGGGGGTGGGACGGTCGGGGACTCCGGCGTTGGTGGTCGATCGGCCGGTCGAGGCCGGGGCGGGGTCGAGCGTCGTGACTTGGGCGCTGCCGGTCGAGAAGCTCCGGGGACGTCGGGTCCGGGTCGAGGCTTGCGTCAAGGCCGACGCCGTGGTCAGGCCGCCGCATTCCTGGAACGGCGTGAAGGTGATGCTCCATCTTCAGGCCGCGGGCGACGAGTGGCCCCAGGCTCCGGTGGAGTTCGGGACGTTCGGTTGGTCGCGGGTCTCGTTCACGAGGAACGCGCCGAACGACCTCAAGACCGCCCATCTGGTCCTCGGCCTGGAGCGGACGACCGGCCGCGCCACGTTCGACGCCGTGCGGATCGAGGTCCTCCCCACGCGCCGCGCGACCCCCGCCGCGAAGGCGAAGCCCGACGCGCGACACGGCCCGGGGCGGCTCCGCGGCGTGATGATCGGCACGAAGGTCGACGCCGACGACCTGCGCGACCTGGCCCGGACCTGGGGCGCCAACCACGTCCGCTGGCAACTCCTCTGGGGAGGCTTCCCCAAGGGGCCGGCCGACACCGCCTCCGAGGCCGAGTACGACCGCTGGCTCGACGGCGAGATCGACCGCCTCGTCCGCCTCCTGCCGGTCTGCGAGGAGGAGGGGCTCGCCGTCCTGATCGATCTGCACACCCCTCCCGGCGGTCGCGCGCCGGGCTCGGACGCGATGTCGCTGTTTCGCGACCCGGCCCGCCAACGGCACTTCCTGAAGGTCTGGGAACGGATCGTCAAACGCTTCCACGACGACCCGGCCGTCTGGGGCTACGACCTGCTCAACGAGCCCGTCCCCGCCATGCTCCCCGACGGCGTGATGACCTGGCCGGAACTCGCTCTGGAAGCCGCCAAACGCATCCGCGCGATCGACCAAAAGAAGGCGATCGTCGTCGAGCCCGCCCCCTGGGGCGACCCCGAGGGCCTGGACGACTTCGAGCCGCTCCACGGCGTCGATGGCGTCGTCTACAGCGTCCACATGTACAAGCCCCACGCCTTCACCCACCAGGGGGTCCACGACAACCCGACCGGCCCGACCTACCCCGGCGTGATCGACGGCCGCCAGTGGGGCAAGGACCAGGTCCGCGAGGCGCTCGAGCCGGCGCGGAGGTTCGAGCGCGACTACAACGCGCCGATCTACATCGGCGAGTTCAGCGCGATCCGCTGGGCCCCCGGCTCAAGCGCCCGCGACTACCTCCGCGACGTGATCGACGTGATGGAGGAATACGGCTGGGACTGGGCCTATCACGCCTTCCGCGAATGGCCCGGCTGGAGCTTCGAGCACGGCCCCGACCCCAACGACGACCAGCCCAGCCCCACGCCCACCGACCGCGGCTTGCTGCTGAAGTCCTACTTCGCGCGGAACAAGGCCGGAATGTCGAAATAGAGATGGGAATGTGATGCGCACCGGGGATTGAAGCGGGCGCCGCAGTGGGGGCAGGCGGTCGCGGCCTGGTACTCGGCGATGGTCAACTCGTGGCGGCAGACGCCGCAGAGCACGGCGCGCGCGTCGAACTCGGAGGCCGGCCAGCGCTCGGCGGGGTGGCCGGCGGCTTCCTCGTGGCAGAGGTGGCACGGGTAATACTCGCCGCAACAGCGGAAGCGGATGGCGACCACGTCCAGCGGCGAGGCGTAATGCGCGCAACGGGTCTGGTCGTCCACCGTCGCGCCGCGGACGACGACGTCCGACCCGGCCCGCGCCGGATCGGACTGGGGATCATGGCCCGTCGGGTCGGTTTCGTCGGGTCGGTTCACGGCTTGGCCGGCTTGAGCTTGGCGATGAGGAAGTCGGCCGGGGTCTTGTACTGGTCGTCGGGGGCGCCGGGGTAGACGAGGGTGCCGTCGACGCCCTCGGCCCTGAGCTTCTCCATCAGGATCATGCCGAGCAGGGCGGTGTGGGTCGGATCTTTCTGCGCCTCGCCCTTCACCGGCGGCTTGTCCTGCGCGGGGTAGTTGAGGTAGACCGGCGGGTCGTCGGGGGTGACGTGGGAGAGGGGGGAGTACTCGCGGACCCAATCGGCGACCTTGGCGCGGCCCTCGTAGAAGTTCTCGAACTGCGTCTTGCGGTCGGCCGGGTCGAAGCCGAAGGCGTGGCCGCCGTACACCATGTTGGGGATCCAAGCGCGGGTGATTTCGGGGTCGAGGGTCGTCTGCGCGCCGTTGACCGCGGCGGCGGTCAGGCGGGTGGATTCGCGGGCGACGGGATCGGAGGAGTCGGGCTGGGCCATGTCGTCGTGGAAGGCCAGCCAGAGCGACGAGCAGGCCCCGGCCGAGCCCCCGGTGGCGCCGATCCGGGTCTTGTCGAGGTTCCACTCGCCGGCCTTGGAGCGGAGGAATTGGACGGCGCGGGCGGCGTCCTCCAGCGGCCACTTCACCGGCGGCCGGATGCCGGCCTCGCGAGCCTGGGGTACGAACCGATAGTTGATCGTCGCCACCGAGACCCCGGCGTCGAGCAGCTTCTTGAGGTCGCCGAACGGCTGCTTGTCGCCGTTGACCCAGCCGCCGCCGTGGATGTAGACGACCAACGGCGCGGGACCGTCGGAATCGGCCTTGAAGAAATCCAGGACCTGCCGCGGGTGCTCGCCGTAGGGGACGTTTTTGTGGGTCGGCTCCACGGAGTAGGGCCGAAGGGCCTTGGGCTGGGCCTTGGCCTTCGCCTTGGCGGTCTGGGCCCCCGCCGAGGGAGGCAGGCAGGCGGCGACGAGCCCGGCGGAAAGGCCGACGAGCCAGGATCGGACGAAACGGCGGCGATGCGAGGCGGTCGAGGGCGTCACGTCGTGGATCTCCCAGGGGTTCCGAAGAGGATCGATATCGACTCCCGCCCAGTCTATCCGAGCGGAGACGGCTTGACCGCGACCCGTATCGTTAAAACGACGAACATCGGCCCGTCGATGGCGGGCGGTCGAGAACCGGGAGGGTCGCATGGCGACGGCGAAGAAGGTCGCGTTCATCACCGGCGGGAACCGGGGGATCGGGCTGGAGACGGCGCGCGGGCTGGCGGAGTTGGGGTACGCCGTCGCCCTGGGCTGCCGCGACGTGGATCGGGGTCGCGAGGCGGCCGATGAACTCAAGGCCGGCGGCGCGGAGGACGTCATGGTCGTCCGTTGCGACGTCGCCGACGTCGTCAATCACGAGACGCTCCACCGTTCCCTTCGCGATCGCTACGGCAAGCTCGACGCGCTTGTCAACAACGCCGGGATCATGGTCGACCCCGGCAGTGACTTCCACGACGGCGGCGTCAACACCACGCTGACCGTCCCCATGGAGGTGCTTCGCGCCACCTTCGACGTCAACTTCTTCGCCGTGGTCTCCCTGACGCGGGCGCTCTTGCCGCTGGTCCGGAAGTCGCCGGCGGGGCGGATCGTCAACCTGTCGAGCGTGCTGTCGTCGCTGACCTTGCACGCCGATCCCAGGTCGCCGATTTATCCCATGAAGGCGTTCGCCTACGACGCCTCCAAGACGGCCCTCAACGCCTTCACGATCCACCTGGCCCACGAGCTTCGCGACACGCCGATCAAGGTGAACTCCGCGCATCCCGGCTGGGTCAAGACCGAGTTGGGCGGCCCGCGCGCGATGCTGCCGGTCTCCGAGGGGGGCAAGACCAGCGTCCGCCTGGCCACCCTCCCCCCCGACGGCCCCACCGGCGGCCACTTCCACCTGGGCGACCCGGTCCCCTGGTGAGCCGTCGGCGCGCCGCCGCACTTAAGAGAGTCGGTGTTTTTGTAGGCTGGGTCTGGACCCAGCGCTCGCTAGCCGAGGCTTCTCCAAGCTGGGTCTCGACCCAGCCTACTAGGTCGCCGCACTTAAGAGAGTGGGGGTTCTTGTAGGCTGGGTCTGGACCCAGCCCACGCAAAGCCCGGCGTACCGGGAAGCTGGGTCACGACCCAGCCTACGAAGACGGGGCGAGCAACCCACCAAATCAGGCGCGACGACCTACTACAAAAGTAATTCACGCGATCAAGCGCGACGGCCCGCCATGCGAACGTAATCAATTAAACAGGAAGTGGCAGATGTCGCCGTCCTGCATGACGTAGGCCTTGCCCTCGACGCGGAGCTTGCCGGCGGCGCGGATCTCCTTCTCGGACTTGTACGTCTCCAGGTCGTCCAGCGAGTAGACCTCGGCGCGGATGAAGCCCTTCTCGAAGTCGGTGTGGATCACGCCGGCTCCTTGAGGGGCGGTGGCGCCGACGGGGACGGTCCAGGCCCGGATCTCCTTCTCGCCGGCGGTGAAGTAGCTTTGCAGGCCCAGCACCCGGTACGCCTCGCGCGCCAGGACCGCCAGCGCCGGCTCGTCCAGGCCGGAGGAGTGGAGCATCTCCAGGCGGTCGGCCTCGTCCAACTCGGCGATCTCGGCCTCCAGCTTGGCGCAGACCGCGACGACGCCAGCGCCGATCTCCCTGGCGCGAGCGCGGACCTTGCTCGCCAACGGGCCCTCGCCGCGAAGGTCGTTCTCGTCGACGTTGGCGACGTAGAGGATCGGCTTGGCGGTCATCAGGCCGAAGCTGGCGATCGCCTCCCGCTCCGGCGCGTCGAGCGTCGCCAGCGTGCGCAGGGGCTGGTCGTCGGCCAGGTGGGCGAGGCATTTCTTGATCGCCTCGACGCGGGCCTTGGCCTCCTTGTCGCCGCTCTTGGCCGTGCGCTCGGCCTTGGGCAAGGCGTTTTCGAGCGTCTGAAGGTCGGCCAGCATCAGCTCGATCTCGACCACGTCGATGTCCGACAGCGGGTCGACGGCCCCGGCGACGTGGACGACGTCGGAGTCCTCGAAACAGCGGACGACCTGAAGGACGGCGTCGACCTCGCGAATGTGGCTGAGGAACTTGTTCCCCAGGCCCTCGCCCTCGCTCGCCCCCTTGACGATGCCGGCGATGTCCACCAGCCGAAGCGCCGCGGGGACGATCTTCCTGGTGGCGATCAGCCGGCTGATCCGTTCCAGGCGATCGTCGGGGACGCTCACGACCCCCTCGTTGGGCTCGATCGTGCAGAACGGATAGTTCGCGCTTTGAGCCGCCCTGGAACTGGTCAGCGCGTTGAACAGCGTGCTTTTGCCGACGTTCGGCAGACCGACGATGCCAGCCCTCATGGCGACGCGAAGCCCTCAACCCCGTTGGTGGATCGAACCTTTTCCCGATCGTCATGAATTTCGAGGGTCGGCGGGAACGGTCTTCCCCCCTCGCGGGGGAAGACAGACCGCGAAGCGGTCGGATGAGGGGGACGACGCGCGAGACGACCGTTGATATTCGCGAGGGCCCGTCCGACCGACTCGGGAATCCAACGGCTCTTTTGCGCGTCCTCCTCCTCATCCGGCCCTTCGGGCCACCTTCCCCCGCGAGGGGGGAAGGCCCTTATGATCGCCCTCGAGATCCGTGACGGTCGCGACCTTTCGACCGCGGCCGGTCGAGCGAGCCATCGTACCCGCCGGAAGGCCCCGCCGTCTTCCCCGGATTCCCGAGGCCGCTCCGGCGCGAAGACGTCCTACAATATTCGAGGGGTCGGATCGGCCCGGCCCCGTCCCGCGGATCGAGGTCGCCGCCATGCGTCTGCTCGCCCTCGCGCTCGCCTGGTTGTCATCGACGGCCTGGGCCGACGACGTCGGCGAGGCGCCGGCGCGGCTCGGGGGGCTGGACCGGATCGCCGAGGCGATCGGGACGCCGATCGTCGTCCGGACGGCCGACCTTCGCGTCGAGACCCCTCACGGACCGATCACCGCCAATCCCGCGGGCGAGGGCCTGGAAGACTTCAGCGCCCTGCTGGCGGAGGAACTGGCGATCTACCCCAGGCCGCTCCTGAAGCGGGCGCGACTGAAGCGAATCGTCCTGGCCTCCGAGTTGGCGTTCGACGGCCAGCTCCGCGGCGCGATCCCCGACTACGCCCACGACGTCTTGTATTACGACGTCGCCCGCGGCTCGTACAGCCGGTCGTATCAGAGGACGGCGATCCATCACGAGTTCTTCCACGTCGTCGACTACCTGGACGACGGCCAGGTCTACCGCGACGACGCCTGGGCGGCCCTCAACCCCGACGGCTTCCACTACGGCGACGGCGGCCGCGCCATGCAGGAGGACGCCCTGGTCTCGCTCCTGGTCGCGGACCATCCCGGCTTCCTGACCCGCTACGCCACCGCCGGCGTGGAGGAGGACAAGGCCGAGGTCTTCTCGCGGATGATCGTCGCCCCCCGCGAGGTCGCCCGCCGCGCCGCGCTCGACCCGGTCCTGGCGGCCAAGGTCCGGCGGATCAAGACCCTCATGAAGAACTTCGAGCCCGCCGTCGACGACGCCTTCTGGAAGCGCGTCGGCGACCGCGAGCCGGGCCCGAAGCAGCGGTGACGACCCGACGGGCGGTCTTCGCCTTCTCCCCTTGAGGGAGAAGGTGGCCCGAAGGGCCGGATGAGGGGAGGCGCGACCGGAGGCCGTCGGACTCCAAGGCGTTTCGCGAGGCCGGGGCGTATGGCGCGAGCCCGCGCCGATCGACCCCTCATCCGGCCTTCGGCCACCTTCTCCCTCAAGGGGAGAAGGCCGTTCAGCGCCGATCCTCGCGCTCGGCCTGACGCCTCAATCCGTCGCCGTCTCCGCCGGGCGGACCTCGGTCGGCTCGAAGCCGGCGCGCTTGTCGCCCAGGCGGGCGCGGATGGCGTCGGCCGCCTTCTGGAGTCGGGCGACCACGTCGGGATGCTCGGCGGCGACGTCGCGGGTCTCGCCGACGTCCGCGTCCAGGTCGTACAGTTCCAGACCGACCTTGAGGTTGCCGTACTTGCCCGGAACCCCGTCGTGGCCGGGGGTCTGGCCCCGCATCGTCCGCGCGTCGTGGGGGAACATCAGCTTCCACTTGCCCGACCGCATCGCTTGAAGATCGCCGTTGACGTAGAAGAACAACGACTCCCGCGGGCTCTCGGCGCCCGGCTCGCCGAAGAGCAGGGGGCGGACGTCCAGGCCGTCGATGGGAAGCTCCGGAAGCTTCGCGCCGACGATCGCGGCGAACGTCGGCAAGAGGTCGATCGACGCGGCCGGCTGACGTTGGACCAATCCCGCGGGGATCTTGCCCGGCCAACGGGCGATGAACGGCTCGCGGACGCCCCCCTCGAAGCACGTCCCCTTCCCCTCGCGCAACGGGCCCGCCGAACCGCCGTGATCGCCGTAGCTCAGCCACGGGCCGTTGTCGGACGTGAAGACCACCAGCGTCTTCTCGTCGAGTCCCTCGTCCCGGATCGCCTGGAGGACCGAGCCGACCGCCTCGTCGATCTCGCGGATCACGTCGCCGTAGGCGCCCGCGCCGCTTTCGCCCCTGGAGTCGTCGCGGACGAACAGCGGGACGTGGGGCATGTTGGGGGCGAGGTGGAAGAAGAACGCCCGGTCCTTGTTCCGCTTGATGAAATCGACCGCGCGGGCGGCGAACCGGGTCGTCAGCGTCTTCTGAATCTCCGGCGTGACCTCGGCGATCGGCCGGTCCCCCTCGATCAGCGGCAGGGGCGGATAACCCTTGGGGTGCTCGGGATGATACGGCCACATGTCGCCGGAGTAGGGGAGGCCGAGGAACTCGTCGAAGCCGTGGTGGATCGGCATCTGCGACGGTCGCGCCCCCAGGTGCCACTTGCCGGCCATCCCGGTGGCGTAGCCGGCGGAGCGGAACGTCTCGGCCATGGTGGTCTCGGAATGGGCCAGGCCGATCTTCCACTTCGGCCCCAGCACCCAGGGGATGCCGACCCGCTCCTGATAGCAGCCGGTCAAGAGCGCCGCGCGCGAGCCGGAGCAGGCGGGGCAGGGGACGTAGAAGTCGGTGAACCGCGCCCCCTCCGCGGCCATGCGGTCGAGGTTCGGCGTGGCGTACCCCTGGGCGCCGAAGCAGCCGACGTCGCCGTAGCCCATGTCGTCGCAGAAGATCATCACCACGTTCGGCCGATCGGCCGTCGCGGGCTGGGCCGGGAGACTCGCGGGGGCCAGAAGCGCGACCAGCGCGGCGAGGGTTCGCGTTCTCATCGGTTCGCTCCGGAGGGAATCGAGGCTCGTCTCCGGCAAAACCGTCTGACGAAGCCCGGTTGCGACGTTTAGGATTGGCGCGACAAGGGATGCGAGATCCTTCAGCATGCCCGACGCCGAGACGGCGTCAAGCCGGCGCCGGCGATCGCGAACCCGTCGGAAGCGGCGGCCAGGCGCTGGATCGTCCCAGAACGTCTTTAATCCTGACCGTCACGGATTTTGGGGGTAGTGAACATAACGGCCTTCCCCCCTCGCGGGGGAAGGTGGCCCGAAGGGCCGGATGAGGGGGAGGACGAGCAAGACGGCCGTCGGCAGCCAGAGGCTTTCCGAACGGGCTTTCGCGAATCCCGACGGCTTGTCGCGTGTCGTCCCCCTCATCTGACCGCTTCGCGGTCTGTCTTCCCCCGCGAGGG
>CALCIB010000091.1 GCA_937907525.1 uncultured Planctomycetales bacterium | reverse complement strand
CTCATCCGGCCGCTTCGCGGTCTGTCTTCCCCCGCGAGGGGGGAAGACGTCGGATAAACGGCCTTCCCCCCTCGCGGGGGAAGGTGGCCCGAAGGGCCGGATGAGGGGGGCGAGCAAGAAGGCCCTCGGGATCCCGAGCCGCCTGGTCTGGCTTTCGACGTTCCGACGGCTTCCGGTCGCGTCATCCCCCTCATCCGGCCGCTTCGCGGTCTGTCTTCCCCCGCGAGGGGGGAAGACGTCGGATAAACGGCCTTCCCCCCTCGCGGGGGAAGACCGTAATGGCTGTCTTTTACCACTTATGGGACGGACTTTCAGCGCGCGGCCGCCACGGCCGGAGCGGCATCGACGACTTCGAGGTCCGCCTTCATTCCGGGGTGGCCGATCCCGCAGAACTCGAAGCAGAGCACCTGGTAGGCGCCGGCCTTGGGAAAGCGGTAGCGCAGGCGGTTGACGTATTGGGGCATGGCCTGGGTCTGGGTCTGGACCTCGCCGTCGAGGTCGTAGATGCTGAAGCCGTGGGTCACGTCGGCGGCCGAGATCCGGAACTCGACCAGATCGCCGGCCTTGATCGGCTGGATCTTCGGCAGGATGATCTCGTCGTCCATCGCGTCCTCGACCGCGATCGGCTTGTCGGAGATCTTGAACGCGAACTGCTTGCCGAAGACGTAGACGATCCGGTCCGGCTGCTCGCCGGCGTGGGCGTAGGGGGTGTCGGTGATCGTCAGGAGCGTGGCGATCAGGGCGACCGTCGTAAAGCCCACCAGGACCAGGAGCCTGGTCCGGGAGTAGGCCTTGTAGGACAGTTCGGCCGGGTTCGCGCCGCTGCGGGCGATGTAGAAGAAGATCGCGCCCACGATCGGCGCGAAGATCAGGAAGATGGTCAGCGCGAGGGTCTGCATGCGCAAGGGTCCCGTGGTTCAAGGGGTTTCGCGTCGTAGTCCGCGAGGTCAGTCTTCCGCGACCAGCCGCTCGATCGCCTTCAGCAGCCGAGGCTTCAGCGTCGTCTCCCAGGACTCCTCGGCCGGCGGCTCGGCCCCCTCGAAGCCTTCGAGCTTGGAGACGTCCAGGGGGATCGACTCGAACGCGCCTCGGAGCCGGCCGCGCTTGTCCACCAGCGCCAGGACGGTGGAATGGATGAACAAGTCCTCGGGCGACTCGCGCGCCTCCTCCTTGTCCAGCACCACCAGCTTCAGGCCGTCGACGGCGAGTTTCGCGACGTCGGCCTTGGGCGCGTTCAGGAAGCTCCACCGCGCCGGGTCGGCGTGGAAGGTCTCGGCGTAGCGCCGCAGCACCTCGGGGGAGTCGTGCCCGGGGTCGGTCGTCACCGAGACGAACCGGACCGGCCACTCCGGCGGGATCGAGTCTTGAAGATCGGCCATGCGTCGGGTCATCTTGGCGCAGGGGCCGGGGCAGCGGGTGAAGATGACGTCGGCCACCCAGACCTTCCCCAGCAGGTCGGCCCGGCCGACGGAGTTCTCGGACTGGTCGGTCATCGAGAAGTCGGCGATCTCGTCGACGACCGGCAGGTCGTCGGGGTCGCGGAACGGAGTCGCGGAGGCGGCGTCGGGGGCCGCGGCCGCGGCCGGCTCCCACGCGCCGGTCTTCACCAGCAGGTACGGGACGGACAGCGCCGAGGCGAGGCCCGTCAGGATCACGAATATCAGTCGGTCTCGATTCGGCATTCCACGACTCCCACCGCGTCCGGCCGCGACTTCGGCCGGCGCGGCCCCTGGAGAAGATGACCGCCGCCGCGCCTCAACCGCGCGCGGCCGACTTGTCGACGAGGTAATTCGCCTGCCACCGGGCGTATTCCTCGGGTTCCATGACGGTGAGCCAGCCGACCATGGTCGCGTGGCCGTTGCCGCACAACTGGGCGCAGGTAATCATGAACTTGCCCGTCTTGGTCGGCGTGAAGTAGACCGGGATGCTCATCCCCGGAATCGCGTCCTGGCAGATCCGAAACGGCAGGATCTTCAGGCTGTGGATGACGTCCAGGCTCGACAGGTGGATCAGCACCGGCTTGAACTTCGGCTTCCCCTCCTCGTCGAGATCTTGCCGACCGTCGCCGTCGACGTCGATCGGGATCAACGGGACGCGAAGGTCCTTAAGCGGCGGCGAGACGTCGTCCTTGCCCGCCGGGTCGGCGGGGTCGTAGCCGAGCGGGTTGTCGTCGTCGACGAACGACATGCCCTGCCCGCCGAACTTGCCGTCGGCGCCGGGGTAGCGGACGTTCCAGGTGAACTGCTGGGCGGCCACCCGGACCACGGTCGCGTCCTTCTCCGCCGGGAACCCCGCCAAGTGCTTGTTCCAAAGCGGGATCGCGGCGCCGAAGAGCGTCCCCAACTCGTCCAGGAGGACCATGCCGATGACCAGGAGGAAGATCATCGGGCTGACCCCGGTCGCGTTGGCGCGGGGGTGCCGCTTGGTCCGGAACCGCACCAGCGCGACGACCAGGAAGGCGAACCAGATCGCGAACAACACCACCATCGAGACGTGCGTGGCGTTGAGCAGCCGGTCCATGCTCTCGCCTTCCCTCGTCCCCAGGGGCGGCAGGTTCAGCAGCTTGCCCATCAGGCCGTCAATCCAGTCCATCGTGCTCGACTCCTCCCGGAGCGTCCGGCCGGGGTAGGGGGTGGATGATCGCGCGCCGGGTCAGATAGCCGATGAAGCCCACGATCGGCCCCATCACGCACAGAAGCGCGGCGACGAGGGTGACGATGGCGGCGTTGAGCCCGCGGGTCGACGGGTCCTCGCTTTTCCCCAGGCAGACCGCGCAGGCGTCCGCCGCCCTCGGCGCCGCCAGGAGGGCGAGGGCGAGGGCCCACGAGGCTCGGCCCCTCGGAAATCGATACATGGTTGCTCCTCTCAAATCAGGCCGATGTCCCTGGTCTTGCGCAGGAAGTACCAGGCGTAGGGCAAGAGCGCGACGCCGATCAGGCTCGACGCGGTGCCCAACCAGAAGTCCGCGCCGTCCAGCGTGAAGTGCCAGTAGCGGTAGTTCTCGAAGGCGGCGAAGCCGAACAGGAGGAGTTCGGACGCCGCGACGAACAACAGGTGGAAGGCCTTCAGGGACATCGGTCACCTCACGAGGTACTGGGGGCCGACCACGCTGAGGAACGAGCCGATGGTCAGGGCGAAGAGGCCCACCGCGACCACGCCCGTGTACAGGAGGATCGTGCCGAGGTTGCGGTGGTCGTGCCACAGGTGCATGAAGACGATCGCCACGAACAGGCCCTTCACCGAGGCGATCAGCATGGCCACGCTGACCGTCTGCCACATCTCCTCGAAGTAGACGTAATACATGGAGACCGTCAGGATCGTGCCCACGATCAGCACGCCGTAGACGATCAGGAACCGCTTCTGCATCTGGCGGATGTGCTCGGGGTCGTCCGCGTGGCCGTGGCCGTGGCCGTGGGTCGCGGGGAGCGTGGGGGTCGACGTCGCTTCGGACATTCTGCCGCCTCCGGTTCGCCGGGTCAAAGGAGGTAGAGGGTGGGGAAGAGGAAGATCCAGACCAGGTCGACGAAGTGCCAGAACAGGCCGGTCACCTCGATGCGGTTGGTGTACCGCTCCGGCTCCTCCCGCCACATCCGCGCGCCGGGCCAGAGCAGCCAGGCGAACGCCACGATGCCGCCGGCGACGTGCAGGGCGTGCAGCGCCGTCAGGGTGAAGTAGCAGGCGAAGAAGGTGCTGTGCCGGGGGACCAGGGCGGAGAGCCTGGCGATCTTCGAGAGTTCGATCGTCAACCCCTCGTGGGCCTCGGCGCCCGCCGAGCCCCCCTCCATCGACGCCTCCTTCATGGTCCGCTCGGCCTGCTGCCAGGCGGTGAGCCGGTAGTGGTACTTGTCGGGGTGGATCGTGATCGACGTCGCGCCTGCCTCCTCCAGGGAGGCCAGGGTCTCGAACGGGCCGACCCCCTCGACATGGCCGATGACCGAGGGGACCTCGGCGTCGGGGGCGGCGGCGTGGCCCGCCAGGCCGGGGTGCTCGCCGGCCGCGAGCGGGGCCTTCAGCCAGACCTCGTAGTGGGTGAACTTGTCGTAATACTCGAAGCTCTTGATCGCCAGGAACCCGACCGCGCAGGCCAGGGTGACGAGCTGGTACTTGCGGTAGGTCTGGAAGTCGCCCAGCTTGAGCGCCGTCCAGGACATGGCCACCGTCAGCGACGACGTGATCAGCACCAGGGTGTTGAAGGTGCCGATCGGGATGTTCAAAAGGCCGTGGGGCCACTCGCCGGGCCGGGCGCCGAGGCGGAGGAAGACGTAGGCGGAGAACAACCCGCCGAAGAGCATCACCTCGGAGGCCAGGAACAGCCACATCCCCAGCTTGCCGTTGTAGAGCCCCGTGTCCTCGCGAACCTCGGTCGTATACGGGATCGCCTCGTGTTGTGAATGACTCATATGCGAAGGTTCCTGCTGCGTGTGCGGTTCGGTCGCGCCGGCGGCCCCGGGTCGCGGGGCCGCCTCGTCGTCACTCCGGGGCCCCGACCGTCTCGGCGGAGACGGGGAGGTTCTGCGGCTCGAAGTCGGGGAGATGGGCCACGGAGCCCCATTCCGGGGCCTCCTGCGCGTGCAGGGCCTTGAAGTGCAGGCTGTAGTCGTAGGCCTTGCGGTAGACGACCACCGGCTCGGCGAAGTTGCCGTGCGGCGGCGGCGTCGGGGTCTGCCACTCGAGCGTCGTCGCGCCCCAGGGGTTGTCGTTCTCCACCTTCTCGCCGGCGACGATGCTGTAGAAGAAGTTGAAGATGAACGGCAGCTGGAACAACGCCAGAGCCACGACCGACCAGGCGATCAGGACGTTCAGGCCCATGATCGTCGAGCTCAGGGCGCCGACGACCCCCTCGTTGGACGGGTTGGCCAGCGAGTAGTTGGCGCCGCCGTCGGACATCCGCCGGCCCATCCCGGCGAGGCCCTGGACCAGCATCGGGAAGAAGATCAGGTTCATGCAGACCAGGGAGCCCCAGAAGTGGGCGTGCCCGAGCTTGACGCTCATGTGCCGGCCCGTCGCCTTGGGGAACCAGTAGTAGATCCCGCCGAAGACGGCGAAGAGGGTGCCCGGCGCCACCAGGTAGTGGAAGTGGCCGATGATGTAGTAGCTGTCGTGCAGCACCGTGTCGGTGCTGTTGAACGCCATCGGGATCCCGGTCAGGCCGCCGATGCCGAACATCGGCAGGAACGTGATCGCGAAGAGCATCGGCACCGTGAACCGGATCGAGCCGCCCCACAGGGACAACAGCAGGCAGGTCATGACGATCACCGACGGGATCGAGATCACCGTCGTCGTCGTCTGGAAGAACATCGAGATGTTCGAGCCCATCCCGGTCATGAACATGTGGTGCGCCCACACGACCATCGACAGGAAGCCGATCGTCAGGATCGAGCCGACCATGGCCGGATAGCCCCAGATCGGCTTGCGGATGTTGTTGGCGAAGATCTCGGTGACGATCCCCATGGGGGCGAGCACCAGGACGTAGACCTCGGGGTGCCCCAGGAACCAGAAGAGGTGCTGCCACAAGAGCGGGCTGCCGCCGCCGCTGACGTCGGCCATGGGCGTCCCGGAGACGATCAGGTCGTGGGGCATGAAGAAGCTGGCCCCGAAGATCCGGTCGACGAACTGGAGGATGGCGCCCGACTCGAGCGGGGGGAAGGACAGCAGGAGCAAAAAGGCGGTGACGAACTCGGTCCAGACGAAGAACGGCAGCCGGCCCCAGGTCATGCCGGGCGCCCGGAGCTGGATCACCGTCGTGATGACGTTGATCGACCCCAACAGCGACGACGTGATGATGATCACCATGGCGATGATCCAGTACGTCTGGCCGTCGGTCGGGATGATCGTGGTCAACGGCGGGTACGACGTCCAGCCCGCCTGCGCCGGGCCGCCCGGCGCCAGGAAGCTGGCCAGCATGACCAGGCCGCCCCAGAGATACAGGTGATAGCTGAACATGTTCAGCTTGGGGAACGCCATGTCCGGCGCCCCGATCTGGAGCGGCACCAGGTAGTTGCCGAAGGCGCCGAAGACCAGGGGGACGATCCCCAGGAAGATCATGATCGTGCCGTGCATGGCCCCGAACATGTTGTACAGGTCGGGCGAGATCTTCCCCTCGGCGGCGGGGACGCCCATCACGCCTTCCAGGAGCCCTCCCACGATCGGCACGGCCTCGCCCGGGTTGGCGATCTGCCACCGCATCAGCATCATCAGGACCAGCCCGACGAAGACGAACGACAGCGAGGTGATGCCGTACTGGATGCCGATCACCTTGTGATCGAGCGAGAAGACGTACTTTCGCAGGAAACCAAGCTCGTGCGTCTCTGATGACATGGTTCTCTCCTCCCCGGGCGAGCGTCGCCGCGCGGGCCTCACGTTAGGCCGACGCGACCTTGAGCACGACGTCGGCCGTCGCCTTGCCGTCCTTGACCTCGACCTCCCGGGTCGTCTCGCCGGCCTTGCGGTGTTCGAACTTCAGCTTGTACTTGCCGTCGGGAAGGCCCTTGATCTCGAAGGAGCCGTCCTCGCCGGTGACGGCGAAGAACGGGTGGTTCAGGACGCTGACGTAGCTGAACATCCAGGGGTGGACGTCGCACTTGAACCGCAGGAACTGCTCCGGTTTGTCGTAGACGAAGTCCAGCGGCGCCGCCTTGGCGGCCTGGCTCTGGTTGACCTCCTTGTTGCCGGAGACCTTGGGCATCGTGTGGATGTTGTGGGTCAGCGGGTCGTCGTTGACGACGTGGATCGTCTGGCCGACCTGGCAGGCCGCCACGTAGGGCTCGTACTCGCAGCCGCGCTGGGTGATCGTGAGCGGGCCCGTCCCCGCCGGGATCGGCTGGGCCGGGATGTCGACCACCGTCACCAGCACCTCGGCGAGGCCGCCGTCCTTGACCACGTAGTTGCGGGTCAGCCGCGGCGTCTCCTTGTCATGCGCCTGGCAGGAGTCGTTGCAGGCCTGGTCCAGGGGGAGCGGCTGCTCCTCCGGCGGCGTCCCCTCCAGGGTCACCTTGCCGGTGACCACCCCGTCGCCCTTCACGGTCGCCTCGATCGGCGCCGCCGGCGCGGCCGGCTTGGACCCGCCGCAGCCGGGCAACAGAAGCGCGGCGGCCGCCGCGGAGAAGAGGGAGAAGGCCGTCGCCGCGCCCGAGGCCCGGCCTCGAAGCGATCCGCGTTCCGTCCGTTGGGTCATGGAATCGAACCTCGCTCGCGAATGAGTGAACATGTCGTTCGTTTCGTCGATTTTAAGAACCGTTATCGTCGCGTGACCGATCGACGTCCCTCGTCCCGTCGATCGCTTAGGGTCTCAGGAGTCCGACGGCGATCCACGTCAGGAGCGCCGGCAAATAGGCCAGGGTCGCCCGGAACAGGGCGCGCGCCGTCCGGTCGTCCCGGCCGGCCAGGAACTGGAAGGCCCGCAGCGCCTGCCAGAGGCCCAGCCCCGCCGCCCAGCAGAGATACCAGGGGCCGGCCATGCCGATCGCCGCGGGGAGCAGGCTTACGGGCAGAAGCGCCAGGGCCCCCGCCGTCGCGACCCGTCCCGCCCGCCTTCCGGAGGGGTCGACCACCGGCACCATCCTCAGCCCCGCCGCGGCGTACTGTCGCCTGTAGATCCAGCCCACGGCCATGACGTGCGGGAACTGCCAGAGGAAGACCACCGCGAAGAGGACCGCCGCGCCGACGTCGAGCGGCCGGCCCGCGGCCGTCCAGCCCATCAGGATCGGCAACGCCCCCGAGACCGCGCCCACCGTGACGTTCGAGGTCGAGCGCGACTTCAAGGGCGTGTACAGGCAGACGTAGACGAACCACGTCAAGGCGCCGATCGCGGCGGTCGCCGGGTTGACCAACGTCCAAAGGTACGCGACGCCGCCCAGGGTGACGACCGCGCCGAACGCCGCCACCTCGCCCCGGCTCATGCGGGCCGAGGGCAAGGGGCGGTCGGCGGTGCGGTCCATCAGGGCGTCGGAGCGCCACTCCAGCCATTGGTTGCCGACGCTCGCGCCGGCGGCCACCAGGAACGTCCCCAGCAGGGCGTGACCCAGGAGCCGGGCGTCGGGCGCGCCGTGGACGGCCGCCACCGTCGCCGCCGCCACCGTGACCAGCTCCATGAGCATGATCTTCGGCTTGGACAGCGCGAGGTAGTCCGCGGCGCGCCGCCAAACCGACGGACGGGCCGCGACGAACGACGGGGACGAGGTGCTCATGCCGATAACTCCATCGTCGCGGCTGTCTCCATGGGGTTCGCGTTCCTTTTGAAAACCGTCGGCCGGCCCGCGCCGTCGCGGATCGACGCGCCGTCGCGCCGTCGCCGGCGGCCGCCCCGGAACGTCGCGCCCACCGTGGGACTCGCCCCTTGCCGGATGCCAATCAGTCTAGAAACCGAATTATCGATGTCAAGGTCCGAATATCCTTTTTTCGGGTCGCGGGGTCGACCGCCGGCTCGGCCGTCGTCGAATCGCCGCGGCTCGACCCGCCCCTCGCGGCGGGCGCCGGAAGGAGCCGCGGAAAGCCGTCGCGAACTCGAAATCCATGCATTCCTATATACATTATGTTCGATTCGTCGAGGGCGTCGGATCCGGCTTGAAGCCCGCTCTATAATTAGTATCGACTGATGGGAGCGGGATCGGATAGAATCGGCCGCCGCGGGGTCGGGAGGCGACGAATCGTGACCAAATCTCGGCCGGGCGCCGATCAGCCTCCCGCGCGGGCCCCGGGCGGATCGATCGCGCCCCTCTCCCTCGCACCCCTTGGATTCCGCGGCGCACGGCGCCGCGCGTCCCTTGAAAACCTCGATCGCGATCATTTCGACTTATAGGACGGGACCGTCGGGCCCGCCGGGGGGGAGCCCCGGAGGCGCGGAGGCGACGTCGCTCATTCATCATCAACATTCGAGTCGCCGATGATCTCACAGACCGCCGAGTACGCGCTTCGGGCCGTCGTATATCTGGCCGAGAAACCGGACGTCCCGCAAACGACCCAGCAGATCGCCGAAGTGACCCGCGTCCCTCCCGGCTATCTCGCCAAGGTGATGCAGACCCTCGGCCGTTCCGGGATCGTCCGCGCCCAGCGAGGCTTGCACGGCGGGTTCACCCTGACCGCCGCGCCCGAGGAGCTGACGGTGCTCGACGTCGTCCAGGCCGTCGACCCCGTGCGGCGGATCGAGCATTGCCCGTTGGGCATCCCCGAACACAAGACCCTCTGCCCGCTCCACGCCCGGCTGGACGACACCGCGGCGATGGTGGAGAAGGCCCTGGGCGACTCCACCATCGCCGAGTTGCTCTCCGACTCCAAGCGCGGCAACATGCCCAGGCCGTTTTATTGATCGCGGCCGGGCTTACGTCCCCCGCATCCGCATCCCGCCGTCGAGACGGATGGTCGAGCCGTTGAGCATCGGGTTTTCGATCACGTGCTCCACCAGGGCGGCGTACTCGTCGGGTTCGCCGAACCGCGGCGGGAAGGGGATTTGCTCGGAGAGCGACCGGCGGAGTTCGGGCGTGACGCCCGCCATCATCGCGGTGTCGAACACGCCGGGGGCTACGTTGACGATTCGAATCCCGTGGCGGGCCAACTCGCGGGCGACGGGGAGCGTCAGCGCGGCCACGCCTCCCTTGGACGCCGCGTAGGCGGCCTGGCCGATCTGTCCCTCCTCCGCGGCGATCGACCCGGTCGTGACGATCGCCCCGCGCTCGCCGTCGGGCCCCGGCGGTCGGTTTCGGATGGCGTCCGCCGCGTGCCGGACCACGTGGAACGTCCCGATCAGGTTGACCTCGACGACGCGCCTGAAGTTGGCCGAGGACGGCGGCCCGTCGCGCGGCAGCAGCTTCTCGGTCCCCAGAATCCCGGCGCAGGTCACGGCCCCGTCCAGCCCGCCGAAAGCCTCGACGCCCGCGGCGACGGCGGCGGCCACGCTCGCCTCGTCGGTGACGTCCGTGAGCGCGAAGATCGCGCGCGACCCCAGGCCCGCGGCCAGGCCGCGGCCGTCGGGGTCGACGTCGGCGATGACGACGTTGCCGCCTCGCGAAACCAGGAGCCGGGCGCAGGCCGCGCCCAGGCCCGAGCCGCCGCCGGAGACGAGGAACGTTCGGCCTTCGATTCGCATGGCGCGCCTCCTCATGGTCAGGCGGTCTCGATGCCGGCGTCCGCCTCCAGGCCGAGTTCGCGAACGGCCTGCTCGCGGATCTTGTACGCCTGGACCTTCCCTGTCACGGTCGTGGGGAACTCCTCGACGAACCGGACCCAGCGCGGCACCTTGAAACGCGCCAGCGTCGCGGCGCAGAACGCGCGGATCTCCGCCTCGGTCGCGATTTGGCCGCTCCTGAGTTTGACGCTGGCGAGGATCTCCTCGCCGAACTTGCGGTCGGGGACGCCGACGACGTGGACGTCCTCGACCTTCGGGTGCGTCAGCAAGAGGGCCTCGATCTCGTGGGGGGAGACGTTTTCGCCCCCGCGGATGATGAGGTCCTTGATGCGGCCGGTGATTCGGAGGTAGCCGTCGGGCTCGCGCGTGGCGAGGTCGCCGGTGTGCAGCCAGCCGTCGCCGTCGATCGCCCGGGCGGTTTGCTCGGGCATCTTGTAGTAACCCAGCATCACTCCGTGGCCTCGACTGCAAAGCTCGCCGGAAATCCCGTCGGGCACCTCCAGTCCGGTCGCGGGTTCGACCACCTTGACCTCGATCCCCGGCAGCGGCTTTCCGACGGTGCCGACGCGAAGCTCGATCGGATCGTCGCGCTTCGTCTGGGTGATCAGAGGCGAGGCCTCGGTCTGGCCGTAGCCGATGGTGATTTCGCGGGCACCCATCGAGGTCGTCACCCGTCGCATCAACTCGATGGGACAAGGGCTGCCCGCCATGATCCCCGTCCGCAGCGAGGTCAGGTCGCGTCCGGGGTAGCTCTCGTGTTCGAGTTCGGCGATGAACATCGTCGGCACGCCGTAGATCGCGGTGCAGCGCTCGCGCTCGACGGCGTCGAGGGTGGCGTCGGGGCGGAACGACTCGCGCGGGAAGATCATCGCCGCGCCGCGGACCAGCGCGACGACCGTCCCCAGCACGCAGCCGAAGCAGTGGTAAAGCGGGACGGGGATGCAGATGCGGTCGTTCTCGTCGATCCCCATGTTCGCGCCGGCGTAATGGGCGTTTAAAAGCAGGTTGCGGTGCGACAGCAGGACGCCGCGGGGCGGGCCGGTCGTGCCGGAGGTGTACATGAGGCTGATCGGGTCGGTGGGCCGGTTGAGGGCCTCGCGAGCGGCGAGGGCCTCGCGGGAGATCGATCGTCCCCGCTCGATGAAGTCCGACCAGTCGAGCATGCCGGGGAGGCCGCCGTCGCGGATCGCGACGACCCACCGAAGCTCGGGAAGGGCGTCGGAGCGTAACTCGCCGGGCGGCGACGTCGCCAGCGTCGGGCAAAGCTCCGAGACGATCCCGAAGTAGTCGCTCGTCTTGAACCGCTCGATCAAGGCCAGGCCGCGAACGTCCGAGTGGGCCAGGGCGTATCGCGCCTCGGCCAGTTGGTACGAGGGGTTGATCTTGGCCAGCACCACGCCGACGCGGGCCGCGGCGAACTGGAGAAGGACCCACTCGGGCCAGTTGGTCGCCCAGACGCCGAAGTGGTCGCCGCGCTTGAGTCCCAGGGCCATGAGGCTTCGCGCGACGTCGTCGACCTGCTCGTCGAGTCGTCGGTAGTCGCAACGGAAGTCCGCCTGGTGAAAGACCAATGCGTCGCGATCGCCGAACCGGCGGGCCGTCTCGCGCAGGACCTCGCCGATCGTGAGGCCGTCGACCCAGGGCGCATGTCGCTCATTCATGACGAACCCCCGCCAAGCGGCATCGACCGGATCTTCCGGCGACGGGATCGATCAACACGCCTATCGGTATTATAATCCGATATGGGCTCGCGTCTCGCGATTCGCTTCCGAACGACTCGGAGGCGGGAGCGGTCGAGACGGCCGGGCGGGTCGATTCGGTTCCGCCCTCGATCCTCCCGGACGAGCCGAGAGGACGACGTCATGGACAGCCCCGTCATTCTGGCCGCGACCCGCACCCCAATCGGCAAGTTCCAGGGGTCGCTTTCCACCGTCCCGGCGATCAAGCTCGGCGCGCTCGCGATCGCGGCGGCCGTCGAGCGGTCGGGAGTCGGCCCCGGAGACGTCGACGAGGTCGTCATGGGGAACGTGCTTTCCGCCGGGCTCGGCCAGGCGCCGGCGCGTCAGGCGGCCATCGCCGCCGGCCTGCCGCCGACCGTCGCCGCGCTCACGATCAACAAGATGTGCGGCTCGGGGCTGAAGGCGGTCATGCTCGCCGCCCAGGCGATTCGCGCGGGCGACGCGGACGTGGTCGTCGCCGGCGGGATGGAAAGCATGAGTCGCGCCCCGTTCCTGGCCCCGAGGAGCGGCCCCCCCGCGGGCGACCGGACCTTGACCGACTCCATGATCCACGACGGCCTGTATTGCTCCATGAGTGGCTTGTCGATGGGCGCGATCGCCGACGACCTGGCGGCCCGCGACGCGATCAGCCGTCAGGCGCAGGACGAGTACGCGCTGGAGAGCCACCGACGGGCCTGTCGGGCCGCGGCCGAGGGGGCGTTCGCCGCCGAGATCGTCCCGGTCGACGTCCCCGGCCGCAAGGGGCGGGTCGACCGGGTGGAGTCGGACGAGGGCCCGCGGCCGGACGCCAGCGGCGATCGGCTGGCTGGGTTGTCGCCGGCCTTCGATCGCGAGGGAACGGTCACGGCCGGTAACGCCTCGATGATCAGCGACGGCGCCGCCGCGGTGGTCGTGGCCTCGTTCCAGGTCGCCCGGAAGCTCGGCCGCGAGCCGATGGCTCGAATCCTCGCCTCGGCGACCTCGGGGACCGAACCCAAGGACCTGTACGTCGCTCCCGTCCTGGCGATCCGAAAGGCGCTCGTCCGGGCCAGGCTCGACTCCTCGCTGATCGACCGCTTCGAGTTGAACGAGGCCTTCGCGGCGCAGGCGCTGGCGTGCCTTCGAAGGCTCGACCTGACTTCGGAACGGGTCAACGTCAACGGCGGGGCGATCGCCCTGGGCCATCCCATCGGGGCCAGCGGCGCCCGCGTCCTGACGACCTTGCTGCACGAGTTGGAGCGGTCCAACCTGCGCTACGGCGTGGCGTCGCTCTGCCTGGGAGGCGGCAACGCCGTGGCGATGGTCGTGGAGCGGGTCGGCTGAGAGTTCATGTTCTAAATAGTTAGTATAAAATGCGTTTGCATCGGCCCAGGCCGCCCGTTCCGTCCCCTCTCCCACCGGGAGAGGGCGGCCGCGCCAGCGGCGGGTGAGGGTCGTGGCGCTTCGCGGAGGGCGTCGGGTCGAAACAACGCGAACCCGGAGCGTATCCCGAAGCGCCACGACCCTCACCCGGCCCTTCGGGCCACCCTCTCCCGGCGGGCTGACGACCCGAC